>JANQPU010000139.1 GCA_028285315.1 Acaryochloris sp. IP29b_bin.176
TTTGATGTTGCCCAACGAGATCGTGACCTGTTTGCTTGGTTATCCTCCCAACGTGATGCTCGGTTGAATGGATACGTCAATTCAAAATGTTATGCCGACCTGCGAAAAAGCTGTCATTTTTATCAGCGACTCTTTTGCCAGAAGCGTGGACACCTTTATACCATTCCAACCCCTGTCATTTTTGCCGAAATTAGACAGTACGGGACACCGACAGGTTTATACCACGATATCTTACGAGAATTAGGTAATCCCTTTGCTGATATTGGGCGGTTGGTCCATCTACGAACGAGAACTTGGGGAACGCTGAAATCTTACCAAGTCAGGCTACTCGTTATCGGCAAGGCGGATTTTCTGAGTTATAAAGCTTTGAACGAGCTGATTGAATTAACCAGAAATCTGAAAATCGCGATTGTTCTAGTTGGTACCCACTATCTCAACGAACTTTTGAAACGTGGGACCAAACGGTATGCCGATATTGCCAGCACATTTTTAGACTGGCATGTTTTTCCTCCTTTCAAGAAAGCGGAGACTGTGGGGATCATCCAACAGTGGGAAGCTCAGGTTTTAAAGGGATGGTCACAACCCTTGAATCTTTTTAGCGATGAGCAGGTCGTCAAAATTCTATATGAGAGATCAGGCGGTCATGGTGAAGTGCTCTACGATATTCTCCGCAAGGTTGCCATTCTCAAACTGGATTATCCTTCCTTAACGTTTAACGCAAATGAACTATGCAAGATTTTGGCTAGTCGAGACACTCCGTCTTAAGATTTACAGTGGATATCCCTGAGGATCAACGACCATCTTGGTATCTGCAGCCCTTTGAAGGAGAAAGTGTCAGCCATTACTTTGGTCGCTTTCGTCGTCAGCCTGCAGTCAGCATTCCTAAGCCCTCTCAACTGAGCCAATTAGCAGGGATTGGGCCTGCTCTTTTCCGCTGGGAGCAGTTCTACTTCAACCCACCCCCGACCCGCAAGGAGTTGGAAGCGCTTGCCCAACTAGTCAGCTTAGATCCTAAGCAATTAGAAGAGATGTTTCCACCAGCCAGTGAGCGAACGCTGTACCGCTCAATGCGACTGTGTGCGGCTTGTTACCTAGAGGCTCCTTATCATCGCAAGGAATGGCAGTTTCAATCCCTAGAGGGATGCGAGAAACACCGTTTACGATTTCTATCCCGATGTCCTGGATGCGATACAAAAATAGCCTTGCCGCGCGATTGGAGTCAAGGCATCTGTTTGAATTGTGGGATGAGGTTTGCGTCGATGGTGAAATATCAAAAGGATTATTGATACTTCGCCAATAGAAAAACTCGATGTTATAAATAGCCTGTGAGGAATTGAGTCAATTAGCAACTCGGTCAAAGAATATTGCTCCCTCAATAACCTCCTGAAAATACTCATCCTATTTCAGGATCCAGGCTTGCCAGAATGGTTCATCTCTTTCTTCAGAGCAGAAATCAATGGATAGTGCTTTTGTTTTTCCTGCTCCAGATTGGTGAGTTTATTTTCTAGAATTCTCACTTTCTCTGCCAGGTAGCAGAGGATATCTAGAACCTCTTGCATCGGGTCTGCAGCCTGATCATGTTGCCAAACGTCAGGAGGACGCTCAGACTCACTAGTTTGGATGGCATGGGGCGAGAGTCCATCAAGTTCCATGACTTTTGAATTCATCACATATAGATATTGTTTACCTGTGCCAGTCGCACTCTGAATCTTCAATCGCTCTACACAATTCTGAGCATGTAATTGCTTGAGGTATGTATAAGCCGTTGACAATCCAATCCCCATTTCTAAGTGCAGTTCGTGTGCAGTTAAACGACCACCGTAACGCTGTATCACAACAATAGCCTCTTGTAGCGAGGGTTTGAGAACTAGTTTTGGTGTGAGTTCCTTTGGTGCATCTCCAGCGGTCACAATCTCATTCACCATTGATAGCCCTACCGACAAAACACGGTTTTTGTAGAGCAGGCACCAGTTATATGAAATTTTTCCAAGAAAATCACGGGCAAAACTCCAGCAGTTTAATCTGAGAAAAGCACAAGCCAGCCAGAGAGCCAACATAGCAAGCAACTCTCTAGCTGACCGTTCTGTAGAGACTATGTAGCCACTACTTAATAATCTTAAGATAGTTAGACACTATATAGCCTCTAATCTCATTCATAGTATAAGGATAAGAGGTTAATGCCTGAAAAAGGGCGAAAGAAACTACGGGGACAACCCGAGCTATACGATGAGGTCAAAGGTCAAGTGAACCTGTCGCTGACAGCAACTGGAGTAAAAGGACTTGATGATCTTGCCAAACAGATGGGGATATCTCGGTCTGAGTTTATTGAGCAAGTGGGTCGTGGTCACCTTCCAGTGCTATCTCCTGAAGAGTTGACAGCCTTGCGTAGGATTCTCACCCAGCTCCAAGCTGACAACTCTCATGATGAACTGGCAGCATGCTTGGCAACATTAAGTCGGTTGATGGAATAAAGCTGATTATTTCTGTCTTTACTGTTACAGGGTTTCATCGTATTTTCTGTTGATTTCGATGGTGAGTAGAGCCATGGTAATGAAAACCGTTGAGTGTGTACTCGATGCCCCATCAGAAACACTGGAGAAATTTTGGCACTGGACGGAGAAATATACACTTCTGGTGAATGCGGTCCTAGAAAAAGTTGCAGATGATTCTCGCTTTCCCCAGTGGTTAGCTAAGGGAAATATTCCACAAATCATTATCGACAAAGAGTTTCTTGGCTTTCTCAAGTCAGAAAAGGAGTATGCTGACTTGCCTAAGCTTTTCTATGTGTCAGCAAAGCTTGTTGTTTCGCGGATCTATAAATCTTGGTTCGCGATTCACCAAAAAAGTTTCTACCGACTGCAACAGAAGAAACGATGGCTCTCGATTGTTCGGCGAGTCTTAGACAATGAACCCAATGACCCTTCTCATGAGGAGATCTGTGGCCAGGCTGCTCAGTGGTTGTCCTATTGCGAAATTCACGATCTCAAGAAGACTAAGAAGAAATCGGCCTGGCTTCAACTGCTAATGCAATCAGCAGAAAAACAAACTGAGAGAGTCGATTTGCTAGCCATTGCCTATCTTCTGCTCAACAATCTAAAAATTCCAGAGGAGCCGTTTGTCAAGAATTCGCTGAAAAAGCGTTTTACCAAAAAAGAAATAGAGATTGAGCGGTTAGATGCCAAGATAAATCAACAATTACCCAAGGGGCGAGACCCACTGGGGAGCAGGTATCTGGAGCACCTTACTCAAGCTCTTGCCTTGCCCAAGTTATCGAATGATCCTCAGAGACTTGTCGTAGAATTGCAATCCTGGAAACAGCAAATTCAATTACCCAACTTCAATGCATTGCATTATCCCTTGGTTATTGAGAGTTCTGGTAAATTCTATTGGTCAACTATTGATGTTGTCTCAACTCGCGATTTTAATACTAATGATGCTCCAACCGATATACAGAGTCAGAGCGTTTTAGGAGTATCGTTCTCAGGATTCGCAGATTGCGTGTTTCAAATCAAATGCAGCCGGAGACAACTCTACATTTTTCGCCGTTTTCAAGAAGAAGGAAACTACTTCCACAGACAAATAAATGAGGGTAAAAAGACTCCTAATGTCTGTCCCCCACCTTGGGGACTATTTCCGCTCAGAGCAGGACAGGTATTGTGGCGTCCAAGCCACAAGTATAAGAGCAAAAAACCGTGGGTAATTCATCATCTGCATTTACAGTGCAATATTGACGAGCAATTGCTCTCTCAAGAGGGAACTGCTAAGGTCTGCGCGGAGAAAATCGAAGCCACAAAAAGAAAGCTGCAACCGTTCTTAGATAAATCGCCAGAGACCCTCAAAAAAAATCAGAGAACTTGCCAGAAAAGAAATCAGTCATCACTTCACCGTCTCCAGTATTCTTCTCTCAACAGACCTCATACTTCTCCCTATATTGGAAACCCTGAGTTAACCTTGGGAGTGAGTTTAAGTCGTGAGCTTCCGCTGCAAGCTTCCATTGTTAACAAACAGACTCGTCATTTGCTTGCAACCATCACAGCCCCACAGCTACTTCAATGGGAAGGCTTTCGGGAGAAGCTCAACCCATGTAGAGAAAGCCAATTCTCTGATTTGATAGAGCGCGTACATCGCCAAAGAATTCAATGGCGAAAAATTCGAGAAAAAGAGTATTCCAAGGGCAAATTACGCCAATCGAAGAAACTTGAGAATCTAGGAACATATTGCGACAGGTTAATCGCTAAACGCTTGATTCAGTGGGCTCAAACATATCATGTAGGTGAAATAATTCTCCCATCCCCCAAAGGAATCAAAGACAATATTGAAGCAAGTCTTCAGACCCTGGCTAGGCTGAAGTTCCCGGCCAATAAACAACTTCAGAAAAAGTATACACAATCTATTCGTCTGAGGTGTCCACACTGGAGTTACAGCCGTTTGATCAAGTGCATTTCAGACTGTGCTGAGAGACGAGAATTGAAGGTGAACATTCTGCAAATCTATGACGTGGCTGCCTCCCTCGAACAATCCGTAGATATTGCTTGTGCCCATCATCAGTTCCTAGCTCCAGGTCCCTGAAGATTTGCGAAGAGTCCATTCTTTCTCTACCAAGAGAAAGTAGTATGAATTTAATAGCGCGCGGGTAGTATGCTGTAAAGCTGAATACCGTGATAAGTACAGGCCAGTTTAATTACTTTCCAGCCGTGGTAGTTGTCCGCTTTTGTTCAGATTATTCTGAACGGGGTAACATGGCCGCACCTGTTGCCAAAAGCAATGTTTTTGAGATTGGTATCAAAGCCTATCTTAAGGATACAGGCATACATGTCGAGGCAGCTACTGAATTGCCTCTGCAGGAGGGTGTATATTGCACCTAAGCGTAGGGGAGCACTAGACTCTCTTAAGTCTGTTTAATCACCAAACACTCAAGAGGTTTCTCGCAACTCTTAGGAGTATTGATGAGCAGCAGATACAGATTGTTGGGGCTAACCTCCAAAATGTATAGCTTCATCGATTTTGTCCCATTGATGGGAATCCACGGATTGTGCTTTGAAGTTCAGGTGATGTCTTGATTCTAATCTAGGTTAGTTGCAAAGTCTGTTAAAGGGTGTTTGGGGCTGAAAGAATATATTCACTACGCCCATGCTCTGGGCAGTCGCGTTGCAAAGTCTGTTAGAGGGTGTTTTGGGTTGATAAATCCAGAGCATATTTTCTTCACAGGTTTCTACAGACGTTGAAGCGATAGATTAGTCATTAAGCCAACTCTGGAAAATAATGAGATAGAACTGGGAGTCTAGAGCGCTGAAAGAAACCTTAGCCTTCCAACAGTAGTTCTTAGTGAACTACCAGCAATATGATGTTGGCTGGCATCACTTGGCGTTCGCGCAATAAATTAACGAAACAGATAAACACCTAAATACGCCTATAACCATTGTTAGCAAATGAATATAGCAATATTTTGTTGGTCTATAGTTTTTCCTTCCCTCTGAATATTGCATCAAGTTGCTCGATTTATGAGTCAAATCGGACAAGGGATAATTTCTCAGCAGGATAGTTCTAGAGGCTGTAACGATTATCCAGAAAGAATTATAAGCTTTTCGGGACACAAAATCTTTTTACATTTCTATGACACGAAAGCCAAGCATCATTATTGGACACTAATTCTGCAAAACGAGCTAAATCGTGATGTTTTATTTACACAAAGTAAGTGTTGCAGCAGTTTTGTATCTAATCAGTGCCAACTTTTTACAAGCTTGATAAGCTAAAAAGCCCCTTGGAGTAGGGGATAAAGCCTTCTTCTTTGTATAGGGGCATAGCTGGATTATCTCAGAATCATTTATCTTGCCCTTCTGTTTTGGACATTATTCGTGCAAAACGGACAAATAGCTTTGCAATGTACAACAAGCGGCAAAGCGGGTGGGGGGAATCGAACCCCCATCATTAGCTTGGAAGGCTAAGGTTTTACCACTAAACTACACCCGCGTGTAGCTGGATATTCGGCACAATTTAGGCTAACACAATTTGGCTATCTTTCTGCAAGCTCATCAAACCTTCTCTGCTGAATTGATCCTTCTTTGATGAATCGTCAGGTCTAGTCCGATAGAATCAACAGTCTGTTCGTGGATAGTTGACCCCAATCACTGGCAGGGTATACGGAATAGGCTACGATGGTGCTAATTCACGACGGACCATGCTGACTTACTACCTCCTAGCACTTCTACCTGCGATCGCAGCTTTTGCTACAGGCAGTATCGCTATCTATGTATGGCAACAGCGTTCCGTTACTGGGGCAAAATCCTTTTTTGGATATATTTTTAGTATTTTTATCTGGTGTTTTTTTGCGGTCCTAGAATATCTCAGCACTGAAGCCACCCCCCGCATCGTTTTCGGTAAGCTGCAATACTTTGGCATTCCTTTTTTCGCTGTCTATTGGCTAGTCTTTACCCTGCAATACACCCATAACGACTCGCGTCTCAACCACCAGAAAATGAGACTGCTGATGGTTGTGCCTACACTCAGCATGATTTTTGCCTTTACCGATCCTTGGCATGGTCTCATTTGGGATACCGTTGAGCTAGCCAGAACACCAGCCCCACAGCTCATGATTCAACATGGCTGGTGGTTTAGCTACGTGATGATGCCTTATATGTATCTGCTATTGTTAGGGGGCGTTGGCGTACTCCTCTATGCATATTTCTCAAGTTCCCAGATCTACCGACAACAGATCCTGGTGCTCCTATCAGCCACTATCATTCCTTTCTTCTTCAGTATTTTGTATCTGTTGGCAAGCGTACATCTTTACGGATTAGATCTAACGCCCATTAGCTTTGCACTGAGTAGTTTGATCATAGTTGTGGGGCTATTTCGCGGCAAACTATTTAAAGTCTCGCCCATCTCCTACCGCACTGTATTTTTGAACACTGAAGATGCCGTCATCTTCCTAGATCCCAAAAATCACATTGTCGACTTGAATCCCAGTGCTAAACGAGAAAGTCTGCATGCCAAAATTCTGGGTAAACCCTTTCACATTGGTTTCCCCGCTTATCAGCATCTACTCTCCACGCCCCTAACCCAAGAAGTCACAGAAACCATCAAATTGTTTCACCATTCCCAAACCCTATTAAAGGAAGTTAAAATTCGAGCCCTGCATAGTCCTGGTCATCGCCCTGTAGGATCCGTGGTCATAATTCGTGATGTCACGATTGAGCGCAAAAAACAGGCAAAACTACAGCATTTCGCCTACGTTGATAGTCTGACTGGACTCTGTAATCGTCGACAATTGGAAATTACGGGCAAACTGGCCCTCAGTACAGCTGGTAAAGAACTTTGGCCGGTTGCTCTGCTATACGTAGATCTGAACGACTTTAAGCCCATTAATGATACCTATGGCCATCAGATCGGTGATACCGTTCTGATTCACGTCGCTAAATGCTTGAAGACCTGTGTCCGCCAGGGAGACATTGTTGCCCGTATTGGTGGGGATGAATTTGTCGCCTTACTCTTCAAGGCCAATCAAAATGCTGCCAACAACACCCGTGAACGACTCTCACTTCGACTTCGACAGACGATAGACCTTGAAACCCACTCCTTCCAAATTACGGCTAGTGTTGGGGTTGCCTGCCATCCGCAGGACGGCAGTACATTACAAGAACTCTTGAATTGTGCCGATCAAGCTATGTATCAAGATAAGCAAGTTTATCGTGATCATCGAACGACTGGCCGATCTTTGGCAGATCAAACTCAAGGGCAAATGGGGTCTTCAAATTGATGGCTCGGTCAAAACAGGACTACTATTTTGCCTACGGCTCAAATTTATATCAATCGCGATTGCAAATGCGCGTACCTTCAGCTCACTTCATCAGTCTTGGCAAACTTCAGGGGTATCAACTTCTATTCAATAAGGTCGGTTTAGATCGCTCTGGCAAAGGTAATATCGAACCGACTGGACGACCTGAAGATCTCGTTTGGGGAGCGGTGTTTCAGCTAGATGCATCCGAGATCCCTCTGTTGGATCGGATCGAAAGTCTCGGGGTCGGCTATGAACGCCAATATCTCAACATTGTGACTCCTCACAGTAGTCTCAATGCCTTTACCTACTTGGCCCTGCTGAAAGATAATAGGTTGAGCCCGTTTCATTGGTACAAGGCTTATGTGGTCCAAGGAGCTATGAATCTGGGCTTACCAGCAGCTTATATTCAGACAATTCAAACTGTTCAATCCAGGCCCGATCTAGACGCTGATCGTTGTCACTATCACTCAGCGATCCAGAGATGCAGTTAACCTTTATCTTTGTTTACAACAAGGTGCTATTTTTATAACGATTCATCGCAAAGGGTTCAAAAGCAGGCCAGGTCTTGGCATTCTTGAGGAAGAAATTCGAATCATCGCTCCTGGGTTCCCTCAGAATAATTATGAGTTCCTTCACTTCCCGGCTCTGTTCCAAGACAAGCTTTGCCATTGGCCTGTACATCAGCGCAATGGTGAGTTTAGGGTTCTTGGCCCATGCTCAACTGAATGCGATGCAGCTGATGCAATCAGGTCGGCCCGTCAACGTATCTCCCTAATGAATTGACTTGATTAGGCAATAGCGGCTGATTGGGGGATGAGTCGGTGCAAAATTTGCGTCAGGACCGTCATCGTCCAGTCGATATCTGCTGGAGTGGTATACCTTCCTAAGGTCAGGCGGATACCTGACAGGGCTTGTTGATTAGAATATCCCATGGCCTTTAAAACGCGGCTGGGTTCCAGCTTGCCACTATGACAAGCTGAACCCGCACTGATGGCAATGCCTGCCAAATTCATTTGTCGAACCAAGGTTTTACCCGTTACTTCAGCAGGAACATCAGGGTGTAAGCAGAAGCTGAGGTGATGGGGTAAGCGTTGGTCCAGATCTCCTGTGGGCAGGAGGTAAGGAGAGTCCCTGAGTTGGGAAAACATGCGATCGCGCATCTGTATCAGCCGCAAATACTCTGATCCCATTTCCGCAGCCGCAATCTCTGCAGCCAGACCGAACCCAGCAATAATCGGCACGGCAGGCGTACCGGATCGCAGTCCTTGTTCTTGTCCTCCCCCTAACAATAGGGGAATCAGAGCAGTACCCGGACGCACATATAAGGCTCCCGCTCCTTGGGGACCGTAGAGTTTATGACTCGACAGGGAGAGCAAATCTACGGGCAAGGTTTGTACATCGATGGGGAGTCGACCAGCCACTTGTACCGCATCAGTATGAAAGAGTATCCCCCGATCTTGAACGATTGGGCCCAAGGATTGGATTGACTGTAGGGTCCCGACTTCGCTCTGTCCATAAATTACAGAGACCAAGACAGTATTATTTCGGAGTGAGTTCTCTAGTGCGATTGGAGAAACGTGACCTTGCGAGTCTACAGGCAAACGAGTGACCTGCCACCCTTGTTGCTCTAATAGTCGAGCAGGTTCAGTAATCGCAGAATGCTCAATGCTAGAGATAATCAAATGTTGAGGCTGGGCAAAGGTTCTAGCAACGCCCATCAACGCTAAATTATTGGCTTCCGTTCCGCCAGAGGTAAAAATGATGGATTCCGCTGGAGCGTGAATCAAGTCTGCAACCTGCATGCGGGCCTGCTCTAAAACAGTTGCTGCCCGTTGCCCCCATTCATGCAAACTAGAAGGATTACCCCATTGTTCTTGCCAGATTCTGCTCATAGCAGTAATCACATCTGGATGACAAGGAGTGGTTGCACTGTAATCTAGGTAGATTTGCATAGTTTGATTGATACGGCGGATGAAAACTCAGCTCAATGCGATGACTGAACAAGATCTCCCAAAAACGTTTCTTCTTCAGTCTAGCTGTCTTCCACTAGCCAGAGCGATCTGCCCAGCCAACTCGGCTCAGAGCTAGGAAATTAGTGTTCTCGTATCAGACTATAAATTTGTGAGGGCAAAATAAAAAGAGAACCACTATCTTCGTATGTTGCACAGACAACCAACACAGGACCTTCCTAAAGACTTTATGTCTTTGATGAGTGTTGGCTAAATTCCTCAAGAAGATAATAAAGCCATATCAACAATTAAAAATATAAAAAAATGAAAAGCGTATTCTTTACACCACTAGTTCCTGATAATCCTCAAAAAGGAATGGGATGGATAGAAATTGATAAAGATGTTGTCAAACGTATAAGTATCACTCCTGAATATAAAACCATGGGTTATGGAGGGCGGACTAAATTTACGGGACCTAATGGGTTAGAGTTTATGGCTTATGCAGATAATCCTCGTAGTTTTGGTGGTCGTAATAAACGCCGTTTCACTGTTCATAGCCATAATGAGACAATGCTACTTCTTGCTCAGAAGAAGCTGACTATAGAAGCAGTACTACATTTCGTGAGATCATGGGCTAATCCTGACGCTAAAGTTATTACTCCTGGAAAAAGAACTGTCGATTTGAATAAGGTTTCGGCTAATGAACCTGCATATGTTTACTTCATCCATCATGAGGACAGCATGGCAATCAAAATCGGTTGTGCAAAAAATGTGCAAAGGCGCTTAGCTACACTTCAAACGAGTAGTCCTTCAGATTTAAGGCTACTGGGAGTAATCAAGGCCGAAAGTTCTCGATGTGCCATGGAATTGGAAGAAGGCTTACATAAGAAGTTCAAGAATTCTTGCATTAGAGGAGAGTGGTTCCATTTGGATTCTTCGGTCATTGATTACATTAAATCTCAGATTAATCCCCATTTAGAGGTCTTTCGAGCTAAGTGAAGTAGAAAACGAACAACGTTCTCCTGAAAAGCATGAAAACTTGATCAGCAATTCAAATAAGTTAAATCTTTGAGTTTAACAAGGTAGCACTTTGAGATTCTTGTTTACAGTAGATCACACGATTCAGGTTTCAATTCTCGTTCCATAAGAGCTTCTACAGCTTCTTGAGGCGTAATTCGCCCTTTCAACAATCGATGAACCTGTCGGGCGATAGGGATAGGAATCCCCTCACGATTAGCGAGGTCAACCAATACATGGGTGGTGTTCACTCCTTCTGCCGTGCCTTGGAGTTGAGCCAAAATCTCAGGTAGGGGTTTGCCTTGGGCGAGCTGATACCCCACTTGATAGTTGCGGCTCAGAGGACTGGTACAGGTAGCTAATAAATCACCCAGACCAGATAGCCCAAAAAAGGTTTCTGCCTGTCCTCCCAAATGGCTACCGACTCGAATCATTTCAGGTAACGCTCGGGTAATGAGAGCTGCACGGGCATTGGTTCCTAACTTTAGGCCCTCGCAAACCCCGACTGCGATCGCAATCACATTCTTGAGTGTCCCACCCAATTCCGTGCCAATTTGGTCAGGATTAGTATAGACCCGAAAACAATCCGAAGAAAAAAGCTGTTGCACCGTTTCTACAGCAGCTTGATTCGAGCTAGCGACAACGGTTGCTGCAGGCAGACCCTGCTCGATCTCCTTGGACAAATTGGGGCCTGAGAGGACCACGACAGGGTGATCCGGGAACGTGTCCTGCCAAATTTGAGAGGGAGTACGGAGAGTGTCTGGATCTAAGCCTTTGGTGGCACTGACTAGAATAGCCGAGTGGGGAATCCCAATCTGCAGGAGTTGAGCAGCGATGGAGGGGATGCCTTTCATGGAGATGGCAATAATGATGACCTGGGCTTGGCCGAGGCTCTCAGCCAGCGTTAATGGTCCACGGCGCGACCAAACCGTCACCTCATGGTGTTTGGCTTGGGCTAAGCTTGCTAAAGCTGCCCCCCAAACCCCTGCTCCCAAGATAGTGATGGCTGTTTTGGACATGAGCGCGAGATACTGAGGGGAAAGAACATCAACTGAATTAGCGATGGAGAACGAGCTAGGATGCGACTTGAGCCATGACAAAATCAGGCAGACTATTGTCTTCGATATAGCGATGATAGTCCTGAATTTGGTGATCGCAGTCCGTATCGCTCCAATCGCAATATTGTTTCAAAATCGCTGTCACTGCCAGGAGAACATCAAAACCATAATTGGTTTGCATCGCCAGAATTGTCCGTCGCACGCAAATATCGACGAGGGTATAGGCTTGCTCTGCTTGCACAGCATAGACCACTTGAGCCTTGATATCCAGCAACGATGGCACAATGGGTTCTGCCAGCTCAGGGTTTTGATCGACTAAGGCTAACACCTTGACGGCATAGCCCCCATAAATGGAGAACAGGTGAAAGATCGCTTCTCGACTGACGAGGGCCTGGTATTTGCCGACCATGGTTTCAATTAAGGTATTGTTAAGTGCGATCGCACCTGGAAACAGCTCTTGCTTGGTTATACAAGGAACAGAGGCTCGACCTTGCTTTTTCAGCACCGCATCAACCATCTCTTCAGCCACCTGCCGATAGGTGGTAAGTTTACCGCCAATCAAAGAAATCAGATTACTAATTCCTTCTTGGGTATGGTCATAAAGCACATGACTGCGGGTAATACTGCTGGTCTTTTTCTCTTCGCTATAGGGCAGGGGGCGTACCCCCGCATAGGTAAAGCGAATGTCTTTCCGAGAGAGTTGGGCACAGGGAATGACCCGATTCGTTTCACTGAGTAAATAATCAATTTCGGTGTCTTCTGCTTTGACCCGATCTAAATCGCCACTGTAACGGATATCCGTGGTGCCAATTAAATACTGATTGGCCCAGGGCAGAATGAAAAATGGACGGTTATCGACTGCTGCTTCCACGTATAGGGCAGCATCGGGTGCACCTGGGAACGGATCCACAATAATGTGGCTCCCTTTCGTACCACCGATTTTACGGCTTTGCTTCCGGTTGTCGGACTGTACCCCTTGCAAGACCTGATCCACCCAGGGACCTGCCGTATTAATCACCACGGTCTGAGGTGATAATTGCAGGGTATGCGTTGTCCCAGAGAGCAGATCATCACAAGTAATTGCCGTTACTCGGTCACCCTGAAGATGGAGTTGAGAAACTTTGACATAGTTCAATGCTGAAGCCCCAGCATCTTGTGCCGATAGCACCAACTCTAAACATAAGCGCTCGGCATGGACCACTTGAGCATCAAAATACTGGGCGACCCCTTCCAGCCCCACAGGATTCAGGTGGCGAAACAGTTGTAGGCATTTCTGCAGGGGCAGAATCCGATGATTCGGCAATGATTTATCAAAGCTGAGGACATCATACAGCAGCATTCCCGCTTGAATTTCCCAGAAGTTGCGTGATCCGCTGGCATATACCGGAATAGACATCTGTAGTGGTTGGACTAAATGGGGAGCTACCCGCAATAACACTTCGCGCTCCCGCAACGATTCCCGAACTAAATTAAACTCAAAGTACTCCAGATACCTCAAACCACCATGGATGAGACGGCTAGACCATCCCGTTGTCCCACTGCCAAAATCATCTTTGTCAATAAGTAGTGTTTTGAGTCCCCGAAGGGCTGCATCTCGGGCAACCCCTGCTCCGTTACTCCCTCCTCCAATCACAATGAGGTCAAAGGCCGTATTCTCAGTTTTTTGCCAATTTCTCATGTACTAGCACGTCATTTTGCGATTTATTAGAACCCACCTCAGCGTTCTGTGCTTTGGCTCTGCCAACAAGATGACATAGATATCTTGTTTAAAGATTTTTCTTCATTTCTTTCACCAATTCTTTTGTCCTTAACGGTGGCAGGGATATAAGTTACTTAGCCTTATGAGACATCAATCCCTCAAAGTCAGGAGGTTAAGAAAAACAGCCTGGTGAACTCAGCTTGACCACGGCAGAATAAAGTAAATGTGCGAGTTATTCAAGGCGAGACTTTATGGTGCTAACCGCTTCTACCATGTTGGACTTAGGGACACCTGCCCCTCATTTCCAACTCCCTGATGTTGTGAGTGGGCAAACCATTTCCTTGGATACGTTTGCCCACTCCAAAGTCTTACTGGTGATGTTTATTTGTCAGCATTGTCCGTTTGTCAAGCATGTCCAATCAGAACTTGCCAAGATTGGCCATGATTATTCATCTGCTGCAGCCAGTATAGTTGCGATCAGTTCTAATGACATCCAGAGTTATCCTTTGGATGATCCAGAACACTTATTGGCAATGGCAACCAGCCTAGGCTTCAATTTCCCTATCTGTTTTGATGAAACCCAAGAAGTCGCCAAACAATATACTGCAGCCTGTACGCCAGATTTCTTTGTTTTTGATGTAGATCGCAAACTAGTTTACCGGGGACAGCTGGATGATAGCCGTCCGAGCAATAACCTTATGGTAACTGGGGAAGATTTAAGGGCTGCTTTAGATGCTGTCCTGGCAGACCAACCCATTGATAGAGAGCAAAAACCCAGCATTGGTTGCAATATTAAATGGAAACTGGGGAATGAACCCTCTTACTATGGCTAAAATAATGTCTTGCTTTTGCAGATTGCTTCATGGATCGAATTCTAGAAGCCATGACCTCTGAATCCGTAGCCTGTTGACAATGATCATGGAATCTAGAGGCCAATGAGGAAGACGGAATGTGTTGGCTCAAGGCAGCAATAAATTCCTGCGGTTCTAAGTTATTTGTGCCAAGCTCAGACAATGCCTGCTCGAAAACCAAATCAGCAATAGGGCCAATACAGTTCACTAGCTCTTGTTTACATCGATCAATAAATTGAGGAGATAGAGATTGCTGTTGGGCAGGGAGAGAGGGGCGCGAAGGCAGGAGTTGGGCGGTGGTTGTCCTATTGACGGATTGTTTGACTCGTTTCCAAACAATCCAATGTGAGCCATCGTCTTGAACAAGGCAGACTTGTCCAGATTTACAGCAAATTTGGCAATATTCCAAGACTGCTTTCTCTAATTTTTTTGAGATTTTGGGCCCCAAGCGGAATAATTGCCCATGAAATAGCAGTTGATAGTCGCTAATACTTTGTATGTCTTGAGCTTGCAGATCTTGAACTTGAATAATTTTCAAGAGAATCCTCCTGCTGAAGTGATAGCAAGCAAAATCCCCCTTAAACCACTCTGATATCAAGAGTTGATTTAATGTTGAGTATAAACGGCCATTAGGTGATTGTAAACTTATTTTACGAAAAGCTACATCTTCCCTAATCATCAAGCGCTTGCAAATTCATCATGATCAAAAACACAGGAAAGGTTCTGTTCATGATTAACAATATTTCTTCAGAATATTGATACCAGCAAATGAAAATATTTATGGGTCATTGAAGGCTAATAAGATAACTTCAATGCTTGCCGAAAAACTAGTGCAGCGTTAGCGTCAGATATGTGCAGGGAAAGGGCCTCAATCAGTTGGTGAGGAGTGAGTTGAGGAGACTGTTTTAAGGTTTGTTCCGTCAGAAATTCGGCCATCGGCCCAATATGGAGCGCTAGTTCTGCCTTACACCGATCGATAAACACCCGATTCACACTAGTGAGAGTTGCTTTTGTAGATAGATCTGGCGGATCTACTCCGGGGGTGTGGGGCTGGGCCGTCTGCCTTGATGACTTAGGTCGGGAAGGGGTTGGCATCACATGAGTAGGACCTGGCGGGCCGGAGGGGGTTTTATTCGCAGATGGGGGCGAATGTGGGGATGTTTCAGGTCGAATACGCCGCCAAGCCATGAAATAGGTAGGAAATTCAATCAGCAAATATTGCCGCCCATGAACGCGGGCATCCTCACAAAATTCTAAGGCCGTTTGCAGTAAGGATTTCGTAAAAGCAGGGCCGGGTTTAAACCATTTACCCTGGATCTGCAACGCAGAAGATTGATCGTTCAGTAGTCCTCGTGCTTCTAAATCCGTAGATTGGATAATGGACATGCGATTCCCCCCAATGATTGCTTACCTCATATCCATTTCCCCTATTGGGCCAGCCTGGGTCGATATTCAAAGATCTCCTATGGATAAGGTTGTAAACTCAGTTTACCCAGAGAAAGATACCAGTTATCCATATCACAGCGTGATGCGATCCATATCAGTGCCCAGGTAAAATTGGCAAGCAGGATCTTTTCCCAGGTTGTTGAGGGTGGTCGTGGCCATTACTGCTTGGTGTTTAAGATATCCACTATTTCAGGGTGAGTCCCATGAGTTTTAGCCATGAGTTCGAGTTACTGCTAAGAGCCCGATATCCATTGATTTACATTCCTACTCAGGAAGAAGAGCGGATAGAGGCTGTGATTGCCGAATCAGCAAAATGTCAGGGAAACAAAGCCGTCTACATTTGGGACTTTGTGGATGGGTATCAAGGTAACCCGACGGATGCGGGGTTTGGTCAGCGCAACCCCTTACAAGCTTTAGAACTGATTGAGCAATTGCCTCCCACTGCACCTGCTATTTTCATCCTTCGAGATTTTAATCGATTTCTAGAGGATGTGGCGATTTCGCGGAAGCTCCGCAATTTAGCTCGACTGTTAAAATCACAGCCTAAGAACATTGTTCTTCTGGCCAGTGAGGTTGCGATTCCTAGTGACTTAAGCGAGGTGATCCATGTGATTGATTTTCCCTTGCCAGATTTAGGGGATATTCGCTCTGAAGTTGAACGCCTGCTGGCTGCCACCTCTCATCCCTTAACAGGTAAGGATTTGGATGACTTGGCACGTTCATGCCAGGGGCTGACGATGGATCGGATTCGGCGGGTATTGTCGCGTGCGATCGCAACCCATGGCCAACTGAGTGCTGAAGATGTTGAACTGATTTTGGAAGAAAAACGACAAACGATTCGTCAGACCCAGATTCTGGATTTTTATCCCGCTCGGGAAAACATTTCTGATATTGGGGGACTCGATAATCTCAAGGATTGGCTGCTGCGACGGGGAGGAGCATTCTCTGAAAAAGCTCGGCAGTACGGCTTACCTCATCCTCGGGGGCTATTACTCGTTGGCATCCAAGGGACGGGCAAATCCTTGACTGCAAAGGCCATTGCTCACCATTGGCACCTGCCCCTGTTACGGCTGGATGTCGGGCGTCTATTTGCTGGTCTGGTCGGGGAGTCTGAATCTCGAACACGGCAAATGATTCAACTTTCAGAGGCATTAGCCCCCTGTATCCTTTGGATCGATGAAATTGATAAAGCCTTTGCAGGCATTGATGGCCGAGGGGACTCGGGTACCACCAGTCGGGTATTTGGCACCTTTATTACCTGGTTGGCTGAAAAAACTTCTCCTGTCTTCGTCGTTGCGACAGCCAATAATATCCAATCGCTCCCACCAGAGATGCTGAGAAAAGGGCGGTTTGATGAGATCTTTTTTGTGGGATTGCCTACTAAAGAAGAACGGGAAGCAATTTTTTCGGTTCATCTCTCGCGCCTGCGTCCGCATAACCTCAACCATTATGATTTGCAGCGCTTAGCCTACGAAACGCCAGACTTTTCTGGGGCAGAACTTGAGCAAAGCATTATTGAAGCAATGCATTTGGGGTTTAGTCAAAATCGAGATTTTACAACAGATGATATCTTAGAAGCCGCGAGTCAAATTATTCCTTTAGCCCGGACAGCCCAAGAACAAGTAGAATTTCTGCAAGATTGGGCTGCATCTGGGAAAGCAAGATTGGCATCCAAGCATAGTACACTAAGCTTGCGCATTCAACGGCAACTCCAACAACCGGACTAATATGAGTGAGATGGGTGTGCTGCAACTTAATTCTTATCTGAACAAACACAAATTGCTCTCTGTCCTTAGAATTTGACTAACTTTGTCCTCTTGATGCCTGTATGAAACCGTCTCAGATCGCTCAAATCGTCATTGGTGTCATTTTGGGTTTGGCAATTATTGGGGGAGCCGTTGTCGGTGCTGGATACTTGTATCTCAATCGTTTTTCTCAAATTCCTGAACGACCTAAATTTGCCAATGATGCCAAACCTGAGACAAAACCTGCTAAACCGAAACCTTATCCTGCGGTAGTCATTTATCCTGACGGTTTATTTCTGAGAAAAGAAAGAGCGTCGGATTCGGAGGTGATTAAAGTTTTAGAATACGAAGAACCCGTCACTGTGATTGAAGCATCGCCAGATCAAAAATGGCAGAAGATTAAGGCTGATCTTGAAGGTGAATCGGTTGAGGGGTGGGTTTCTATGGGCAATACCGAACGCGTGTCTGGTGACGTCGCGTCTGAAGCGGAGTCGCCCCCTGAAACTCAACCCGAACCTGCGTTTTCAGAATAATCTGTCTTATGTCTGATTTTGCGATCGCAACTTCTGCCGTGTCTGCTACACCCCAAATTCCCATTCATACAATTGGCGTCCTTGGCGGCGGTCAGCTAGCGTGGATGCTGGCAGAGGCTGCCCCATCTTTAGGGCTCAACCTGATTTTTCAAACACCCAACGCCTCTGATTCAGCTCTGCAAGATATTACAGATTTTAAAAAGCAGGTAGTTCTGGCACCGATTACCGATGCTGCAGCTACCGCTCACTTAGCTCAGCATTGCCAAGTCATCACTTTCGAGAATGAGTTTGTTGACTTACAAGCATTGGGAAAATTAGCCGCAGAGGGGGTTTGTTTTCGTCCTAGCCTAGAGAGTTTAGCGCCCTTACTGGATAAGTATGAGCAGCGTACCTTTCTGGCCTCTTTGGGGTTGCCCGTCCCTCAATTTGCCCCGCTAGAATCCAGCAAGCTCCCCCCACAATTCGACTTTCCTATTGTTGTCAAGGCCCGACGACATGGGTATGACGGCCAAGGTACCTTTATTTGTCAAACTCTTGATGATCTAGAACAATGCTGGCAAAGCGCTGAACAAGATCCTTCCGTCCTAATGGTGGAAGCTTACGTCCCCTTCGAGCGAGAACTAGCAGTCATGGCAGCTCGCTCTATCACTGGAGAGATCTCGCTTTTTCCCATTATTGAAACCTATCAGCCCGATCAAGTTTGCCATTGGGCTATTGCCCCGATTCAACTGCCGCCCACCTCCCAGAAACCAATTGATCACATTGCTGCCCAGATATTAGACCGTCTAGATATTGTTGGCATTGTAGGGATCGAATTATTCCAAACGGCTGACGACCAAGTTTGGGTGAATGAAATTGCCCCCCGTACCCATAATTCGGGCCATCTCACCATTGAGGCTTGCGCCACGTCACAATTTGAGCAGCACTTACGAGCGATTAGTGGTCAGCCGTTAGGCCCAACTCACCTCACTTCTCCTGCGGCGGTGATGGTGAATCTCTTGGGGTTTGAAACGGCTAGCGATAATTATTTACATAAAAGACAAGCCATCGCTGCGCTTCCTCAGACTTACGTCCATTGGTATGGCAAGGCAGAAGCTCGCCCCGGACGCAAGTTAGGACATGCGACAATGTTGTTATCATCAGATGATTTGACTGTGGCCGTGGACATGGCCCATAAAATTGAAGCCCTCTGGTATAAGGGCTAAGGTGCAGAGAACGCCATGAGTAGTCAGGCTGCCCGACGCTATATTCTGTTATCGATTGCCGCTGCCCTGATCACGATGGGACTGAAGTTTGGTGCCTATCAGCTTACCTCGTCTGTTGGGTTATTTTCAGACGTAGCCGAATCCAGTGTGAATCTGATTGCAGCCTTAGCGGCTTTCTGGGCTTTAACTGTAGCAGCTCAACCCCCTGATCAGGAGCATACCTTTGGCCATTCCAAAGCTGAGTATTTCTCTAGTGGCCTGGAGGGATTCCTAATTCTGGTTGCAGCCATCAGCATTGGTATTACTGCAATTCCCCGCCTATTACACCCTCAACCCCTTGCAGAGTTAGAACTAGGCTTGGGCTTGTCCATCGTTGCATCGCTTGTCAATGGCGGAGTCGCTTGGACTTTGCTGCGAGCAGGGAAACGGTTCCGTTCCATTACCCTTCGTGCTGATGCCCACCACCTGTTAACAGACGTGTGGACATCCATCGGTATCGTTGCAGGTCTGGTCATTGTTAAGCTGACGGGTTGGCTGATTCTTGATCCCATCATGGCTTTGCTTGTCGCTGTCCATATTGCTTGGGTGTCCATTAAGCTCATCCGAGAAACCATGGCAGGACTGATGGATAGTGCCTTGCCCGAGTCCGACCAGGCTGTTATTCGGGCCACGCTAACGGCCTACCAAACCCAGGGAATTCAGTTTCATGCCCTACGCACCCGTGTGGCTGGAGCGCGTAATTTTGTCTCCTTTCACGTTCTGGTTCCGGGTGATTGGACCGTGCAAAAAGGCCATGCATTGTGCGATACGTTGGAGCAGTCAATTATGGCCGCATTACCGGGCACTCATGTTATTACCCACTTGGAGCCCTTAGAAGATCCTGCTTCTTGGGCAGACGCAGAACTGGATCGTTCTTACAATCCCTAAGTTTAAGTTAAAGACAAGACTGATTGGTCCATTCTTCAGGCCCCCGTCCCGGCCAACAAAGCTGCTGTCGTCCCACCCAAACCAGTTGCCACTGCTCTTCAGTATCAACTGTGCCCTTGGGTTCAAATTCGAGTCGGTATCGAATACCTTGTACGGAATCATCTCCTAAGCCGACTTGAGATAGCATGACAACGGCTGACTGGCCTTGCTTAATCGAGACGGAGGTTCGCTTTTGGGAGTTACCTTCTGCTGCCGGGAGATCTACAACGGATAAGGCAACTGATTTAGGATCAGCCCCAGTTCGAGAGGCATCCTCTGGTAAAGTGTCGAGGGCAATAGGCGTATAGCGGTTGCGATCACCCTGGCTATCCAAATTTCCGGTCTGGGTGAGTTCAGACCCCTCATCTTGTTTGGAACCAGGCCCAAAGTGGTCACACCAAGCCTGTTTAGCGGGACTCCAGGCCTCTCTTGTAAAGCAGTTATAGGGAGATTGAGCCAATAGTGCAGGTGTTGTTGCGATCGCTTCAGGCGAGTGTGGTTTCATGCCCATTAAACTCATACCAATGCCACATCCCACAAACGCCAATAGTCTCTGATACCTGGACATACTGTTAACCTTTTCTGTCAACCTCTCTTTCCCTGCTGAATATAGACTCTACTGGGGCTCTAAATGTTGCAAGGGGCTGGATCATGATCCGGCCCCTTGTCAAGTTATTGAATTGCTACACAGAAAACGCTAGTCACGACCATTAATCGCAATCAGAAGGCGCAGGATAAAGATAAACAGGTTCACGTAAGTGAGATACATGGACAGTGCAGCAGGCAAATATTGCTCATCCTGGTAAGCACGAGGTAGAACATAAAAATCAACTACAGCAGCACCCACAAACAGCAGTACGCCTAACCCAGAGATGGCAATCTCAAAGGGTTGAGGAGTATAAACACCAAAGAATGTCAGGGCTATCTGAGCAACCATTACCACCAATAGGGCAATGATTCCCAAACGGACTGTTTTGGTTAGCGCTATTCCATCTTCATCAGAGAGATTAGAGCCAACGGAGCGAGCCATGATAAAGGTCAGACCGCAACTCATGGCGGCGATTCCCATGCCAGTCAGTCCCACGCCTGGTGTTCGCAGGGCTAAACTTACAAGGCCCGCCAACGTATATCCAGAGAGTAAACTATAGGTGGCCAGCATGGGTAGAGCCAAGCCATTATTGCCTTTTTCAGCAATTCCACGGGCAACGAAAAATAGGGCCAACTCGGCAATAAAAGCAACCCAAAAGGTCGTCATAAACAGACGAGGATTAGTTTGGATTACTCCTAAACCGCCCCAGGTCCCAACAGCAGTTAGGACTAAACCACCGCCAACAAAGGGCAGGGCGTTTTGAATCACATTAGGGCCAACGAGGGCGTTTTGTTTGGCCTCACGAATGGCGTCACGAAAATTACTTGTATTACTCACGGACTTCCTCTTTTAAACAAACTCTCTACAGGTCTGCCATCTCCCATTTTGCCTTATCTCCCTAGAAAATAGGGATGAGCAAGTTTAGGGTTATCCGTAACCCTAAACGATCTCGTGTCCTTTGTATAAGGTGAACAACCGCAGAACTTTGGGTATGCTTCAGGAAGGTGAGGCCCTAGACCTTTTACGCTACAGATAGTCTGGGGACTGTGCATCTACGGAGTTATTCCTCCGAGGAATCATCATTTCTCCGTGTAAATACTGAGATCTTCCGAATTATTACCGAATGTAAACAGGTTGTCCGAGGGTCTACCTACGTAAAAATGCGGAGGTGTCTTCCAATTTTATTTATAAAGTCCCGTATTTTAACGATGGTTTTACAAGCTGAGTATCTCGATAATGATTTCCAGGTACAGGACATCAGGACGATTAAACTATGGCTTATCAAACTTCCTTACAGTCTCAAACGATGGAGATGCTGGTTTCCTATCGCCAGAAACCTTCCGTTCAGCTCCGAAACCGTTTGGTCCGTTTAAACATGGGATTAGTCCGTAAGGTAGCTCACCGTCTAGCTCATCAATGTGCAGAGCCTTATGAGGATTTAGAACAATGTGGGTTTCTGGGGCTGATTACCGCCATTGAACGGTTCGATCCCACCCAAGGCTATGCATTTAGCTCCTTTGCAGTTCCTTATATTCGAGGTGAAATTCTGCACTTTTTACGCGATCGCGCCAATACGGTTCGCATTCCCCGTCGCTGGCAGCAGTTGAGCCGGGATGGTGCCAAAGTTCGCCAGGCATTAACGATGGAACTGGGGCGTCACCCCAGCGATCAAGAAATTGCCGATGAATTGGACCTGTCTATGCAAGAATGGCGGGCTGTAAAGTTAGCGGCATCCAACCGAGTCCCCCTTAGTTTGAATGCTCGAGTATCTAGCCATCATCATCAGTCCGATTCGATGATGACGTTAGGTGACACGCTGATGGATGCTCGGTGTCAAATTATGCAAACCAATCAAGAAGATCGGTTGGAACTCCAGCAAGCATTGGATCAACTCGAAGATCGCACCCGAGAAATGATTGAGTCTGTGTTTGTCCACCAACTGTCGCGGCAAGAAGTTGCCCAGCGCATTGGGGTTAGCCCTGTCACCGTGACTCGTCGGATTAAAAAAGGAATTGATGAGTTAGTGGGCCTCCTACAAAAATCTGCGGCACTGCAAGTTGAAGTGTAGTTCAATTTGACAGTTCTAGATCGAACAGCTTCTCGATTGGACTAGGTGGGATTTACTCCTGATGGAGGATAGGTTTATCCTGCAACAACTGGCAGTACACTAAATCGCGGTCTAACCTTAGCGGTCACTAAGGCAAAAGAAGAGTAGCTCGAAGGCAGTAATAATCTGCGCCAGTATCGATAACCCCTCTGCGGTAATGGCCGGAATTCTCAAGGTCAAGGATGAAGCGCCGAGTGGTGCAACCGTCGTTTGTGTACTCACAGGCAATGAACTTAAAGACCCTGAAATTGCCTTAGCACAAGCAACCGATCGGTTTTATCAAGGCATTACACCTAATCTAAACATTGTTGCCCAAACGATGGGATTAAGCCAATAACGAGGCGTTTACTGCCATATGACAACTAGCATAAGTTGGATAATTTGAGAACAACCGAATGTAATATGTATCACTTTTTAGGTTTGGCAGGATATTCTGTCACCCTGTAACCCAAGAACTAGTTTTGTAAGAGTATGTTAATTCCCTACAATCCCTTCTCTGTAGGGCTTATGGAGTCTTTATATATTTCTATAGCGCAATTTAAATAGAAATTTAATAGCTTTTTGTGGTCATGGAGAATAATTCAGTTTATACTCTTATACAGATGGGCTATCGATCCCCCCGTATAGCTCAGTTAAGTCCTCGAAACGGCAACTTGTCTCGAAAGAGCAAGACGCAAATTAGCGAGTCTAACCCTTATGAAGGCATGATGGTCGTTAATACCGAAGGGACTTTATTTTTATGGTGGGTATATTTCTCTACACTTTAGTACGCACCATAGCCAAACAACACTATTCTTGCTGTTTCCACTAATATCTCTAGATCAAGGTTCAGAGACCAATTGTCGATGTAATACAGATCCAAGCGGGCTGCTTCATTGAAGTTGCCTACTTGAGAGCGGCCTGATATTTGCCATAATCCGGTCATCCCCGGCACAACATGATGGCGGATATGGTGCCAGGAATCAAATCGTTCTACATCTCTAATAGGGAGTGGGCGAGGGCCAACCAGGCTCATTTGCCCCAGAAAAACATTGATCAGTTGAGGTAATTCATCCAAGCTGGTACGACGCAAAAAACTTCCAATCTTGGTCAGACGTGGATCATCTTTGACCTTAAAGAGGATTCCATCTTTATTTTGATTTTGAGATTCTAGTTTGGCTTGCAGTGCTTCTGCATTGACCACCATTGTTCTGAACTTCCACATTTGGAAAATCTGTCCACCTAGTCCTACCCGTTCTTGGCAAAAGAAAATAGGACCAGGAGAGGTAAGTTTAATTGCAAAGGCAATCCCGATAAACACAGGAACCAACACTATCAGCAGTCCCAGAGCAGCAAAAATATCAATTAATCGCTTCGCTTGATAATCTAATCCACCCAACAGCGGGACTTCCGTGCGTAAGGTGGGAATATGGGCAAACATTTCTGGAATGCCCCGACGATGGAGCATTTCTACACTAGAAGGTAATAAACGTAAGGTGATGCCTTCCCGCCTGAGTTGCCAATACAGCATGGAGGCCAAGTCTGTTTGGGGCAAACCCTCTGCAAGCACTTCGACCGCAGGAGTCTTGCAGATTAACTGCATCATGCTATTAGCATTGGCTGTGGAGGAGAGTGCCGCTCCAACAAGCCGATATTGTGACTGCTGCTGAATCACCTTGGCGAGGATAGGTAACCGATCGGCAGGGGCAATAATAAATACGGGTATTTTGCTGCGGTGAAATAAGCCAATTTGCTCTAGCAAGAGGGTGGTAATAAGCCGTAAACCGATTACCATCACCACACTACTGAACCAAGCCGTAAAAAAAAGCGATCGCGGTGCATCCAGTTTAGGGTCATAAAAATAGCTGATCACCAACGACCATAGATACGTTAAGCTCACCAACTGCCCCGCCCGTACATAGTGCTTCCAGGCTCCTGAGGTGTTGTACAATCCCCCACAGGCAAGGACCAGAATCATCAGACCTGAAAACACCCAAAATAGACTTGGTAGCCCTAGCCAATACCACCCAATCAAACGCTCGGGGATAGGAGCATAAAATTCATTGAATCGTGCGGCAATTTCCCACGAAACGCCTAACGCAGCAAAATCACTAATCAGCAAAACTGTAATTCTTGGCCAGCGTCCTATTAAGCCTTTGGAAAACCGCAGTTTCTGAGGGGCTCGAATATCGCTAACGGACTGTTCTAACTGGTGGGGCAATTTAACCACAACATTTGGAGGGGGCGGCATCATCACTCATAAGATTCAACCTAGCAGTTTCAAGCGAGCTTCACTAGCACCCAATTCCAAAACGTCTAGCGGAGATCAGGGACTACTATGGCTCACTGTCATGATCGTTCCCTTCATTTCGGGCTAATTCTACACAGTGGTGTGAGCAAGCTTTACATCAAGCCATAGGTCGTGCAACGCACGACTGCAAACGCCAGCAACCCAAGCCTTGAGCGTCTAGAGTTCATCGGACTATCAAGATGCCATCTTTTAAGAAAGGGATTTGCCAAATGTATAAATAGCTTGTAGTATATATACTACAAGCTGCCATATTCCTAGAAATAAAAAATATAGTCCCTGGGAACTACAGTTTCAACAAATCTTGTCTATGTCACATTTGGGTTAAGGTCATGTCTTTCCAGCAGCTCAACTTATCAGCTCCTGAGTCCGTCCTATCTTGGGCAAATCATGATCTGGGACCCGCCGAAACTCAAATGGCTAAAAATGTGGCCTCTCTGCCTTTTGTCTATAAGCATGTGGCCTTGATGCCGGATGTTCATTTGGGTAAAGGCGCTCTAGTGGGATCTGTCGTGGCAACGAAGGATGCAGTCATTCCGGCAGCCGTGGGGGTAGATATTGGCTGTGGCATGGGAGCGGTACAAATGCCTTTCACCGCCAATCAGCTGGATAGTAAAGTGCTCAAGCAAATTCGTTTGGATATTGAAGCAAGCATTCCGGTCGGCTTCAACCAAAATGATGAGGCGGATAAGTCTGTCTATAATTGGCAGCGCTGGCAGGACTTTAAGCACCTCCATCCAGGGGTACAGCACCTGGAGACGAAAGCCTTGCGGCAAATGGGCTCTTTGGGAGGGGGGAACCATTTCATTGAAGTCTGTGTGGATACGGGTGATCAGGTGTGGCTGATGCTGCATTCAGGATCCCGCAATATTGGCAATATGCTGGCCCAAAACCATATCAAAACGGCGAAGGAGCTAGCTAAGCTGGCTGAGATGAAATTGCCTGATCTAGATTTGGCCTACTTTGTCGCAGGTACTCCTGAGTTTGCCGCCTATTGGCGGGATTTACAGTGGGCCCAAGACTATGCCCGCTATAACCGTGAGGTAATGATGGCCCGCTTTAAGCGAATTGTGGAGAAGCATTTGGCTGGGGGCAAGCCGACTAAGCCAGTGTTATCCGTCAACTGTCATCACAACTACGCGGAGCAAGAGATGCACTATGGGGAGCAGGTGTATGTCACCCGCAAGGGGGCTGTCCGGGCTCGCCAAGAAGACTATGGGATTATCCCCGGTTCCATGGGCGCGAAGTCCTACATTGTCAAAGGCAAGGGGAATCTGGAAAGCTACTGCTCTTGCAGTCACGGTGCTGGCCGCACTATGTCTCGGACGAAGGCGAAAAAGCATTTCACCCTGGATGATTTGATTGAACAAACCCAAGGCGTGGAGTGTCGTAAGGACAAAGGAATTTTGGATGAAATTCCAGGAGCCTACAAGCCGATTGAAGCAGTGATGGCGAATCAATCCGATTTGGTAGAGGTGATCGCGACTCTCAAGCAAGTGGTCTGCGTGAAAGGATAGTGGGGGATTGAGGTGGATGCCCACCCACTCCCTTTGCCCGCTATGATGGAGGCTATTATGGCCATTGTCTCCTCTAAGCAATCTCCTCAACCGGATGGGTCGAAAAAGCCATCTCCGGCAAAGTCTGCAGATCGGTCTAAGCCCCAGCAGACGGATGCTTTATTGCAACCTGAAACGGTAAATGAAGAGTTTGCCAGCAAGCAGGATGATAAGCTGCGGCCCCAACGGTTCGACGAATACATTGGACAGCGGGAACTGAAAGAGGTTTTGGATATTGCCATCCAGGCCACTAAGTCACGGCAAGAGGCCCTGGATCATTTACTCCTCTACGGCCCACCGGGACTTGGGAAAACGACAATTTCTCTGATCTTGGCAGCTGAGTTAGGGGTGAACTGTAAAGTTACGAGTGCACCTGCCTTAGAACGCCCTCGCGATATTGTCGGTTTGCTCGTTAATTTGCAGCCCCGAGATATCTTGTTTATCGATGAGATTCATCGACTGTCGAGGATGACGGAAGAACTGCTCTACCCCGCCATGGAAGATTTTCGGCTAGATATCACTATCGGTAAGGGCCAGTCAGCACGAATTCGCAGTTTACCCTTGCAGCCGTTTACCTTGGTCGGTGCGACAACCCGTGTAGGCGCGTTAACCTCGCCCCTGAGGGATCGATTTGGCTTTGTCCAAAGATTGCGTTTTTATGAAGCCGATGAGCTAGGTCAGATTGTTTCACGGACAGCAGAGATTCTGAAGGCCACTATCACCCCAGACGCAGCAGAAGAGGTGGCCCGGCGCTCCAGGGGCACCCCTCGCATTGCCAACCGTTTACTCAAACGGGTACGAGACTATGCTGAAGTGAAACATTCGGGGGAGATTACCTCATCTATTGCCAAGGAAGCGCTAGAACTGTTTAATGTCGATCCTTGTGGATTGGACTGGACAGATCGTCGGCTACTGACGGTGATGATCGAGCAATATAACGGTGGCCCAGTCGGTGTAGATACACTAGCTGCGGCGACGGGGGAAGACTCCCAGACCATTGAAGAGGTCTATGAACCTTATCTGATGCAAATCGGCTATCTCAACCGTACGCCTAGGGGCCGTGTGGCGACCCCTGCAGCCTGGACTCACCTGGGATATCAACCACCAGATGAACAAATGCGGTTAATATCTTGAGTCTTTGCTAAGGAGGCTGCACGAGTTTCTTAAATTATTATTCCGAAATAACTAATTAATTCGGGGACAGCTATCGATCTGGTTGGTCTTGTAGTCGATAAACTTAGCCAGGATGTCTGTGATCGAGCCCACCTGTTAGGGTGATGTCTCTCATGTGATCCTGTGAGGGAAACTCCTATGATTCCATATGTGTTTACAGAACCTATCTCAGTTTGACCTATCAATAACCCCAGTTCGGGTTAAGCCCATTTCTGGAACGTTTCTACGGAAAGATGCGGGTTTCAGCCTACGCAAGAATCGGAGTTTCAGCTTCTCCCGAACTCAGGTTATCAATAGGCAGCAGGGGCAAAATTCTGTACTCAGACTCAGGGTTTTATGAGCACTATTGCTCCTTACTAATGGCTATTAACATCAGAGAAGGGATCTTTGTATGCGTCGATTTGCGCTTCCGCTTACATTAGTCTTGGCATTATCTGCGGTACCCAGCCTGGCAAAGCCCCAGTTAAAACTGAAACTTGCTTTCCCTCAGTTCCCACCACCTACGGAAGCAGAATGTGCTCAAGACTGGGCAGGAATGAAGCAAAAGCTGGAGGATGAGTTAGCCCAAACCCCCAAACATGAAATTGCAGGTGGATATTATGCGTTGGGGCAGGCATTAGAAAGTTGCCAAAAATTTGATGAAGCGATTGCTGCTTTTGAACGAGGAAAGAGGTTGCAGACCTGGCATGCCCAATATCAATTCGATATTGCTAGAGTACGAGTGAGGCAGCAAAAACTCACCCAAGCCCTCAATATTTACCGTCAATTTCATCAATCTGAGTCTGAGACACGCTCTGCTAAAGAAATTGATGCACTTGCCTACAATAGCTTAGGTGAAACTTTGGTTTTGGTAGGTGAATTGGAGCGTGCGATCGCAACGTTCAATTACGCAACTCGACTCGCCCCCAAGAATACAAAGATTGGGCAGAATTTGAACGCAAAGATTTGGACGAATTTGGGCCAAACCCACATTAAAGCCCAGCAATTTGAGCTGGCCTTGAGGGCCTTTCGGCAAATGATCCAGGTGGAGGAAGCGACCGCTCTAACCCCTGAGCAACTCAATGCTCGTGCCCATTTCCACGTGGGCCATTTCTTAACCAAGGTCAATGCTGTCAAGCAAGGGTTACCCTTCCTGAAAACTGCGATCGCGCTTGATCCTCAATACTCGGATGCCTATTTAGTCTTAGGACAGAACTATGCACAACAAAGACGTTGGGATGCAGCCATTGCCAATTATACTCAACAGATTAAACTCTCTCCCGACAATACTTTTACCCATACTCTGATTGGTGACGCACTTATACGGAAGGGAGACTTTGAAGCAGCTTTTTTCCATTATCGAACATTCCTCAGCCCAGATTCTGCTCCTGCTAAGCCTAAGTCTGAGCTGGATGCGGATGCTTATATGTGGTTGGCGAAGGCTCTAAAAAAACTCAATCGGTTAGAATCTGCAGTTAATGTTTATCAGCAGGTTGCAACTTTAAAACCTAAAGATGCCCTGGTTTTAAATGAATTGGGGGTGGTGCTCACCAAATTAGAGCGTTGGGAAGAAGCCATTGCCGTTCTGAAGCGAGCCCAAACTCTGATCAATTCAGATCAATCAGGAGAATCAACCGTATTTGGGGCAGAGGCCATCTCTCACAATCTTGGCGATGCTTTAGCAGGAAGTGGTCAAGTAGAAGAGGCCCTGAAGATTCTCCGCCAATCCACCCAAAACTCAACGGATAGCCCCTTAATGGCGATTACCCTCAGTAAAGTTTTGCTCCAAGCGGGCCAAAAGCAAGAAGCCCGCCAGATTCTGCAAACAGCGTTAAAGAAGGGCAATTTCCCACTCGCCTTTGTTGGTATTGATACCACTGTAGAAGCGAAGTTGGAGATGTTGCTAGGACAGCTTTACTTTGACCTCAAGCAATATGACTTGGCCTTAAGGCATTATCAGCAGGCTGTTCAGTTAGATCCTGATTTTGCAGTAGGTCACTATGCCCTGGGGAATATTCTGCGTCGGCAAGGAAAACCCGATCAGGCGATTCCGGCTTACGAAAAAGCCCTCACACTGCAACCCCGAAATATCTTTTTTACTTCCCAATATTACAGCGGACGGGGGCTGGCTTTGCTGGCACAAGGAAAGGTAGATGCGGCTATTGCAGATTTAGAACGGGCAGCTCAGCTTAATCCCAGCAATGTTGAGGCGCTGCACGGCTTAGGGAAAGCCTTACTTCAGCAAAATAAAGCATCGGCAGCCATCCCCTATTTGGAAACGGCCTATGATTTGAACCCTCGTCATCCTCAAGTCGCCGAGGACTTACAAATCGCTCAGGAGAAGACTCCCTCTAGCCCGGATTCCACTGAGTTGGACAAGTGACCGAATTAAGCTAAATGAGCGGGTTAGTGTTGACTTGTCTGTAACCTTTCGATAGGGGCATCGGACAAACGGCTCCACTCATGCCAAGAACCATCATAATTACGGACTTGGGGATAGCCCAACAAATATTTCAGGACAAACCAGACATAGGCCGAGCGCCCCCCAATGGCACAGTAGGGCAATATCTCCTTGTCCGACGTAATTCCATGCTGCTGGAACAGGGTATGTAGCTCATCTGCCGACTTGAATGTACCATCCTCGCTCAGTGTCATGGCATGGTCCAGGTGCACTGCCCCAGGAATATGTCCTCCAACCTCATCCCCTTTGGGTGGCTCCATCAAATAGAATTCACCGGAATATTCAGCCTGTGTTCGCACATCCAGCAGGACTTGATCGGATCTTTCTAGCGAAGCGAGTACTTCGGCAGACAATACCCGTAAGCTAGCGTCCGGCGCTTGTGCCTGGTACTGAGTTGTAGAGCAAGTGGATAGTGCTGATGCCAGTGGACCGCCTTGGGCAACCCACTGCGAATACCCTCCATTAAGCACTAACACCTTTTGATGGCCAAAGAGCTTGAATAGCCAGAACATAAAGGCTCCAGTGCCTGGATAACTGCCGTAGGCAACAACCGTTGTGTTGGCGGTTATCCCTGATTTTGCTAGCAATGCGCTGAATGTCTTGGGCTCTAAGTTGAGCGACAAGTCTGGCGTCATCAGTTCAGTGCCGATATGCCAAAAGACAGCGCCAGGCATATGGGCATGGTCGTAAGTGTCGGGACTCATATCGACTTCAAGAATGCGTAGATTGGAGTCGTTGAGATGTGCCATCAACCATTGTGGATCAACCAAGACTTCGGGATGGGCGTACTGGGACATGAGTTTTGCTCCTGTGAAAAGAACTACCGGTAAGATTAGGGAAGTAGGCCACCCATACCTAGTCCTCGATCGGGTACTCTTTGAGGCATTGCAATGACCACAATTCAGGCGTTGTTTACCGCCATTCATCAATCGCAAACAAAACAGGCGTTGCGACAACAGGTCATCCCTAAATTGGGGCAATATTTTGCTAGCACACGGCAGGGGCTATTTTTCTTTGATCAGCTTCCTTTGATTGAGCCTAGACTAAAACCAGTGATAGACCGTGCTCTCTCCATTGAGCATAACCCCGTCGTCCGATATATCGTTGAGCACCACGCACCTGCCCACGAATCGCTTGTAACTTCCCCCAAGGTATGGCAGATGATTTGCCCTCGTCTGGATCACTGGCATGTCATGGCAGGGCCATTGGTGAACCGGGGACAGCTTGTGGGTACTGTGGGTTTCACCCGTGAGCAAGCAAAACCTGGCTTTGATGCACAAGATTTAGCGGATTTAAGTGCCATTTGTTTACATTTATCAACCTGGATTGCTGCCATCAAAACCCAGGGGAAGGCCAAGAAGCGAGATTGTTTGACCCCGCGTGAATTAGAAATTGCAGAGCTGGTGGCATCTGGTCTCACGAATGCGGCCATTGGGCGCGAGTTGTGGATTACTGAAAACTCTGTCAAACAGGCATTGAAGCGTATGTTTCGGAAGCTAGAGGTATCGTCGCGCGCAGAGTTGGTTGCTCAGATCTTTACGGTTACACGACAGGATCTCGAACAAGGCTATACACCTGGCTTTTAAGTCTGTAGGGAGGAGTAGCGTACTGGACTGAATCTCTCCCCGGATGGACAAATGTTGAGGAGTGTTATGACTGTGTTAAAAGTGACAACATTTCAGCACCTCTTCCCCCAGCATTATGGGACGATCAAGATGTAAGGATGCGGATATTTACCGTATCGCCATCTAGCAAATCTCTTCCTAGTACTTTAAAGGATTGCAGTTGTTGAGGAAGGGCAATGCTAAAGGAGGATAGGCTATGAAACGCGCACTTTTAGTGGCTTTTGCATTCCTCACTCCCCTACTCTGGGCTCGTCCTGTCCATGGTGCTGATCCCGATCAGGTACAACAGCTATTAACAACTAACACCTGTGAAGGGTGTGACCTTTCTGGTGCGGATCTGCGGCAGGCCCATTTGATTGGAGCAGACTTACGGAATGCTGATTTAACGGGTGCTCAATTGCAAGAGGCAAATCTAGAAGGGGCAGATTTTACAGGGGCTAGTCTCAAACATGCCGATTTAACCGATGCTTTTCTCACAAATGCCAGCCTTAATTTCACTCGTTTGGAGGCGGTGAATCTTACCCGAGCCCGACTTTATAATACTGAAGCTCAAGGGGCTGTCATTGCTGACATTAATCTCACGAATGTCAAGATGTGGGGAACGCCCATTAGCGTAGGGGGAGAGTAGTTGCTAAAGCAGCAACATGGCATCATGTTTTACTGCCAACTTTGAGCATTGATTAGGTATGAGGTCGCACAGTGATGAAAACTCATACCTATGGGTTCATGCAGTTAAAATTGGCGCGTGTTATTTAATACCTACGACAACGGTATTACGGGCAGGTTCAGAAGTACCGTAGTCAGGATGAATTGCGATCGCACTAAACCGATCACCTGGATTGGCATCTGTGAGAGTAATGGCAAACCGTCCCTCTTCGTCGGACTTGACCCTTGTGACGGGTTCATTCAGAGGGCCATGAGTGGTGCTCTCTTCCATCACCTTGTACAGGACAATTTCTGCCCCTGGATCGGCTTCTCCATCTAGGTTGACAGCTCCGTCCATTAAGTAGAATTCGGAACTGAGAAACTGCGGCGTATTAATGCCTCGATTGGCGGTATCTCGCTGGCGCTGGTCTGAATTGCGCAGGGGGTTAGGGCCATCCCCGACTTGGTAGTCTTGCACTCTAGTACTGGATTGAGTCGCTAAGTCCACACGGCTGATTGGTAAGCGGGAGAAGCGATCCAGAAAGCGATTTTCACGGGCAATCAGATCAATGCTGAGCCCATTGAGATTGGCAAACCGATTGTCCTGGATAATGTTCCGTTCACTCTTGGGATATGAGGCAATCACAATGCCGGGTCCAGCCTGATCTTGGATATCGTTGCTGATGACTTGATGATCGCTTCCCATCAGCACCACCGCAGCACGACGCAACCGCTGGCCATTGCCCGTGATATGGTTTTGCTCAATTTTGACAGACCCTTCTGGCTTGAACAGATAAATGCCACTGCCAGCATTCTTATTGATTTGGTTGGCCCGAATGGTGCTGCCATCAATTTTGCCTTCGAGCCGAATGGCATCGGGCATCCCCGCCAAGCCATTCTGTTCAATCCTGTTGTTGGCAATTTCAGTTTGCTCGGCGCGAATGCTGGAAATCACGGCGCTGCCATCGTGATTGGCAATTCGGTTGTTGAGGATGCGGGTACCGATGGCGTTGTAGATAGAAACCCCAAAGGCAGAGCGAGACGCACTAGGTGCAGCCTCTTGAGGTGCAATCCCCAGCCAGTTGGCTTCAATCACGATTCCTTGGGGAGGAATATTCCGTTCGTCATCATAGGGATAGCTCACCTCGGGACTCTCTGTTTGCAGACGTTTAGCGGGCAGCAGTCGATGGGCAATAAAAATATCTGCTGGTGGGGTTGTGGCTGTGGTTTGATGCTGGGAGGTAAAACCGTAGAGACTCAAGCCTCGCACTTGCACCTGATCGGCAGCTAGGGTCAAACCCCGAAACACCTCTACATCTTCTGCAGGGGTGATCGCCACGACGGGAGCAGATACGCTCAAGTCACCATCGGTTAAGGCATAGCCTGCTTGACTGGTCCCATCAATCAGTAAGCCCGGATGGGTAATCGTAGGTAAGAGCGACTGCAAACGAATCGTGGTTCCGTCACTCGGCAAATCAAACGCAATCTGGCTATGGTCTTTACTGGGAGTAATTTGGGCTCGCTCCGCCTCACTCAGATCGTCAAGGTTAAGCGTGCCGTTGGTAATTGCGATCGCTTCTCTTAAGGTCACCCCCTCATCCGCGACGATGTCGCCATCCAGATGACTATTGACCATCACTCGAACAGGCAATGGATGGGGCCGGAGAGGTTCTGCATGGGCAGCACAGAACAGCCCAAACCCACTCCGACAATGACTGAGTGGTCCAGAAATTGCTAGCAAAGAGGTTAAAGAAGCCCAGGCAATGACCGTTTCAAAAGATAGAGATGGAATTCGGGAAGTCGATAGGAGAGTGCCGCGAGAGTGCATGATTACCTTTAGGGAATACGAACTAGGTAAGGATAAATTAGGTAGGAATTTGTTTAATCGGTATGAATTTTGAAGTAGAGATAACCCTGTAGTTCGCGCAAACTACAGGGTGGAACAATCCGTTATCGAATGATCTCAAAACTAGGTTGGATTGGGGGTGCGGCTGTTGCTGGTTCTGCCACAACCTCTGGTTCCGTTTTGGCGTCTACAAGTTCAGCTGCCGGCTTTGGGGATGTGGTATCAGTGCCAGAGGCTGGCGTTGAGGCTTGTTCTACCTGCACAGTTTTAGGTGCAGACTCTTGCTGCTGAGGCGGTGCCACCTTATTGCCAAAACCAAAGTCCTTGAAGAGGTTGTTGTCTAGCTTCAGCGTTACACCAAAGTAAGGACCACTTGCAGAACGGGAGTTGCCTAAGTCGCGATCGCTAACGTCTCCAAAAGCATATCCAGCCGCCAACCGCAAGTTGGGGTTGAGGTAGTAACCCACCTCTGCAGAGGCCCCCACCTCGTTAAACCCGGTGCTGTTTTGGCGAATCCAACGAACTTCGGCACCAATGTCCCAGCGGTAGTTGATCCGATAGGTGGCCCGCATTTGAGCCAGAGAAATACTGCTGGTGCCAATTAGATCCTGAGCGAGATAGGACTTGCTATGCCGCCAGCCAAACTTACCATAGAGTTCCCAGCGCCAGTTGGGAGCATAAATGGCCTCTGCAGAGATGAGATGATCGACCGAGCCGGTACCATTGGCAAAGAGGAGGGTCTCGGGGATCGACGAGGGATTTTCTCGATATTCGTAGCGCAGGAGAGCATTGAATTTATCGCTATCAGGGTTCCGGTAAGCTAGACCCACTTTCAAATCCCGGCTAGAACCCAGTCCAGTGAGCGTTTGGTTAGAGGCACTGGCTTGCTGGTAATTTGCCAGCACCGTCAGCTCACGGGTGGCGCGGCCCAGGGCACTCGCTGTGATTAAAGTGTTGGACCCTTGAGGGGTGTCGCTATACTCAAATCGAGCACTGGCTTGGAAATCAGGATTGTCGGTATAGGCCAAGCCGACGCTGAAACTATCGCCGGGGGTTAAGCCTAAGGCCGACGCACCAGATCCGACAGCAAAGGGTTGAGCAAACTGTTGACTGGCAGCGGTTTGCTGAAAGGCAGTGTTAAAGACATGCTCGTAGGAGAAGTCAGCTCGTAGACCGGGAGCGAGGGTTAAGCCCTGCTCAATTCCAAAGTAACCCGCCATTCCCAACTCACCCGTCATCGAGAATTGGCCTCGAAGGGTGGTATCAGTCGAAAAGGTATGTTGTCCGGTGATATCTAGGCTGGTAATCAAGTCATTATCGAACTGACCACCTGTGAGATAAGTATTATTCAGGCCAATATTTACGCCGGGATAGACTTCATACTCTAGACCAACTGAGGTCCGGTTAGGATAAATCGGATCGACTTCAGAAGAAAAGGTGGTTTCATTGAGCGCCCGTAAGGTCAATTTCTTCGTGAGGGGCAGGCGCAAGGTGCTGCGCAACTGATCAGAGGTGATGTTGTCACCCGTGAGACGATCGGTGCGATCGCGATGGATGTAATCCAAACTCACTTCAGCGTCACCGATGCGCTGTAGCACCCCTGCTGTAATTGTCGTCAGCGAATTGTCAACCGGATTGCCGGGAGTAGGTGCAAAACCAGGTTGAATGAGTTCTTCAAACAAATCTAGGGGACGAGGGGCCACCCCAAAGTTATCTTCATGGTCATAGCTGGCCCGTAGTTTGGTGTTTTTAGAGACAGTCGCTAGGATCTCTGCCCCATAGCGAGTTTGACCGGGGACAAAGCTCGTTGTGGCATTGTTGGAGAAACCGACATCAGCCCGTTTGTAATAGACTCGGCCAGAAATGTCTTCCGTAGGATTCACTTCAGCTTCGACGCGATAAGCATTTCCACTCACTGGATTCGCAAAGTCTAGGGAATTCGTAGAATGGGCATATTCTGCAACAATGTAACTATCCTTGCCAAAGGAAACGAGAGCATCAGCGCCATACAACTCAAAGTCTTGACTGCCGCGATCTTCCCGGAAATAGGTTGCGCCAATCCAGCTCTCCCGACCTAATTCTCGAGAGAACGTATACTGGGCTCGTCCCCCAATAGTGTCCGTATCGGCATTGTCGCCTTCAAACTGGTAGGTAGCCACAATCCGACGGACCAATACATAGCCGTCATCATCAACATCGGTGCGCAGAATCGGACGCTCGAATTTTAAGGTGCCACGATCATAATCCACCTGATAGTCAGCGTCTCGGTTTAACCGTTCCCGCTTCAGTACGGTGCCGGGACGATTGAGTTCCTCTAGTTCTAAGTAGACTTCCTCACTCCCAGGAACCAATAACCGTCGAGATAAGAAGTAAAATCCGCTGGTCCCATCCGGTGCGATCGTATCGCGCTGAAAACCCTCATTGTTGTTGCCATAGAGCGCGGTTAGTTGTAGATTACCAAAGTTAAAATTGCCCTTAAAGCCATGCAAAGAACGGCTGGTTGCTGTAAACAGTTGAGAAGACCGGGAAAACTCTTCTGTATGGTAATCTCCCCACATGAAGTAGTCACTCCCCGCACCGGGTACGGGCGAAGTTCGTTCTAACCGCACAAATAAATTGTCCGTAGACGGAGCCGTCACGTCCGTGATGGAGTTATCACCGTAGGTGGCGTAATTGTTGTAGTCGCACTCTGTCCCTGAAGCTTTGAAGAGCGCAGATTCCCCATTGCAATCCTCGTTAAGCGGTCGAGCACTATTAAAGGCACCGGTCAACAACCAATCACCAATTGAGGTAATGCCAAAGGCTTGGGCACGGGCATCTATTTCATAACTGTTATCACCATCAACCGGCAAAAACTCACGGAAACTATCGTAAAAGTTAGTACCCCGACGACCAATCCGCACATCTACAACCCCGGTTAACAGAGCCGAAGGTCGAATGGGGGTAGAAAACTGAAACTGATGGAACGCTTCCATATCAGCAGCAGTGGCTCGAACCCTTACCACCCCAGCGTTAATGCCAGCTTGTAAGTCAGCGGTGAATTGACCATCCACAGCTTCGACTTGGAAACCCGGAACATCAGGTTTATTATCCGTACCGATAAATTTCCCTTCTGTTGCTTCTAAGGTAACAACCGCATCCCAGTTAGACTGGTTGCCATTTTCATCCAATAAGAAACCCAAGATCTGAGCGGTAGAGCGGCCATCGGCAGGAACTTTGCTTTGAGCCGTTCGCACTCTAATCTGGGAGGGTTCTCCAGGAACTTCCACCTGAACGGTGGCACTGGGAACCTCTTGACCAACCTCATTGACCGTAATGGTATTTACACCTGCATCCAAGATGACCCCATACCAGGTTTGCCGGACTTTCTGCGTGGCAGAATCCGTCTCGGTGCGGCCGACTTGGGCTACATCGACAGCCTTGCCATTCACCCGCAATTCGACTTTTTGCTCAGTGCTGAATTCAATAATGACCGTGGTTGCAGGTTTATCCACAACACTCCCCTGCCCTGGAGTCAAAATCGAAATCCCCGAAGCTTGAGAGGCGGTAGGCGATTGAGTCGTCTTTGGCATCTGAAGAGAGGGAGTTAATGGGGCTTCATGTCCAGCAGCAGGAACATCCAAAATCTGAGCGGTATCTTGGGCTTGAGGCGTTGGGGCTGGAACGTTGGGAAGTGTCTTGGAAGATGTATCTTCAGCAACTTCTTCAGCGGCAATCTCTTCCTCAACCATAGTTTGCTCAACAGGCCATGCCTCCTCTGCTTGGGGCTCAAGATCTGCAACTTCTGCGGGAGTTACAGCCTGTGATTCTTTGGCAATAACGGGTGCTACTGGTGATTCAGCAACGGCTGTCAGGTCTTCGCCAGCAATAACTGCATCAGCCACTGCGTCTTCAATCAATTGTTCCTTAGCTGTAGTGGAGTTGGTTTCACTGATAGACTGCTCTTCCGCACTCAGTATTTGTTGATCAGCTTGCTGAATGTCCGAAACGGCTTGGGCATTAACCAAACTAGGCGTGAATACAATACTGGTACCTGCAAAAACTCCTAGCAGTCCAGTTTGAATCCATTGGGGATGTCGTTGGCGTTTCATTACTTGGACTCCTCCTGGAAGGTAGGAGTGACGCCGAAGTTCATACGCACGGTGCTACCTGGCGATAGTCTGACTAAGCGTGATGGACTATTGCGCTCAATAAAATGGAGGTTAGGAGCCAAGGTGTAGCCTGGCAGAGTGGTTAGATCCAGTGCTCCAGTGCGAGGGCCTGGCAGGACGCATCGGACATGGAATAAACCATTCTCATCGGTTGTGATTCGATTGCCGTCATCCATCCAGACCACAGCGTTAGGAATTCCAGGCTCTCTAGGTTGCTGCTCGCCATCGAAGTTTTTGTCGACAAACACTCGGCCTAAAATATTGCCGCAGTCCGTTAGAATTCCTGGATTAACCCGAACGCGGTGAACTGCGGGGCCATCACGAACATCTAGGTTGTTATCAACCCGAAATCCTTGAACCGTTGCCGCATTTCTGCCATCACCTCTAATGGCATCGGGGGTGAGTTGAGCAGCGTAGACGATATTGATTACACCTTCTAATGGGATAACTGCGCCAGTTCTAAAAGTCAGATTCAGGCCATTTTGGTCAACGGCAATGGGGATTTCAGTCCCGTTCAGAGCCCCTCTGACTGAGTTGGGTAGTAATTTAAAACCTGTTGGTAAAACATCTTGAACAGAAATGTTGTCTAACTCTCCATCCGACAGATTGCGCAGAGTCAGGCGGTAAATAACCGAATCTCCAGGTGCCGCATTAGCTCGATCTCCAGATTTACTAATTTGAATCTGATTCACCTGGCACAGGGTTGAAGAGAAATTCAAGGCCAGCAACTGCAACGAGATTCGTTCTGCGTCCCCAATCGTAGTTACCGTTTCTTCAAAGGTGGTTGCTCCTTCAGCGGCAATGGGTAATCCGTCCAGTGAGGTAGCGGTATAGGTGACAAGATTCCGATTACCTGTCGGTGTGATCGAAGTAATCGTCAGGCGAACGCGACGTTGGTTGTAGATAGACGCATCCGGTGGGGTAACAACCAAAATGTAGGATTGACCAATCGTTAACTGCCCCCGACTTGGATCGAGTAAATAGCTGTAGGTTCCCTGTTCTGCATTGGTTAGCGAGAACGGATTCACGTTTGATCCGTTAGGATTGATTCCTAGGGGAATGTCATTGTTGGGATTGTCAGGAACTTCAGTCCGAGTTAAAGCAACTAAGCTACCCAGTTCCGATTGGGTAGAGTCTGTCGGATCGGGATTGTAGAGACCAACCGTAAACCCGGTGTAGTCATCCAGGGGTTCTCCTCCGCAGCCTAAAACTTGCCCCCGCGGGTCAAGTAATGAAGGGTCCAACACATTGGAAATTGGATTAGTGAAGCTTTCAACCAGCGTGTCCGTATTGGGGTTGGTGTAGGAATAAGAAGCGGTGTTATGCAGAAGATCTCTAGAATCTTCTTCCTCAGTGGTTTGAGCCCAAGTCATTGCAGAACTCGATAACATGCTGCTTAGCATCAAAGCTGAAGTCAGCGTACGAGCCCACCTGGGGAACGGTTGATTGGGGGAAGGAAAGTGAGGTGGTCTCACGGGAGATATCTCCTCTGGAACAATCGGGTCGAATCGCAAACTCTCAACAAGGTTGAAAAACGATGTTTTTCAGGCTCAAGATGCTATAAAAGAGTATTTTTGGGCATAGGATCCTATCAGGCTGCGATTAGAGCCTGAAGGATGTTTTGAGGCCAAAGAGGATTGAATGCTGAGGGGAGCTACGCTGGAGCTATTGTCGAATAGCTAGTTCATCACGATTGACGACAATAGCTCCAGCTCTAATTACTGGACTGCTACTTCATAAACAGCTTGCACAGAAGCCATCGGCTGCAAGGATTCACTGTAATCCCACTGGACATGGGTATAGGCTTCAGCAGGAGCAGGTTCCATTGCAACCGTGCCATCTGGCTGAGTCACTTTAACCATGGGTTGTTCAGAATAAGTTTGGCCACCGTCAATGCTGTAGGTCAGCTTGGCACCGTTGGCCCGAGCTGAATCCAAAACATAAGCGGTTTGGCTAGGGATGGGTTGGCTAATTTTTAGCTCAGAAGCAGGTTTGTCCCCTGCATTCTCACTCAGCAACGTGTAACGAAGCACATCACCAGGACGGACCGTCACATTTCCTTCTAAAGCTTCCCAGGTAATTTCTTGCTCCCCTTCAGCATTCATGGTGATGATTTGCTTCTCCGCAGAGAGCACTAACTTCACCTTTGGTTGAAGGATTTGCTGAACCAGGGCTTCGCCTGCTTTTTGTAAATTGGCGAGAACAGGAGTACTGCTAGCAAAAGGAACGGCTACGGCAACTGCTAAGACACCGAGACCAATAGATAGACGACGTTTCATGATGGGAAAACCTTTTGAATTCAGAAAAAATGCTTTAAGAAAATTACTTTGAGACCGCTGAGGGAGTTGAGTAGTAAGGCTGCAAGCTTTTACTACCCAACTCAACGTATTACCGGATGCGACGGCGGAATTGGAACTGGCCTGTTTGGCCGGGGTCGACCTGACCCACTTCGTTCTCGTACTTGTCCACTTTGGTCCCGGAAATGGGGTCGGAAGTGGTTAGAGCAGTGGGGTCACCACCGTTGGTGAAATATTCCACTGTGCCTTGGTCAGCAGTAGTATTTTGTTCGTGGTCGGTAAATGACGCCCAGTTGTTGGGATTTCCCCCTGCTGGATCGCCATTTTCAACAATCTCAAAGTCATAGGCTGTTAGAGTTGTATTGCCACTACCTGTGACACCTGTCGAAATATTTTCGTAGGTAATCCGGTACTCAATTTGATAATCAGGAAGGACATCAACTCCATCAATGGTGGGTTGGTCTGAGGTCCAAGCTTGAACAATTACCCCGTTTTCATCCAGAATCTGAACTTCCTTGGTCAACCTCATGAAGCCCGTGTAGAGGCGATCAATTGTGATGTTAGTGGTTGATTCTGGAGTCCCGGTAACAAAGTTATATCCAGGTGAGGTAGTAGGATCATCATCTGCAAAGGCAAGGATGGGAATAGGAATCCCATCATTCGGGAGGACATCGTCAGCAGTACCAGCTGCACTACCATCAGGTAAATCAACGGTTGTCGTGTAATTTAAGGTCGAACCCGCTGGTAAATCACCTACATTGACATGCTCAGCAGTGCCATCGGGAGTTCCGTTAGTTGTACTGCTTTGTAAGACAAAGTTGGTGCCATCGTATTCATAGACAGCAACCTGAACATCTCCAGCAGCATCAGTAGCAGTAATCGTAACAACGGTACCAGTAGGGATATCGCCGTTAGCGCCATATTGGCCTGTTAGAGCACTGTCATCAGTGGATTCTGCCTGGGTAGGAGAAATAGGCTGCAGTGTTACATCTGCAATGAAGCCAGAGCTGGCTGGATTCTGAATAGTGTTGTTAAAGATTTCAGGAGCTGGGTCAAAAATATCTGTGGGACCAACACCAGCCGGAACATCTGTAGTCTGGTTCGTGAAGTCATCATTATCGTCCGTTGGGCCGTTGGCACCTGGTACACCATCTGGACCATTCAGGATATCGTCACTACCAGCAACATCGCCTATGTTAACGACGTTGACCTCACCATCAGGGCCAGTACCACTGTTGTCGTTGCCGGTATCAGTACCATTAGTGACCGGGTCGGCAACACCTGTATCTCCAGTACCTGGTGTTGGATCGTAGCTGGTACCCGTCGAATCAGGTGGAGTGCCATCATCATTGAAGTTGTTGGGATTGCTGTCACCAGACTCATCGTAAACAACTTCATTAGTAGGATCGCCGAAGGTTTCACCAAAGACTTGGGCGATGTTAGCAACCTGTCCACCTGTTGCTGGCAATCCAGTGGTTTCAACCGTAAACCGGAAGGGGCTAAAGGCACTGCCTCTGGCTAAAGTGGCACCACCTGTATAAATGAAACCAATTCGCCTGACACTACTTAATGTTGGTGGAGCAGATGGATTAAACGTTTCCCAGGCTGCAGCTGTTGCTGGTGTAGATGTGGCAGTAGTAGTGTAAACAACTTCCCAGTTGGCAGGCAGGGTAGCTGTATCGACAGAAGATAGTGTGGTGCCAGCAGGAATCGCATCAGAGACTAAAATTCGGTCTACGTTGCTGCCATCAACACTGATTGTTGTGCCTTCAAGATCAGCCGGTGTAAACGCGGCATTAGGAGAAGTACTCGCGACCGACATTCCCAAGTCATAGGTAATCAAATTATCGCTGGCACTGGCAGTTGCACCTGGTGACAGATTAGAAGCAATCTTCGTTACAGTTGCCAGGGCTAAGGGGCGGACAGAGCTTGCAAAAGGAATGCTGTTTGTGGCACTAGCTTCACGCTCACCATTGACAGGAGCACCATTACCGGGATTAGCATCAAGAGTTCGAATTTCGTTAGGATTGGAACCATCTGAGCTATCGGGTTGGTTTTGGGTACTAGGACTGTTGTTGTCAGGACCAGTGCTACCCAAGGTGACACCGACATCTGCACCAGCAGGTGTTCCAGCAGCGGGTGTACCCGTAATTTTCACCTTTAATACGGTATCGGGAGCAAGATCGGGCAAGCCAAGGTTATCAAGAGAATCACCACCAGGTGGTACTGTTGCAATAACTGCACCTGCACCATTAATAATCTCAACGGCTGTTGGAGTGAAGTTTTCAGTTCCAATATTGTTGATACCAGGAATCAAAAGATCGGTAGTAGCGTTACCTACATTAGTGATATCAAAGACAAATTCTAATGTGTCACCTGATTCAACAGCACCGCCATCCAAGTCAGTGAAACCGGCGGGAACTGCGGTAACACCTGCCACCTCTGCAACTGTTACTGCTACGGTGTTGGATGTTGCGTCAATGGTATCTCCACCAGGAGAATCTGAATAGGTTGCAGTGGCCGTGTTGCTGATTTGTTGGCCAGCAGTTGTTCCGGCAGCGAAGGCTGGAAGGAGAGGTTGGAATAAGCCACCCGCTAATATAGCTGCAATGGCGGCAGGGCCAATCTTTCGTGGTCGTCTAGAAGACTTTGGTGTATCTTGAGTCATATGATGTCGTCTTTGAGTTCTTGGTAATGGACAATAGGAAGATAGGCATCTTCCGGCAGAGATGAGTTGTGATTGACCTGCCATCGACTAGGTCGGTGTCCTATAGTTTTGAGCTGGACCCTCAAAACTAAGGTTTTGTAGCTTAATCTCTGCCTTCATCTCTATGGGAAATTCATAGAATTAAGAGCATAAGCCAGTGTGCTGAATGGTGGCGACTAAGCCTTTGATTGAAAATCTGTTTTGAGTTGAAAGCAACGCATCACAGAATTGCTAGTGCACACATGGTTTGTTAACCTACTTTAAGTCTAGATTCAGTATGCCCTTTTTGGAATCCGAGATGACACCTAATTCTGGACGACAAATAAACTAATTATATTAACGCTTCTTGTTTAATCCCTAAAAAAGATTCAATCCATAAAAAATATTTTTGAATTTTTTTTTACAAAATATCTATATCTCAAAAAGAATCTATTACCCTTTCTTACAATAGCTTCAGGAGATTGCGTTCACTATTATTCCGATCAAAATTAAGATTTTAAGAATTATTAGAAATAAAAAATTCTTCTCTTTATTAGATTCTCTAGAAAAAGCAGTGTACAGAGATATCAGTATTTATACAGAGAGGGTAGTTAATAATATAGGAGTTGATCAGAACCCTTATTTTCTATAAGCATAAAAATATATGTCTTAAGTATGATCACTGATGTTTGCTATGTGTGGCTACATATATAAATCTCTATATACTGCTTAGAGAGAGGATTGTAGCCGTTGTAACAGTTATGCCTAGTCACCCCTTCATCAGCGAATAGATTGAGGAGACGAGTGATTCGAGCCACAGCGGTCTATGGGACCTTACTGACACACAGGCCAGAGATTGATGTTGAGGGAAATTTATATGGGGATTGCGATGCTTGGCCCCAAACAGCAGCATTGAATTGGCCATGGTCATAAACGACCTATCCACCAACTATGATTACCACAGGCCATCCCATTAGTTTTCCCCAACCACACTTGGTCTGCAGTTTTCCCGAAGTATCGGTTAGTGTTCAAATCGCCCAAAACTAACTCAGCACCGTAGTCAACTTCGATTTGACCTCTGTTGTCGATATCATTGGCTTCAGCCAATGATATCGACATCCAATGGGTTACTTGTTGTATGGAACAGCAGCCTTAACTCACCTGAGTCAGCATCAATGTCCAAGAGGTTTTCACGCCAGGCGTCCCAGAGGGAGAATTAGAATATTTCTGGGCTTTTCTTTTGGCTCAATCCCTGTTTCAGGGAGGTGAGTTTGAGCACTATCTACCAAACTGACGTCAAATAGAGGAAAGTTTTGTCTGTCTTAGGTTATGGCCATGCTGATACTTACTAACCTCATTGACAATGGCAAATGCTAAGTGAGGATAATCTTTGGGCTTATGCCGATGAATTTCGGCAATGGCGCTCCTATTTGACAAACACCACTGAAATTATGATTTATGGTTGCGCGTTAATAACGGGTCGAGCAGGGCAAGCTTTGGTCTCATGGTTGGGTTTGCTGACCGGAGCAAAGGTCAAAGCGCTGTCCTGACGGCTAAAGTCATCGGCTTCCAATTATCAACTGGGTATGCGATACCCATTATCTACATAAGCTGACAATCGATGGCTCCCAATGTTTTTAAGGTGATGCGCTGGGCGGTGGTTAACCCTTTGGCACCTGTGATATCCGTGCCCTCATATAGCCGAGCCGTCAGGACAGTTAAACAGTCCCCAGTCTGGATATCCCAAACCCGCACGGACTGATCTTGGGAACCACTGACCAGATGTTTGCCATCATAGCTAAAAGCCACCGAGCAGACCAATTGGGTATGTCCAGATAAGGTTTTGAGACATTGCCCCGTTTGGATATCCCATAGCTTAATGGTGTGATCATGGGAGCCAGAAGCCAAAATGGAGTGCTGGCCCAATACGGTATCGCTGGGGCTAAAGGCAACGGCAAAGACCCAACTCTCGTGGTCCGTTAAGGTCTGCAAGCAGTCTCCAGTCTCGACTTGCCAGAGCTTGAGGGTATGGTCCTGGGAGCCGCTAGCTAAAATCTGCCCATCGGGATGATAGGCAACGGAGTAGATGCGATCGCAATGCCCATCCAACACCTTGAGACACTCCCCCGTTTGCACATCCCACAACCGAACCGTTTGATCCGTACTGCCACTGGCTAAACAGCGACGATCAGGACTAAAGGCCACGGACCAGACTTGATCACTATGTCCCTGCAGCACATGCTGACATTGCCCCGTCTCCACAGACCATAGACGCACATCTGGATCCCCTCCTCCACTGGCGAACAATCCCTTCTGCCCAGAGACAGAAGATAGAGCGACTGCAAACACCCAATCCGGGTGATCGTAAAAGGTTTTTTCGCACCGTCCAGTCTGACAATTCCAGATCCGCACGGTCTGATCTGTACCGCCACTGATCAGATAATGACCATCCTTACTAAAGGCGAGGGACCGAACCACAGCACGATGATCACGCAGCTTTAAGGTCGCGGTTTGCTGTTGCCAGTCCCAGAGGTTAATCACCGAGTCACCACTGCCGCTGGCAATGAGCTGTCCCTGAGGGTGAAAAGCAACGGGTAAGGCCCAATCAGTATGGCCTTTCCAGGTTCTTAGGCACTGGCTGGTTTGCCAATTCCAA
>JANQPU010000140.1 GCA_028285315.1 Acaryochloris sp. IP29b_bin.176
CGTTATGGCTTTGACCATTTACGAGGCATTGTCCTCAATCTCGACCAGAGGGCAAATGAGTTCCGAGAGGTGCTACCTTTTTTGTCCTGTACTTAGAGAAATCAGATGTCTTTCAACTTTGATCATGACTCTTCTCCAATGAGGTAACTCTACAGCATCGCTACTGATAAATTAGCGATGACTATATACTTAGAGGCTTTCCATTTGGTGTAAGTCTCCAGCAGCTTTTTTCAATGCAGGGCGTTCCATTAACCTCGTTAAATATTCTTTAACTGGACACTCTTGCTTCATCATTCCAAGCTTTAACGCCCATAGTAAGACTCCTCCTGTCACAACATCTGCTGCAGAGAATCGATTGCCTACCAAATAGTGCTGATTTTCCAATCGTTTATTGAGTGGTTTGCATACCTTCAAAAACCATTGTTGAGCTTCCTCAGGCGTAACCCTTACTTTTGCCTGTGTGGGAATTACCTGTTCTGGCAAATCAGGTAGTACATGAAACATATATTGTTCCACTGGTGCTTCTAAAGTTAAGGCGGCATAAAACAGCCACTGATAATAATAGGCACGTGCAGGTGATTCCAACTTTGGCGCAAAACCCTGATCTAAATACTTATCAGCAAGATAGGTGCAAATAGCTCCAGACTCAAAAATAGTGATATCCTCATCTACCAATACAGGAACTTTCCCTTGAGGATGGAGATTAATGTACTCGCTTGAAAGCGACATTTCTCTTGTTACTCGAATTAAATCGTAAGAAATCTCCATTTCTTCTAGCAGCCACTGAGGGCGAACTGACCTTGTGGAAGGGATGTGATAAAGTTTCATAAAGGGTATTTAGTCTATAGCTGACCTTTTTAGAATATATTAAATACATAAAGAATTGATTATATTTTTAACTAAAATTCAGAAAATTATTGCTCGCATGCTCTTATAGAAATACTGTGATAAGACAAAATTTAAATAACTTTTTTGCTTGATTAATTTAAGCAGCTCATTGAAGATTACCTTGCCATTCAATGAAACATATTTATCTTATAAAATAATTTTCTTTTTTATCAGTTCTCTTGATATAGGAAATCTAGATATAAAGTATTGACTGATTAGATTTAGTTTTGGAACTCATTGAATGTGCCTGAGCAAGAATGATAGTTATTAAAAATTCATATTACATCGACTAAATATTAAAGATATTAGAAAGCCTTTGATATTCTTATCCCTTGCCTTCAGCGGAAATAGTAATAATCACTTACAAAAAACTTAAAAGACTGGTGTAAGTCTCTTATATGAATATTTCTGTATGGGAGAATATCTTCAGAAGATATCTTTTAGAGATTCTCCAGTTTTAGCGGTTGTAGTGACAAGACTCACTGCAGATAGTTTTGGTGGTTGTTATGACAATATTAGCCCTTTTTCTTCGAGGGTTGATGGCATAAGTTCCAGCTTTTTGCCTGATAGCTGGATAGCTACTTAATCTTGACTGCTGTTATTACATACTGCTTGAGAGATGTATACCAATCCTTTGCCGTTTGATGAGCCTGCTCAGTCACCTGAGTTCAACAAGCTGCTGAATCAGTATCGCGTCAGCTTGCAAGTCTTTGATCGCCCTAAGGCTAAGTTGAAACCCGAAGACATTCTCAATCTTTTAACCTGTCGTGATCAAATCCAGGTCTTTATGGCAGAGCGATCATTGCTTAGTTCTCAACAGCTATTGCATCTGGCCGATTTAGATTGCTATCTGAAGAAATATGAGGTTTTGATTGCAACTCATCTTGATTTAGAAGCTTGGCAGCAGTTGATTAATCCGCCCCAGATCTCTTGGTGGTGGTTTCTGAAGGCTCCAGAACCCAGACACTGGTGGAATGAATATGATTGGCTGTTCAATACCGGAACACTCATTGTGTTGACCATCTCGGCCAGTTTAATTACCGATACGGCTACGCGCCTTTTCTCGGGTGGCATCGACTTGGGCTCAACATTGGTGATCTCAGGACAAAGCTTATTGGCCTTGCTAGCGGGTGGAGGAGCCTTAACTCAAGCAGGACGACAAGCCTATGAGCGCATTTTAAGTCGACTACAGATCAATAAGCGCTATTGGCAGGAAGCGAGTTTTACATTTGCCCTGATTTTGGTTCTATGTCTAGCGGGTATCCATTCTGCATTGCCTCGATTTGCTGAGACTGCCAACCTAAATGGCGCAACCCACTATCAGAATGGCAAGCTAGACAGTGCTCGCAAAGACTTTAATCGTGCGATCGCGCTGAAGCCAGACTTTCCTGAAGCCCATTTTAATCTGGCTCTGGTCTATGAAGACTTGCTGCGTGTGGAAGAGGCGAAAGCCCAATACCAGTTAGTGGTGACCCAAAAAGAACTCGTCAACTGCAATGCGGCTAGTACTGCATACTGTGATGATCTTGTCATTTGGCTACGAGCTCACAACAACTTGGCCGAGCTGAATATTGTGGATGAAAACTATGGTGAAGCAGCACCCCTCTTACAAGCGGGGTTACGCAAGTTAGAACAAAAGGGGAATGGAGAAACGCCTGAGGCCAAGCGGCTCAAATACAACCTCCTCAAAAATTTAGGATGGGCACGTTTAAATCAAGAGTTTTTCACGGAGGCTGAGAAACATCTCCAACAAGCTGCCCGTATTGAGCCCAATGCCCCTGATCCCTTCTGTATGCTGGCTAAATTATCTGAAGCTAAGAACGAGAAACAAAAAGCGCTGCCCGCCTGGAAAAAGTGTCTTACTAAAGCTCAGAAAAATCCGATTGTGCTAGAGACCCAACCAGAAGTGAATCAATGGGTCGCTCAAGCTCAAGAACGACTCGCCACGGTTGAGAATAAAAGGGAAGAGAACGCCCAATCTTAACTCATATGCTCTGAGTGCTTCGGCTTGCTTTTGATACTCGGCATGCGCTAGCAAGCTGGCAAGTGCGATGTTAGGGTCATGATAAATATGTATTCAGGTGTAGCCCTTTTTTGTCCTTGACCCGTTTTTTCTGGTCCTATGCATCCCCTATTCTTTGCATATGCCCGTTAGCTATGCAATTATCATTTGTCTATGTTCAAAGACTTTATGAAGTTATGGAAGAGGGACGCCAAGAAGATGCTCAACGGGAGCATCGAGTAACGCTTGAGGGGGTGTTGGCGGCCCGCTTTGGACGAGATTCTCAGCTCAAGGGAATGATTGGCTCTATTGACTCTAGACTATGCCCAGTTGCTGCTGCAGCTTTCTGGTCTGGCTCATGAGCAACTATTACAACGGTTTGATATTGAAGCAGTTGAACCTCAGTCGCTTTGTCTAGGATAGTTTCTAGGGTCAGGGTAGGCTAAGGTTGCCGTTCTAGGAGGCTGAGTTTGTTTTCTGAGAGGCACTTAGGCAACATGGGGGTATTGTGATTGCAAAAGTAGAGGGTTTGGACGCGAGCGCTCTCTTTGTTGTCTAGGTCCGTGCCTGGAGTGGCCAATTCTGCGACATTGGCGATGTGAACGGGGAGGATCATCAGCTCCTCTCGGGGTTGAATCCAAATAGCATCATCCAAGGTCTTTCGATGTCACCCCATCGAGAGTGATGCCTTGCACTTAGGGGTGTTGGCCGAGAGAGGCGGGGAACGCGAGAGCCTCAAATTGTTAGATGATCTGCCTAGAGAAGGGTTTGCGACTCATCTTCGGTTCGAGAGCAAATTCACAATACACTTTAGTGAATTAAAGCTTGATTAGCCCTAGTCGAAGGCCCACTGCCACTGCTTCTGTCCGACCAGAGACCTGAAGCTTTGAAAATATCGAGCTAATGTGAAACTTGACCGTGTGTTCTGAGATGTAGAGCTGGCAGCCAATTTGTTTATTACTGAGGCCAAGAGAGAGGGCATCAAGGACTTGCAGTTCGCGATCGCTCAATGGTTCCGCCATCTCCTGGTAAGGCTTTAGCACCGGCGCATCTTCTAGGAGGAGATCGCTAAAAACTGGATGAAGGATCGTCAGCCCATTGGACGCTGCTGCAATTGCAATTTCTATTTCCTCCGGCGTCGTGGTGTGAGGTAACAACCCATGAATCCCTGCTGTCAGTGCTGCCGTAATAGAAGCTGAATCTGGCATTTCGGTAGCAGTAGTGATCACAACACATCCTGGCAGCTCAAGGGTAGGCCGACAATTAACGCTGGCCTCCAATACGTTCCGCAACTGCTCCACAGCCAATGTGCTCAGCTCCGGCAGCTCCAGAACAACTACGTCCACCCAGGGCAATTCCAGCAGGGTTTGAACCGCGTTGAGTTCATTGACCTCTGCAACAATATCAACCTCTGTTGACTGCAATAGGATCAAAAGACCTGCTCGGGAGATCGCATTGCTGGTAAATACCCCCACGCGCAGCATGGTCTTATCGCTCACCTACCGTCACACTGATCCCCTGAAGCTTGCCACCTCGAATGAGTTGAATTTGCAACATTTTGCCAACATTCTGTGATGTTAGAAAGGGCTGGATTTCCTGTGGATCTTGAACCACTTGCTTGTCAATGCTCACCAGAATGTCCCCCAAAACAATCCCCGCTTGTTCTGCGGCTTGCCCTGATTCAACACTAATAATCATGATGCCAGACTCATTTGCCAAGCCATACTGCTGTTGTAGCGATTCCGGCAGCTTCACAGGCTGCATCCCTAAACCTAGATAACCCCGACTAATGCGCCCCTTGTCTTGGAGTTGCTGAAGCACGCGGTTAATTGTCTTGGCAGGGATGGCAAGAACGCTTCGGTGGGGGCCAAAGGTGCTGAAGCCGATAATTTGCCCTTGGGCATTCACCAGAGCACTCCCGGCTCCGCTTCGCCTTAGATTGACATCGACGCGAATAAATTGGTCAATATCGCCACCGCTCAAGCTTTGCCAAGGGCCACCGACACTATTGATTAGGCCCAGATGGGCGAAGATACCGCGATCGCTGTCTCGACCGACAGCCACTACAAAGTGGCCTACTGCCACAGGATCTGTTGTCTGGGAAATGGGGGATAAATTGATGTCGTAGGGGAGCTTAAAAACCGCAATATCGGTGGTGGGGTCCGTGCCGATACAGTCTACTCTACAAGTAGACTGGTCCGGTAGGGTCACGATGAGGCTGTCCTTGGGAGGAATGGCTTCGGCTGAGGTCACGATGAGGTTGTCCCGCCAGTGGATGCCTGTGGCTGCAAACCCTCTTCCTCTTTGGCTTCTGCCAGCAATGGCGACGATGGTCGATGCGGTGGCTTCGACAAAAGTTGTAAGTTCCTGAGAAAGGCTTTGAAGTGTGGTGCTCATGGAGTACAAAATGCATGGTATTAACAACGGTTCGACTACCTTGATTGTCCGATTAACTGCTGGAAACCACATCGGCGGGTTGGGTGGTTGTAACCTACCTAAATGGGGAGGGGATAAATCCTTCCCCTCTCAATTACTGTTACCCTTAGAAATTCTTAGAACTGAGGTGAAATGCTCCTCCATCCACTGACCTTTAAAGTCTTTAGAAAAGACCTTGACAAGACTCTCTTGAAAAGCCATAGGTTCAAGGCCAAAAAAATACCTAGGGATCTTTATGGATCTAGCTAGTACACCACTGTATGACCAAGCTGACCAAGCTCATAAGCTCGGTGTACTGCTAATATGATCTTGCCTATTCCATCAGCATTAGCCAAAATGCCAAGACCTATTTACATATGTGGTATCTTGACTCACCACCAAACTACAGGATAGTGGTAAGCTTCCATACCATAAAGATAAAGTACATAACTTAGAAGGCGATATTTGAAAAACTATGACTGGATATAACTTAGTAGTCTAAACAGGCATCACCATCTCCAACACACCGCCACCCTCTCCCGCTCGGGATACACTCCAACCATCATCGTTGCATCACTGCTTGAAGTAATCCTGTGAGGTGATTCAAATGCCACTGCATGCGACGCTTCCTGAGCGGCGAGGATCCGCAGCAGCGACTAGACCCGCCTCAGGGGACAATAAAGCCGCCTGAACTCCCCCAAAATACATCGACTGTTTAGGGAAGGGACGCGTAACAAATCCTGAGACCATATCTAGGGGTAGACCCGCTTCATAGGCAATCGTAGGCTGTCCTTCAAAATTTTCAATATGAAGCCGGGGATGGGCGATCGCATCGACCAGCGGCATCCCCAAGTGAACAAAGTTAATCAGCACTTGGGTGATCGCAGTGGTGATCCGAGACGCGCCGGGAGAACCAATGGCGAGGACAGCGCCATCATCGCGACGGGCAATGGTTGGGGCCATATTGGATGAAAGACGAGTGCCAGGAGGGAAATCCTGCAAGCCCTGTGGATGGAGGTCAATCTCACCCAACGAGTTATTAAGCCATAGCCCTGTTCCTGGAACCATCACCCCAGAACCATAACCTGCAGAGGCACTGATCGAACAAGCTAGTCCACTACTGTCAACGGCTGAAATGTGAATAGTGGAGGGTGACTTCAGTTGCGCATGCCCCTTTCCTTGATGAGCCAACTCCAGTAATCGTGCAATTTCTGCTGAGTTGTCAATTGTGCCATCAAGATGGTGGGTGCGGTAATCAAGAACAGCTTGCTGAATTGTCGCCACCTGTTGCACTGCTGCGGCACTCCACTGTTGAAAGGGATTGGCATCATGCAGCAATAGCATGGCTGCAAAGCAAGCTCCCCCAATGGCTGGTGGAGGGTTGGTCGCCACTTCCCACTCACCGAAACGGACACGGATGGGCGATCGCGGAATAGCTTGGTAGGCAGCTAGATCAGCAGTAGTTAGTAGTCCGCCATGGGTTTGTATTTCACTCACCATTCGCTGACCGAGTTCTCCAATGTAGAAGGTATTCGCTCCCTCCTGGGCAATTTGTCGGAGGCTATTGGCTAGACCCGGAATATGAACGATTTCTCCAGCACGGAGACAGCTACCATCGCTGTGATGTAGGGCTTGATAGCTCTCAGGATGCCAACTGAAAATTGCTGCATGGGTATAAGCAAGATACTCCGCTGCACCGCCTGTCAGGGGAAATCCTTGTTCGGCCCAATTGTGGGCCGGAGCAACGACATCAGCCCAGGGTAATGCTCCGTATTGTTCCGATGCGAGTCCCAAACCCGCAAAGATACCAGGGGTAGCGACAGATCCATGACCAACGATGTTGCGGATCTGACCACCATAGTCAAAAAAGATCTCCTGGGTGCTTTGGCCGACTGGCCCGGACTTTAATCCTTGACCTGGCACCTCAGCATAGGCATCAATGACGGTGGGTGGTTCTGCAGGTGGCCAGATGGTAATGAAGCCACTCGCTCCTAAAGCCATGACCCCTAGGTCTGTGCACATTGAAACCAACGCTGCTGCAAGGGCTGCATCAACGGCATTCCCGCCTTGGGCAGTCACTGTTGCGCCCGCATCTGCAGAGATCTTAGAGCCAGCGGCAATAGTGACCTGTGGCATAATTTTCGCTTTTCTGGGTGAGATAATGTCGCAATCAGAATCTGAGTAAAGACTGAGTAAAGATATCTACCTTCTTCCTATAATGACGGCTATTGCTAAGTGCGTGAGTCAAGAGTTTTGCTCTTTCATATGAGTTGAGGTTCTAGAGTCGTTGATTAGCATAGCGCACTCCTCAGTACAGGACAAAAGCTTGAATCATTTTTAGGGGTAGGGTTTCATGGAGCATACGACCTCTACCAATGAAACCCTATGGATCAGGTTACTCTGCT
>JANQPU010000152.1 GCA_028285315.1 Acaryochloris sp. IP29b_bin.176
GTTCCCTTACGGAGTAGAGCTTCAAGGTAATGACGGTCTGTTGGACTTAACTCTAAAGGTTCTTTGGGCATGGGAAAGCTCCTCGCTAAAACCACAGCTTACAGGCAAGGAGGCCCACAGATGAATGTCTTAGTATTTAATTTACGATGTACTAGTCTTGCCTAACTTTAAGATAACGTCTTGATCCACCCCTGTTGCCCCAACAGCCCTTGATGACAAAAGTTTGAATGCCACGTTATTGACTGAGCCAGGCAATGGCTTCTCGAATCCAGGCTTCTGTATCTGCATTTTTAGCCAAAGCAGTATTTTGTCCAACTGCCTGTAACGCACGCATGACTTCTTGACTGGTATATCCCAAAGCCAAAAGCGTCATCTCGACATCCTCTTGCACGTTGTCAATGGGTCCTGCACTCGGTAACGTCTTTAAACCAGCCTGATCGCGCCATTCTGCCAATTTTGAACGTAGCTCTAAGGCAATGCGTTCAGCCGTCTTAGCGCCAACACCGGGTGTCTTGGCAAGCAGTTTCGTATTGCTATTGACAATAGCTTGAACAAGATCGTGTAGCCCCAAGGTATCGATTAAGGCCAACGCCAACTGCGGGCCAATCCCACTGACAGCGATGAGCTGGCGGAACAGATCGCGCTCCGCTACAGCCGCAAAGCCAAATAAGACCATTTGATCGTCTCGTACCTGCAAATGCGTAAACACTTGCATCACCTCATTCTCTGGAGGAATTTGCTGGCGAATGCGACCCGGAACATGCAGGTCATAACCAATCTGGTTCACTTCGAGAGTCAACAAAGTTCGATTGCTACTGGTTTGTTGGAGGCTAACGACATGCCCCTGCAAAAAACCAATCATGGCAAATAATGAAAATGACGCAGCCCTTCTAAAATACCGCCCGCACAATTTGCCTTGGCAAGGTAAATGCCGTCACTTTTATTCTCTTCATGCCATTGCAGCAACTCTGGGCGGGCATTACCCACAATAATGCCTCGTTCTTGACCAGTATTAAATAAGGCTTGATCGTTACCAGAATCCCCACAAGCAACCGTTTGTTCCGCCGTGATGCCAAATTGTCCCCGCAAGTATTGCATGGCTTGTCCTTTATCGCCTTGGAGTGGAAGAATGTCTAAGTCTTTGCTACCGCTGTAGACTAGCTTGACATCAAGACCTCGAATATGAAGTGCCACCTCTAAGCGGGGCAATAGATCAGTGGCTAAGGTGGGTTCCAGGAAAAAGCTGACTTTGTAGGGGCCTTGTTCAGACTCAGGTTGCATCACTAAATCATTAAAGTGGGCAGTAATCGACAATACATCTTCGCGTTGCCACCCTTGATTGAGTTTTTCAGACCAGTCTGGATCGGGAGTCGTACTACCACCATAGTAAATTTCAGTTCCTACAGCCGTCACTAAAGCATCTGGAGCTAGCATCGGCTCTTGAGTGCGCAGTTGGTTGAAAGAGGTTAAGGAACGGCCCGTGGAATAGACTAACAACAGCCCTTGCTCCTGCCGGACTTGCATAAGTTGCTGGTTGAGCTGTTCGAGGGCGAGTCGATCACCGACGAGCGTGTTGTCTAAATCAGTTATCAAGAGAAATTTCGCCACAATAGTTCCTAAAACGCTCCCTATGTTCAGTCTATTATTCTGAGAAAGCTTAACATAATGAAATTTTTCCGTTCCTATTGGTGGACACATTGGATCCCAGCTCTGGACCCACAGGTGTGGATTCTAGCGGTAGGGCGGCTGCTTTCACAAATGGGAACGGGCTTCACACTATACTTTTTACAAATTTTCTTTGTCAATCAAGTCGGATTGACCGCTACCTCCGTCGGTGTTGCCATTGGTAGTGCCTCTATTTCTGGAGTGGTGGGACGTGTCTTAAGTGGCTCCATGACAGATTCCTGGTGGTGGGGACGACGACGAACCTTGTTACTATCTCTATCTATTTCTGCGATCGCAGCCGGGCTGATTGCGATCGCCAACTCGTTTTGGATGTTGGTCTTGGGCAATGTCGTCATGGGTCTCGGCGTTGGCTTATATTGGCCTTCCACAGAAGCCATTATCGCGGACTTAAGCGCAGGAAGACAACGGCAAGAAGCGTTTACCATTACTCGCTTTGCCGATAGTGCTGGCTTAGGTTTAGGGGTGATTTTGGGAGGGAGCTGGATTGCGCTCACGCAAGCATACCGTGCCCTGTTCATCATTGATGCCGTTTCTTTCGTGATTTTTTTTTGGGTGGTTTATTTCACAATTACCGAAACATCTCATCCGCATACTCGCGGTCGTCATGGTTGGCAGGGCTGGATTCTAGCGAGTAGAGACCGGCGATTGCGCACCTATATTGTTGCCAATATTTTGATTACAACCTATTTAGCCCAGATTCATAGCACCATGCCTTTGTATTTCAAAAACTTTGCTCAGCAAGGTGTCGGGCTCTCAGAGATGGTGATTACGGGATTATTCTCCTGGCATTTGGGAGCCAGTGTAGCCAGTCAGTTGCCCATCGCCCGATATTTACGACGCTGGGGGTACCCCCAAGGATTAATGGTATCGGTAGGGTTATGGGGGATAGGATTTCTGTCGATTGGCATGATCGGCATTGTTGGCCGAGGGGCTCTGATATGGGCAATTGTAGGGCTGGGAATCTTAGCACTGGCCACTGTGGCCTATATGCCCATTGCTTCTGCCCTCGTGGCTGATCTGGCACCCACCACCGTGCGGGGTGTTTATCTTTCCATCAATTCTCTCTGTTGGGCTGTCGGTTACTTTATTGGTCCTACCCTAGGTGGGATAGCTTTGGATCAAAGACAACCTTGGATTAATTTCTATTGGCTGGGCTTAGCCCTCAGCGTTAGTGTCGCTTTTGTGATCTTACGACATCTACAACAATTGCTTGTGATCTCCCACCAGAATGTCCCGTAGTTTGTCAAACTAAGACACAGTAGTATGTTGTCAGAATCTGCAACTCCTCTCTCAATCATGGTTCTTTGCATCTCTCCCTACTGCAATAACCCTGACAATTCTGGGAACAGTGTTTTCTGCGCAGCCTGTGGTTCAGAACTGCTGCTAGAAGGGCGTTATCGGGTGCTTAAAACCCTTGGTCAAGGAGGATTTGGTAAAACCTATGAAGTGCATGAAGTTGCCCGCACCACTAGCAATAACCATAGTGGCCAGCTGAAGGTCCTGAAAGTTCTAATTGATACTCAACCCAAAGCCGTCGAACTTTTTACACGGGAAGCACAAGTGCTCTCGCAGCTTGATCATCCAGGCATTCCTCGTGTAGAACCTGATGGATACTTTATCTTCTGGCCCCGAGACAGTCGAACCGCTTTGCACTGTCTGATTATGGAAAAAGTCGAAGGTCTGAACTTAAGCGAATATATGCATCAACGTCAACTTCGACCCATTAGTGAGCAGCTTACCCTAGAATGGCTGATGCAAACGGTGAACATATTACATGCAGTGCATCAGCAACACTTTTTTCACCGGGATATAAAGCCATCCAATATTATGCTACGCCCCGATGGTCAGTTAGTCTTGATTGATTTTGGAGCTGTCCGGGCTGTTACCCAAACCTATATGGCTAAGCAGGGGATGCGAGGCATAACAGGCATTCACTCGATGGGGTTTACTCCCCCAGAACAATTAAATGGCCAAGCAGTCCCACAGTCTGATTTCTTTGCGCTAGGGCGGACTTTTGTCTATTTATTGACGGGTAAAGAACCAGCGCATCCTGACATCTACGATACTTATAATGATGAATGTCAGTGGCGACAGGTTGCTCCTTCCGTTTCACCTATGTTGGCAGATTTAATTGACCGACTCATGGCTCGCCTACCCAGAGATCGGCCTGCCAATACTCAAGTCATTGTGCAAGAGTTGGCCCATATTGGGCAGTCCCGACATCCCTCCAAGTTGCGCTCTTCATCGTCAACAATATCCGGTGGAATCCCCAATCTTTCACCAACCTATCCGCTCTCTCTCCCACTTCAGGAAGAGATTCCGCCAACGGATATCTACCAGCCTCCCCCCATTGCCCCCAATTCCTCGGGTGCTCCCAACCTTTTGGAGCCAGAGCAAGCTAATGCTCTGAAACTGGCCAATAAAAACATCAAAATGGCTTGGGTTGCTGGTATCGTATTAGGTGTCCTGAGAGTATTTGGAGTGCTAGTCAACTTAGCCTGGCCAGCTTTGTATAGTCGTGATCTGGTAAGTGCAATCAGGAGGGTAGATGATTTACTCTGGACAAGCTTACGCATAAACGGCTCACTGTGGTTATATCTGCTGTTGAATCTCTGTTTGATCTTCAGTCTCACCTATGGCATTCACAAAAAAAATCGAGCCTGTGCAGTTATCATCTTGGTCTACTATTGCACTAGTCTGCTCTTGCGACTGACAAACGGCAATTTTTATGGCCTAGATATTCCATTATCAGGGCTTTTAATTTATTGTTTTGTGCAAGGGATTCAGGGCACCTTTTCACATTATCAATTGACCACAGAGTCTCCCCATCCTTGACCCATTGACGTTCTTCCTGAGCTTTCAGATCTGCCCTGGCAGCTTGTTAAGGAAGACCCGCATACTGAGTGAGCCATTCGCTGAGAATGATATTGGTTTCTTGGGGTGCCTCGTCTTGGGGGCAATGCCCAACTCCATCAAGGATAATAAAGTCCTTAACAGCTGGGAATTGGGTCAACGTACGAGCCAACTCTACAGGCTCCCAGGGATCATCGGCTCCCCAAATACACAAAACGGGACAGGTCACCAACGCCAATAAGTCTTCCGGTAATGGCCCTTGAGAATAGTTGATAAAGGCTAGGAACACATCCGCAGCGCCTGGGTCCAAGGCAGGTTGAATCAACAAATCCACAAGTTCATCCGTCACTGCCTCCGTTCTGCCATAGGCTTGCTCCAAAATTTGTCGCACTGTTCGAGGACGCGCTAACCGACGAAAAAAGAAATAGCCAATCGTCTGAATAGAGAGGACCCTTTGGAAAATGGGGGCAGAGAACTTTCGATACCAAGGCAAGCTAGCTCGTTTACGCTCGTGCAGTAATCGTAATGAGCAGTCCAGCATCACCACGCTGGTCACCAGTTGAGGGGCTAATACCGCTGCCTGCAAAGCTACAATACTGCCAATCGAATTACCGACTAGGCAAGCCGCCTCACCCACGACTTCTTGGCAAAAATTAACGACTTGTTGCCCCCAAGTTTCAAATTCATAAGCAATACTCTGGCCTGGAACAAAAGCGCCAGGTTTCGGCTTGGACGACTGCCCAAACCCAATGAGGTCTAATGCATAGACACGATGTTGCTGTGCTAATTCAGCAATATTCTTTCGCCAATGGCCACTAGAAGCCCCAAATCCGTGAATAAGAATGACTGCCGACCCCACATCTCCAGCATATTGATACTGAATCGAAAAGCCTTGCCATTGCCAAATATGAGTTTGAGGGTGATTTAATGGAGAAACAGCCATGCTAATAAATAATGCGCTGTCATAATTGTAAACATTTGTTAGGATGACGGAAACAGTCCATATATCTTAATCATGAGAATGAAATCTTGGGAATCTCCCCGGCGAGGGCGGCGTCGTAATGATAAATCCAAACGAGCTGCCGCTCGAATTAGACAACTAAAGAAACAGCGTCAACAACTCCGCAAACGGATCAGAACAAAGCCTAGTCAACAACAGAAAACCTCAGGTCAACCGCCTGAGGTTTTTGTTTTAAGCACAAAGCTGCAACCCAAAAATTTTAATGAACAAAAACAAGTAGCGCTCTCAGTTAACGAGAGCGCTGGTTAGAAGGTCAACCTAGTTGATTGATCAAGATTTCAATCAATTAGCCGTTGATGACAGGAGCAGTGAGAGCCACAGGAGCAGACTCACCCGCAGCCAAGTCTAAGGGGAAGTTATGAGCATTGCGCTCGTGCATAACT
>JANQPU010000153.1 GCA_028285315.1 Acaryochloris sp. IP29b_bin.176
TATCGAGACTATGGATTCACCAATATGGCTCAAGCGAAACGGCGCTGTGGGCAATCACTAGATATGCTAATGGATGTTTTTAGAATGAAATAGCCCTGCCCAGCTCTGATGTGTTTGAGCAAATAAAGAAGGCCAGTTTCGTTTGTAGTAATCTCGATCATCAAAGAAAAATTCGCGATTTATGCTCTTGGTTAAATGAAATTGACAATAATGACTGGCTACCATCAGCAATTTACTTCTTGATCAAGTATCCCAACAACTCTGATTTAATTCTTAAATTCTTAACTCAGCTAGAGCGATTAGCTGCTGGCTTGATGATTTCACGCACATGGCGAAAAGAGCGGGATAAGATTTTCTCCGCACTCATAAGCTCAATTAAAGAAAGTCCTGAGCTAGCAATTAGTCAAGCCCATAAATCATTAGGGAAAGGGATATGTACAAAGGTTGTTAAAGCCCTTGACGATAAAATTTACGAAGGGAAGGCTAAACCTTATAGAAATTATGTCCTGTTGAGGTTGGACTCCGAATTAGCAGATGGCGGAAAAAGTCCCAGTTTTGATCGCAAACCAACCATTGAACATATTTTGCCGCAAAATCCTAATGCGAATAGTCAATGGCGATATGACTGGAATGAGAGTGAGATTAAGTACTGGGTACATCGGTTAGGAAATTTAGCGTTTCTCTCAGGGAAAGCTAATGCAAAAGCCAAGAACTATGACTTCTTCAAGAAGAAAAACGAGTACTTTATCTCTAACTCAGAAGTACCTGTGTACCCAATTACGACAAAAGTTTTGAATGAAAGTTTCTGGACACCAGAAGTTGTTCAACGCTTTCAAAAAGAGTATGTATTGAAGTTAATAAAACTCTGGGAGCTAGATGAATACTCAATCTCGCAGCAAGCAAAATTGTCCTTCTCTCCCCAACAGGCACAACAATAACCGTCCCAGAACTTGGATAATATTACCAGGGACTATCTCTTCCACAAAGAGAAATCAGACATCGTGACTTCGCTTTTCGAGGGCAGAACAAGTGACGTTCAATACTCAATCTGAGAGTCAACAAATAGATACCAATCAGAAGCCCAAACAGACATACCTCAAAAAAGTCGGCATCATCGGGGCAGGCCCCTCAGGATTAGCCACAGCCATCGCCTTGAGACAACAAGGCATTGAAGTTCACATCTATGAGCGAGCCACAGCCTTTCGGCCCATTGGTGCAGGTGTAACTCTGTCCCCCAACGGCGTCAGAAGCCTAGCCGCCATTGACACCGATATCGTTCAGCAACTCAAACAGCAAGGCTCACAACTCAATCGCTTCAGAATCAGAACTGCTAGAGGATGGCCCATCCTCAACCAACCCGTCCAAGACGACGAATATGATCAGCCCTTCCTAGCAGTGCGCTGGTTTAGCCTCCAGGAAACAATGAGGGCAAAGCTACCACTAGAGATCCTTCACCTCAACCATCGACTCATTCAATTTGAACAAAACCATCAAAGTGTCAATCTGTCTTTTGACAATGGCGCAACGACAACCGTTGACCTACTCATCGGTGCAGACGGTATTCGTTCCGCCGTTCGCAAACAACTCTTTGGTCTAGAAGACCCAGCCTATGGGGGTTGGATGACTTGGCGTGGCGTCCAGAAATACCAGCATCGCCTGCTGCCGCCCAATCACACCACGATTTTTGCCAAGCGCGGCAAGAGCTTGATTCTCCTAGATACCGGAAAAGGTTATGTGTCTTGGGCCTTGGAGATGGCTGCTCCTACCCTTCATCGATCCAAGTATCCCAAAGAAGCGAAAGCACGAGTTCTGCAAGAACTATCAAAATGGCATCCTGCCCTGCGAGAACTCATCGATCTAACAGATGCTGACACTATCGTTGAAAGGCCCGTGTGCAAGCCCATAATCTTATCTCAATGGAGTGATGGCAGAGTAACCCTAGTCGGGGATGCGGCTCATCCAATGGCACCGTTTCTGGGTCAAGGCACCAATACCACCTTTGAAGACGCGTGGGCATTGTCCGCCAGTTTATCTCTAGAGGACAAGTTAGAAACAGCTTTAGAGCATTACGAAACAAGCCGTATAGAGCGCGCCAATACGATCCAATATCGGACGATGTTTTCCGCAGCTCAAATGCTTAACCCTTTTCTGCGACCCCAATGGTTCAAGACATCCTTAGGAGAAGTGCCAGAACAGGCCAAAGTCAGTGAAAAGACTTTTTCAGATTGGCTGTATCAGTATGATCTAGCCTCACAAACTTAACTGAGATCTTGAACCAGCCCTTCTTGTTCAACTGTGAGGGGTCGAAGGGCTCAAGGCAGATCATCAAAACGGCCTACAGTCCTACACATCTAAACAGGCAAAAATAAAGCGCCCCCGAAGGAGCGCTCTATTCAAATTAGGTTCTCAGTAAAACTGAGGTTCAACCTCTAATTCAGAACTAGGTTCAAGAATTAGCCGTTGATGACAGGAGCAGTGAGAGCCACAGGAGCAGACTCACCCGCAGCCAAGTCTAAGGGGAAGTTATGAGCATTGCGCTCGTGCATAACT
>JANQPU010000171.1 GCA_028285315.1 Acaryochloris sp. IP29b_bin.176
GAGAGAGATTAAAGTGCGAACTCAACCCAGAGGGGTTATCTCTCAGAAGCCCTACCTTATTAGCTTTTCAGCCTTTCGCATAGGAACGAATCGCACTCCCCCATGCACGCTGAGCTTACCCCTCAACCCGATCACAACCAGATTGCCCCCGTCTTGGATGACCTCTATCGCCCCCTCCAAGGAGAACGCCTGGATGAAATCAGCTACATGATCACCGCCTATTCGACCCTAGCCCAACGAATTAGGACCTACAATCAGCAGCTCCAGAATCGCGATAGTCTTCTTAACTGCGTCAATGCAGCAACCCAATGCCTCGTAGCCCATGACGATCTCGGTACGGCTCTCCCCCAAATGTTGAAGATACTGGGCGAAGGTACTCAGCAATGTCGAGCTTATATTTTACAAATTTCTCGCGCTACCCCCACCGACGACGGCACCTTCCACCTCACTTTGGAATGGGATGCTCCAGAGATTCCTCCTAAAAGCGAGACTGGAGGGCGATTCCCTGTCCCCATCAGTGCCTTTCCGACACAGCTGACAGCCCCGCTCAAAGCTGGGAAAGCCACCCAATTTTTAGCCCGCGACCTCGATGGCATCAGCCCCGCTGAACGAATCCCAGGCCAGGCCCGCTCCTTAGTCGGAGTCCCCATCATGGTCGCTGGAGAATGGTGGGGGCTACTGGGTCTAGATGACTGCCTAGCAGAACGCGTTTGGAGTGAAGCCGAAATTGTGGTCTTGGCAACAGCCGCCACCGCTGTCGGCAATGCGATTGAGCGGGATCTGGCTCGCAAGGCGCGGGAAACAGCTGAACGCAAAGCCCTGCTCGACCGTGAACGAGCCGAACGAGCCGATCAACTGGAAGTTGCCAATCAAGTTTTATCGACCCGCGATCGCTGGCTGGATACCACCGCAATTGCTGCCAAACAACTTCTCTCTAGTACCGAAATCAATGAAAGCGTTCCCGCGGCCCTGCAAATTCTGGGGGAAAACTTAGCCTGCGATCGCATCGGTATCATGGTCCATCAGCCTAGTCCTACAGACTTAGGCAGTTTTCGACTGCTCTATGAATGGGCCACCGCCAGCTCTCCCCGCCAGATGACCATCGATGACTTAATCATCATACCTGCCAGCGACTTTGCCGATTGGGCTGAGCTTCTCATAGCAGGCGAAGCAGCAGGGGGGGGAATTGATACCCTCACAGAACCCTTGCGCAGCAAAATGCAGGCTTTGGGAATCTTGTATACCTATGCAGTCCCCATCTTGATGGGAACAGACTTTTGGGGACTCATGTCTATCGACTATTGCCGAGACGCTCGGCAGCTCACTCCCCCAGAACTAGCCGTCTTTAAGACAGCCGCAACCTGCGTGGGCAGTGCCATTTATCAGGATCATGTGCGGCGAGACCAGACAGAACAGGAACAAGCTAAGCAGCAAGCCGATCTGGTGAATGCCCTCACCGATGAACGCAACCGTCTCGCCCGTGAAATTCATGATACCCTCGCTCAAGCCTTTACTGGCATTTCGCTCCAGCTTGAAGCCGTTCGTAGCCTGACGGCCCCCAGCACTACCGACAAAGACAGACTGGAACAAGCCCACACCTATGTCCTCCGTGCCCGCGATCTAGCCCGCAGAGGTCTCTTTGAAGCCCGCCACTCCGTTCGCGCCCTTCGAGCCGATGCCTTAGAAACTGATGCCTTACCCGATGCCCTTCGCAAAGCGCTAGAACGCACCCAGCGCGATACGAGTCTCACCACTCACTTTCACCTCGAAGGCGACATCATTTCCTTACCTGATGAGCTGCAGCTCAATCTGCTGCGTATTGCCCAAGAGGCAATCACCAATATCCTCCGCCATGCCAATGCGACTCAGCTCGATCTCACCCTCCACTACTCCCTTGAACATATTCATCTCTGCATTGCTGACGACGGTAATGGCTTCGACCCGGCCACTCTTCCCAACCAAGGTAGCTATGGCCTCATTGGCATTCGTGAACGTGCCACCCGCTTCTATGGCTGCTTCGAGCTACACAGCACCCCAACAATCGGCACAACTCTCAAAGTGACGATACCTCTACCAAAATGATCGCTGTTGCCATAGCCCATACCAGCAGCTCCCTGATCAAGCGCTCAGATAGGAACGCCAAATCGCCCTGCGCGAACAAGCCCTTCAGCACAAACCGACCTACACCAGGCTCCCACCTGGAAGTTCAATCCCTCCCATTGCACTACACCCTGGGGCCAACCTAGCCGATCAGCTAGGATAATACCCAACCCATAATGGTATCTCTTACCCATATCGCTAGTAGGGGTCACATTCTACTCCCATCTGTAGAATTATTCAGACTGCTGGTTAGTCGGGGAAAACAGATAACTTGTCTAGGATGAGGCCATCCCCTCAATGCATTTGCGACTGACCGTGCTTTGCTGGATTCCTCAGATACTTACAACTTTGAAGGCTACAGTTTTGTTTACTGTACTGCCGCTCCCACAGAGTGGCCACAAGAAACCCATGAACAGATAGAAATTCTAGTGCCCTTAGGGCAGGTCAATGCTACCTGTACCTGGTTTAAGGGCCAGGGCCAAGGCCATCCTCAGCTCCTACTACCACCGCAGCAAATCTGCATCATTCCAGCCCAGCAGCCGCACCAGTTAAAGCTCTCGGCACCGACTGAACTGATGGTAATTTACCTAGAGCCCCGCTTTATTACCCATGCGACCCATGAAATATTTCTTCCTCCCCACTGGAGTTTGAAGGGTCAATATGGCATAGAAGATCCAATCATTCACCATACTGCTCTAAATCTGCGACCTTGGTTAACCGTAGAGGGAGCCATTGCCAGCCTCTACCGAACGATCCTAGCCAAATTAATTGCGGTTCATCTGCTCGCCAAATATGCTCAGATTCACATTCAACCCAATCACACAGTTCGGCAAGGCGCCTCCAAACTAGCCCCAGTCATTCATCATGTTCATACTCATCTGGATGAACATCTGAACATTACCGATTTAGCTCATCTCTCAGGTATGAGCCCCTCTCACTTTTCCCGACTCTTTAAAAAGTCGGTAGGCATGTCTCCTCATCGATATATCCTCTCTCAGCGCGTTCGCTTGGCAAAGCAACTGCTAGACGAAACCAATCTGCCTCTCTCTAATATCGCCCTAGAATGCGGCTTCTATGATCACAGCCATTTCATCGTTCAATTTCGCCGATTTACAGGCATTACCCCCAAAGGTTATCGCCATAGATCCAAGCTTAATTGCCTCCAAGAGAATGGCGCTTCACCCCAAAATTAGCTGAACATGATCCGGTTAATTTCTCCTATTAACCGCATAAATTTCAAAGACATTCCCCAGTCGTCTTCTCTAATATTTGTAAAGCATTCATCTTTCCCCATCCAATCAGGAGTTCATGCCTATGAGAACAGTCATTTGTCCAGGATTATCCGCACTGCTATTCACAATAGCTGGCTTACCTGCCCTCGCGTCTGAAACCCTTGCAGACGAAGGTTTGGCTGCAAGCCCAAACATGTCCTTCAATTTTACGGCCCCCTTTATCAGTAGTTCTGGCTTACGAGGAGATAACCATATCATCAAGGTCATGGTTCTAGGGATGGCTCTCGAAGACTTGACGGTATCTATCCCCAGCCAAATGGCAAAATTTAGCAAGATTCGTCTTCAAGACGATACAGGAGAGACTATTCCAGCCACCATAGAAAGTAGCGAGTCAGCAGTCAAGGTGACCTTCGACCAACCCGTACAGCCAGGCCGAACTATTGCCTTGAACCTATCTGGTGTCAGTCTTCATCAAGAAGCAGGCCGCATTCTCCTCTACGGTGTGATGGGTCGTCGTCAAGGTTTGCGCAGTTCCATTCCGATTGGCACTGCCAGAATCCAGGTCCCATCCATCAATTAGTCGATCCTTCTTATTCCTTCAGGGTAAGCGCAAGAACATCTTGCCCAAGGTATCGTTCCGCTACTACGCATCCTAAAACGTGGCTCTCTTTCGATTGCCGATGTGGAGGTTGTGCAATCAGACTGTACTGCTACTCATTACCCGAACCTTATCGATATCTGGAATCCATTGATTACGCTTGCACCTACGCTGATTCAATCACATCTTATTTCATCAATCGACCCATAAACTCCACTGCTTGCTCCTCCTACTCTCTGCTTGCTAGTGGAAACTCAGTCATCCTATTTGCTTACAACTCAGTTGGAGAAATCATGGTTAGCAAACAGTCTCTTTACCCAACGACTCCTCCCAGAGATCATCACTTCCCAGCGCAGTCGAGCCAGCAAGACCTACTCAATCAACAGCAGTTGGTGGATCTCGGTCGATTCGCCGCAATGATGGTTCACGAACTTCGTAGTCCCTTAACCACACTGATGATGGGACTCACCCATGCTCGATCCCTTGCTTCCCAGCCAAGGTCTCGTAAAAAGCTGGAGCTAGCTATAGCGGAAGGCGATCGCCTCAAAGACTTGATCAATAGCATTCTTAGTTATGCCAAACCCCAATGCCCCCATTTAGAATCCTTAGAACTCAATGGCTTAATCCAGGCAGTGATCTCACAGCTGAGGTCCATGCCTGCGATCGCAGAACACCCCATCGACTTTATAGGCAGTGAGGAAAGTCTGCACGTCAAGATTGATCGAGGTCAGTTCAAACAAATTTTGACTAATTTAATCAACAATGCCTGTGAAGCCACTGCTCCTGGAACGGTGATATCTTGCACAGTCAAGCGGAGTGGTGCTAGAGTCCGCCTTGAAGTCCAAAATCCTGCACCATCTTTATCAGAACAGGATATCACCCGATTTACCGAGCCCTTCTATTCCACCAAACCCAGTGGCACAGGGTTAGGATTAGCCATCGTCAAACAGTTGGTTGCTGCCAATCAAGGGTTCTTTAAGATTCAAGCAGATGTCCAAAATGGCGTGCGAGTTTGTATTGACTTACCCTGCACTATTAATGTGTTGAGCCACAGGGGTACCCAACAGCAAACCTATCGGCCCACATTCTCTGAGCCAATGAGAGTCAGGCATCTGCAACAAGCTTCCTGAGATTATCAGGTCCCTCGCTGGGCGCATAAAAAATAATGACTTATGTTCTCCCCTTGATTGTCTTTATCTCCGAATGATCAGGGGAATTTTCTTGGAAATTGACAAACTTATCCTACAGGCCAAGAAACCCACTCCCCTATCTGTAGCCGTCTTTACATCTCGCGAACGATGGGGTTACCCTCCTGAATTTCGCCGATTAAGACAATATCAGTGACGCCGACGAAAATACCGTTTTCCAGCACACCCGGAATATTGTTGATGGTTTTCTCTAATTCTGGGGGATTGGGGATGGCGCTAAAGGTGACATCCAAGACCATATTGCCTTGGTCCGTAATCACGGGACCGTCTTTTTTCACGCCCATACGGAGTTCCAGTTTGCCACCGAGTTTTTCCAGGGCTTGCATCACGGGCGCGATCGCCATCGGTAATACCTCCACGGGCACCGGAAACGTAGATCCCAATTTGTCGACAATTTTGGATTGATCGACCACTACAATAAATTGCTCTGCTAGTGAATCCACGACCTTTTCGCGGGTGTGAGCGGCCCCACCACCTTTGATCAAATTTTTCTGGGGATCGACTTCGTCGGCTCCATCAATACCAATATGGATCCGATCAACTTCATCCAAGGTCGTTAAGGGGATGCCATATTGCTTCGCCAACACAGAGGCTTGAAAGGATGTGGGAATGCCTTTGATATCGGTTAAGTCTCCTGCTTTCAACCGTTCTCCTAAAAACTGAATCGTAAATGCGGTCGTTGAACCAGTTCCTAACCCCACAATTGAGCCAGACTGAACCCGATCCGCAGCGGCTTTACCCACCTGTTGTTTCATCAATTTAACGGGATCAACTGTGCTCATACTGAACCTCCTAAAAAAGATGCTTGTGATAAAGTCACGGTTTCTAGCATGACCCAAAGCGGTTCCCCTGCCTAGCCCATTTCCCCGAAGAAATAGACCTTAGCACCCTAAAAAGGGTGTATGGCCTCTGGCAATAGTGATGGATCGGATTCAGCATTGTGAGGGATCTTACAGATAAGGCCACAGAATATTGATTAGGTAGAGATTGTGAGCCGTACTGGATCTCCTTTTGTCCTCGCCCTAAACATCGCTGGACGTTCGAGCAAATGTCCTAATCCCCGCAGCATTTGTTGTCGGATGAGTGAGGTTGCCCGCCTAATCCGTGGAATATGCCCAGACACGTTCGGCTGTATTGTCATTTCCCCTTACCACTATTATGCGACTTGTTTTTCTTGGCCCACCGGGTTCTGGTAAAAGTACCCAAGCAGCCTCTCTATCTGCCCGCTGGCAAATTCCTAGTCTTTCTACCGGAGACTTGCTGCGAGATGCGATCGCAGCCCAATCCGACTTAGGCAAACTGGCCCAAACCCATGTCGAAGCGGGTGAACTTGTTCCTGATCAGCTCATCGTTAGCCTCATGCGAGAAAGCTTTGGCGCTCCCGCGACCCAGAAAGGCTGGATTTTGGATGGGTTTCCTCGCAATCTGGCCCAAACCCAGGCCCTGGACACTTTACTCCAAATCATGGGGCAGCCCTATGGACAAGTGGTTTATTTTGACATCCCCGAAGATCTTCTAGTGGAGCGGATGCTGAAGCGAGGTCGGCAGGATGATCGCGAAGATCTGATCCGTCAGCGCTTGCAAATTTACAACGATCAAACCACGCCGTTAATTAACTTTTACCGCCGTCGCCACTGTCTAATCGAGATAGATGGTAGCCGCTCCCCGCAGGAGATTACGGATGCGATCACATCCGCATTGCGACCCTTAGGAAGGGATTAGACAATGAACCACTATAATGAGTAAAAATACTCAAGAAAATCATGTCGTTATGACGCGATTAGACTTCTCTCCATGATGCATCTTAGGTTTAGATGCATCATATCCAGGTATTTAAAAACGCCTGGAGCAATCAAGACAAAATGGTAGGATAGCCAGGCCAGTCCGTTATAACTCTTCACATTGACCATTTAAGGAACAGCTTCTATGACTTCATTCCCGATTGACCTGAACGCCTATAAACGCCTGACACTGGATGTTAGCAGCCCCACCCTTACCGCCGAACAGCGGGATACCCTCAAGGCTAATATTCAACTTTGCCGTGATGCCATTGTCTTTTTTACCGCCACAGGTGCGGCCAGAGGCGTGGGTGGCCATACCGGAGGTCCCTACGACACCGTCCCTGAAGTGATGATTTTGGATGCCCTCTTTCGCGGCAGTCCAGATAAGTTTATTCCCATCTTTTTTGATGAAGCGGGACATCGTGTCGCCACGCAATACCTGATGTCTACCTTGGAAGGGTCTTTACCTGCCGAGCAGTTAATGAGCTATCGTGCCGCCAACTCCACCTTGCCGGGACACCCTGAATTGGGCCTTACCCCTGGCGTCAAATTTAGCTCCGGTCGCCTAGGCCATATGTGGCCCTACGTGAATGGCGTTGCCCTCGCCAATCCTGGCAAAACGGCGTTCTGTCTCGGATCGGATGGTTCTCAGCAGGAAGGAAACGATGCTGAAGCCGCTCGTCTAGCCGTCGCTCAGCACATCAACGTCAAACTTCTGATCGATGACAACGATGTCACGATTGCTGGCAATCCTTCCAAATATCTCCCCGGATTCAGCGTTAAAAAGACCTTAGAAGGGCATGGCCTCAAGGTCCTCGAAGGGGATGGGGAAGATATCGATAGCCTCTACGCTCATATTTGTGAAGCCATTAATACGCCTGGACCTATTGCCATCATCAATAAACGAGCCATGTGCGTGGGCATTGAGGGGCTAGAAGGCTCTAATCACGGTCATGACGTCATTTCTGTGGATGCTGCCATCAACTATCTAGAGGCTCGGGGCCATGCAGCTGCCGTCGAGAATCTAAAAAGCATTGTCAAGCCCAAGCAGGACTATACCTTCATTGGTGCTTCTGAGAAGTATGATTCCAACCGGAACGTTTTCGGCGATGCCGTGGTGGAAGTCCTCAGCGGCATGAGCGAAACGGATCGTAAGGATAATGTGCTGGTGGTAGATAGCGATCTGGAAGGGTCTTGCGGTCTACACAAAATTCGCGCTGCCAATCCTGAAGTCTTTATCAGTGGGGGGATTCAGGAGCGAGGTAACCTCTCTGCTGCCGCTGGATTTGGAATGGCCAAAGGCAAGCAGGGCATCTTCGCCACCTTCAGTGCCTTTTTGGAGATGTGTATCTCTGAAATCACCATGGCCCGCTTGAACAAATCCAATCTGCTCTGTCACTTCTCCCATGCAGGAATTGATGACATGGCTGATAACACCTGCCACTTCGGTATCAACAATATGTTTGCTGATAACGGCCTGGATGATGGTTACGAAACTCGACTCTATTTCCCGGCTGATGCCAACCAAATGCGAGCCTGTGTAAAATCGGTCTTCAACAATCCTGGCTTACGCTTTATCTTCTCCACCCGGTCTAAGGTACCCCTCTTACTGGATGACAGTGGGAATGAGCTGTATGCAGGCAACTACACGTTCACCCCTGGTAAAGATGAAGTGGTGCGAGAAGGCACCGCTGGTTATATTGTCAGCTTTGGGGAAGCCCTCTACCGTTCTTTGGATGCCGTTGAGCGCTTGAAGAAGGAGGGTATTGATGTGGGGCTAATTAACAAGTCCACCCTCAATGTGGTCGACGAAGACATGATCAAGAAGCTTGGCGCGGCTCCCTTTGTGGTGGTCGTTGAATCCTTCAACCGTCGGACTGGATTAGGCAGCCGTTTCGGGTCTTGGCTGCTGGAGCGCGGGTTGTCTCCTAAGTTTGCTTACTTAGGAACCCATGAAGAAGGCTGTGGTGGTCTTTGGGAGCAATTCCCTCACCAGGGGATTGACCCTGCTGGCATTATGAAGACCGTCAAGTCTTTAGCTAGCTAATCTCAGTTAGATTAAATCTTTGAATATCTCCCTGACTAAGTGTTTGGGGGATATTTTTTTACTCTAAGCCATACCGCATATTCAGAGATTTAAGGATAGATTAAAGAAATCTTCAATTTCTGAAAGGGAAAAGCCTTCTAAGATTGAATACCTTTATTATCAACTTTGAATGAAAGTAGCTTCTAAAAAAACAAGTAAGTCCAAAATTTATGGATATTATCCAAATTGATTTTGAACTTAACCTTCTAAATAGATCACAGAGGTAGTTATCAATCTCAATGCGATAGACCTCGATGTTCGCATCATGTTGAGAGCGTTTGAAAAGGCAGATCCATGATAGACCCTGAAAGCCATGATCAACTTAGTGCAGAGATTGCTAATCGCATTGCAGAAGATAGGGGGATATTGGATCAATTACGGTCTGAGATCCGGCCTTTGAAAAGTGCTGTGAGACGCATCCAACCCCGAACAACGACATCTGTTTCACTAGTTGGAACTGACGGGGGTAATAATCGTATCCAGTACGACCCTTTCTTAGTTCAACTTATTCGGGTAGTTGACTCTAGCAATAACGAGTATTGTCTTGAAGCAGTTACGCCAACTACTAAAGTTACTTCGCTCAGTAATCAACAATTCGATAAAAATGGCGAACCCTTAACTGCATTGGGTAAGATGATGGACTTCTTGGGAGTCAGACATATTAGTGATCTTAGCCCTATGATCCGTAGTAATGATGATGGAGAACTAACAAGCACTAGCTGGGTTCAGGTGTATCGAGAGTTAGTGGAATGGGCTGTACTATTTTCAGTAATTCGAGAAAAGGAATTTGGTTCAGATACGTTAATTGTCTTTGATGGGCTATTGCGCAGTAAAGTTTTTAAGGAAGGCCTCTTTCAGAATTATCGAAAAGGCATTCAGGAAGCGATAGATAGCCATCGGAAAAAATCGCGTAGAAAGATTTATTTAGTAGGATTTGCAAAGCATAGTAAAGTTCTAACGCGTTATCGCTTGGCAATGGCTTTAGAAAATATTTTAACGTCAGAGTATCCAGCTTACGTTGAAATACCGCGTGACATAGAGGAAAAAGCATATGTCTGGTCTGAATACGCAAGAGGTGATGATACCGCGCTAGAACAAGGTGGCGAAATCAATAAGTTTGTAGGCGGTAAGATGTTCTTTATCAAATTTGGAAAGAAATCTCATGATCCAATATGGCCTGTTGATATATTTTTATCTCAGACTAATGAAGCTCAAGCCATAATTGGTTATTTATTATCAGATGCAATTAATGGCTTTCCTGTTCCTTTTTATCCTCGTTGTCTTCAAAAAGCACATGAAAATGCTGCTTTAGTTGATTTCGACTTTGATGTTTTACAAGATCAGATATTTAACGGCATTAGAAATATCCTTGGTAAAGAGGCAGTGGTTTTAGATATGGCAAGATTACAAGATCCAGATCCAGCACAGAACCGTTATTAGTGATATTTTCCAAGCGAATAATACTATGTCTAGTATTGAACTTTTTCCACCTAACGAAGTTATCGGCGTTTTTCGAGGATTCAGTAAAGGAGGTTTAGAGTTCCATGCAGATCTGGTTCTGCCCTACCGAAATGACTTTCAAAGTATTCCCATGCACGGCCAGTTCCTGCTAGTACAACTGGAAACACAAGATGAAGCTGTGTTGGGAAGAATTACATCCCTTTCCTCTTCAGGAAAGCTGTCTTCAGGTGTGGGAGAAGAATTTAATATCCGGGCCATGCAAGAAAGTCGGGCAGTGCCAGAAGACTTAAGGGAGCAGTATTTAAAGTATCAAGTAGATATTCGAGTACTTGGAGTTTTAAGGATTATAGATGATGGCAAGCTAACATTTGTTGCATCTCATCGACGACTCCCTCATGTTGGTAGTTTAGTAGCATTCTTATCTGGAGATGTTTTAAGAGAGATAGCTAGCCATAATGTTCAAGGAGCTGCTATAGGTCATTTTGCATTGGGAGAGTATATCTACTCTTCAACCAGTACATTATTAGAGCCACTGCCATGGATGCAAATTAAAGAGCCTGAAGTACTGATTAAATTTCCTGTGGAAAATTTGGTTTCAAGGCGTTCATTTATTTTTGCAAGAGCAGGTTTTGGAAAATCAAATTTAAATAAGCTGCTATTCAGTGAATTGTATAAATCTGATCCTATAGTAGAAAAGAGGCAAGGAAGAACAGTTCCAGTAGGGACTATTTTGTTTGACCCAGATGGAGAATATTTTTGGCCGGATGATAAAGGTCGTCCTGGTTTATGTGATGTAAAAGAATTGGAAAATAAATTAGTGGTTTTCACTAATAGACGAGGTCCTAGCAATTTTTATGATTCTTTTGTTGCAGGCGGTATCAAACTTGATATTCGTAGGTTAAACCCTAGTGATGTAATATCCATTGCAATTAGTCCTGAAAAGCAAGGTCAACAAAATATACGTAAATTGAGTGGTTTGAGGCAAGATAATTGGTCTCGATTAGTTGATCTTGTCCACAACAATGGTAATCAAGCAGATCTTGATGAAGTCAAAGACATCCTAGGTTTAGAACCTGACCAACAAGATGCAGAGGCGTTAGCCGCAAGAGCAAATATGACAACGATTGTCAGAATGCTGCATGATAGCACAAGCCAACTACTAGATATGCTCTTACATGCATTGAAAGAAGGAAAATTATGCATTGTAGATATATCCCAAATGAGAGGAAGTCAATCTCTTATTTTGTCTAGTTTGATTTTACGTCGAATATTTGATCATAACCAAGAGCAGTTTACAGCAGCGAACCCTGAAACAATACCAACTCTGGCAGTGGTTGAGGAAGCTCAATCGGTTTTAAGCGAGAGAGCTACAGGCTCTGAACCTTATATTGCATGGGTCAAAGAAGGAAGAAAATATGATTTAGGTGCAGTTTTAATTACGCAACAGCCAGGTAGCATACCTAATGAGATTTTAAGTCAAGGAGATAACTGGTTCATTTTTCATCTGTTATCTGCCTCAGACTTGAACAATATTAAAAATGCTAATGCCCACTTTAGTCAGGATATTTTAAGTGCCTTACTAAATGAGCCTATTCCAGGTCAGGGTGTTTTCTGGAGTTCCTCTAGCGGGAAGCCATTTCCCATAGCCTTGCGCGTTCTTTTATTTGAGAAGATGCACGCTCTGCGTGATCCAAACTATAACTCTGAAATGCTTGATAATTATGCACAGAAACTCAGGAAGAAGTTTCAAGAAGGCATGAGTGATACAAAGACAGGCTTACCCTTGAATGTGTTAGAAGTTTGTCAGCACCGAGCAGTCCAGGCACTTCAAAGTGATGCTCAAATTATGGGAAAACTCGAAAATGAAGGGATTGCATGGGGTGCTCTAAAGGCTATAATTAGGAACGCTTTGCCAGAGAGAATAGATAACTTAGATGATATAGCGTATAAATTAGTCTCTCCTACTCTTGATAAGATCTTTGGCCCACAAGATCAAAATTGGGAATCATTTAAAAAAAATGGTAAGACGTGGGTTCATACAATTAAAGTAAACCCATAAAAATCAAATGGTTTAGTTGAGTGGATAATACCTTAAAAGCAAAGACTAGGCTCAATGGGATTTGCCCATACTTTACGATGTTTCCTCTTGACTTTCCTTACTCGATTTTAGAGCAGCATGGAATGCAGGGAGAGTGGGTCCTAGATCCTTTTTGTGGTAGAGGTACAACCATATATGCGAGTAGGCTATTAGGAATGCCTTCTATTGGTATTGACAGTAGCCCAGTTGCAACAGCAATTTCTGAAGCAAAACTAGTCAATATTAAGCCTGGTCATATTGTTAGCACTGCAATTAAAACTTTAAAAAATGCTGAAGAGCCATCTGATATCCCAACAGGAGAGTTTTGGGAATTAGCCTTTCACAAAAATGTTTTGAATAGTCTCTGTAAGTTTCGAGAAGCTTTTCTTAGAAACTGTTGTTCTGACTCTAGGAAAGCACTTAGAGCTATTATATTGGGTGCTTTACATGGCCCTCGTCCAAAGTCAAAACAGTCATACTTTTCAAATCAATCCCAACGTACTTATGCTCCTAAACCCAACTATGCAGTCAATTATTGGAAACGTAATGGATTATTACCGGAAGAAGTAGATGTAATTGAAATTATTAGAGAAAAGGCTGAGCGATACTTTGGTTTAGAGGAATCTCAAGGAATAGGCAAAATTATCGTAGGTGATAGTCGTAATAATAAGTATTTCAGAAAAATCCAAAACCAGGTTGATTGGGTTATAACTTCTCCTCCCTACTATGGCATGAGTAGTTATATTCCTGATCAGTGGCTAAGATCTTGGTTTTTGGGTAACTCTCCACAAGTCAACTATTCTTCTCAAGAACAACTTAATCATTTGAGTCCAGATCACTTCTCATCTACTCTAAAAAAAGTTTGGGAAAATGCTAGTTATAAATGTGCCCAGGATGCAACATTAGTTATTAGATTTGGCAGTATTAATACTAGAAATGTTGATTCTTTAGAAATCATCAAAAGATCTTTATATCAGACAAGATGGAAAATTAAGAAGATTGAATCAGCAGGCTTTGCTTCACAAGGTCGTCGACAGGCCATTCATATTAATTCGAAAGTTTCGAATCCTCGTGAAGAGTATGATATCTGGGCAAGCTTAAACAGTTAAGTCAAAAGATTAATCGTAATCCGTCGCTTGAGTGAGCTGTTATGACGCAGTTAGAACAAAACACTACCAAGCACTCTGAGCTAGAGGAGATTGTTGGATTGGCTGAGTCTGCTGAGGCTAAGATAAAAATCCTTGCTCCTTTAGTTTCCGCTGATTTTGGAATGCCCAAAAAGGTTCAGACTCTCATCTGAATCAACCATACCTATGAACCGATGACTTAAGCAGCGAGTGGATCT
>JANQPU010000212.1 GCA_028285315.1 Acaryochloris sp. IP29b_bin.176
GACTGCCTTTGCTGGTCTTGCCATGTTTGTGGGTCTTAGGATGACCACATAGAGGACATTGCATGAGGGTATAGGACAACTCAACTCCCTATCGGTTTAGCAAACCCACACTTTTTTGATGCACGACCCTTTCATGATCCCCTTAATGTCATCAATGGAGTGAAGATAAGTGAAATCTGAACGCTGAAATCATTGCACATTGCACCTTAGAGGCCCTATGGGGAAAACTGCATAAGTCAGGGACATATACCAAGAGCTGTGACGTTATTTTCACAGCCTATGAGAATTTCCCATATAGTAGTAACGCTTTAGTCAAAGCAGCAACTTTCAAAAAAATGGTGATTGCTAGTGAGGGCTATTGTATGGGCAAAAGGGTTCAAAAATTTAACTTAGGCGTGACCATACCTGAAGGAGATGTTGATGCGTGCTTGCAGGCCCTGAAAGAACTTAAGACGAGGTTGGCACAGCCCACAGCTGATACGCTGCCAGACTTTGAAGGGCATTGTAATCTTCACTCCTTACAACAACTGGCTACTTCCTTTCAAGACTTACTCAATTTAGTCTCTAATCATTCAGAACAGCAAATGGCTAGCTCATTATAATTTTTTTGATTGCTTGCTTACAAAGGCTCATGCTTTGAAAGCAAGCAATGATGTTTATCTTTAATCACAGAAAATCCAATTCGGTTTAAGGTGCTGATGGATGAAGCAACTACAGCAGATATGTAGAGGGTTAACTGTGATCAATGATTTTGAAGCATTTATGACATGATGATTGGACTGTTTAATATTCCTATCGGCACCTTAGCAATATTGAGTTATTAATGAAATCACTCTTATTAAGTACATCAGATATTGAAGGGGGCGCTGCTCGGGCAGCCTATCGTCTTCATCAAGGATTGTTGGCAATTGGCCATGATTCGCAAATGTTGGTCCGAGCCCGTTTTAGTGGTCAGAAATCGGTACTGGCGGAGAAGTCAGTGCTGACGAAATTGGGGCCGCAAATGAATGGATGGCCCCTGAAATTGGGGGCTTATCGAACTAAAACTTTATTTTCGCCGCAATGGTTCCCAGATGCGATCGCAAAAAAAGTTGCGCAGCTCAAACCGGATATCGTCAACCTGCATTGGGTCTGTAATGGCTTTCTCAAAATTGAAACCTTGCCGAAGCTCAAGCAGCCCTTGGTATGGACCCTCCAAGATATGTGGCCGTTTACAGGAGGATGCCACTATGCGGAAACCTGCGATCGCTACCAAGATACCTGTGGTCAATGTCCTCAGTTGAATAGTCAGAAAGAGTCAGATTTATCCCGAAAAATTTGGCAACGAAAGCGAAAAGCCTGGCAAGACATCAACCTGACCATTGTGACTCCCAGTCAGTGGATGGCTGATTGTGTACGTGCTAGCTCTTTATTTGGAAATCGACGGGTTGAGGTGATTCCATTCTGTCTAGATGTGCAGAAATATCGGCCTGTTGATAAAGGCTTTAGTCGAGATTTATTGGGGCTACCCTCAGATAAACTGATCGTTTTATTTGGAGCGTTAGCGGCTACGGCAGATTTAAGAAAAGGGTTTCACCTATTACAGCCAGCTCTTCAGAAGTTGAGTCAAGCCGGGTGGGCCGACCGTATTGAAGTGGCAGTCTTTGGGTCAGAGGCACCCGAAGAACCTGTGGATTTGGGTTTTAAGGCTCATTACTTGGGGAGTTTTGCGGATGATCTGAGTTTAGCGATCGCCTACTCGGCAGCCGATGTCATGATTGTGCCTTCGCTGTATGAATCTTTTGGCCAGACAGCCTCAGAAGGGTTGGCCTGCGGTACGCCTGTGATTACTTTTAATGCGTCTGGGCTAAAGGACATTGTCAGCCATCAAGAGAATGGTTATCTGGTCAAACCTTATGAAGTGGATGATTTGGCTCATGGAATGGCTTGGGTGCTGGAAGATTCCGAGCGCCATCAACAGTTATGTGTGAATGCTCGTCAAGCCGCGGTGAATCAGTTTGCTTTAGAGATTCAAGCACGACAATATCAAACTTTGTTTCAAGAATTATTGACGCCATAGGCTCTTCAAAAATGTGGAGAAAGGTGATGATCTAGGACAGATCTTTTTCATCCATAAAGTCTTTGGATTGGCTGCTTAGTCATGGATGAAATTCAGAGTGGTCTTGTGCAAAATCCCTCTCTGCGACGCAGGGGGACCTTTTCTCTGGTCAGAAGATGATGTGCATCCATCGCTAGACCTCCAGCCTGTTGTTAGGACGAAAAGTATTGGGCACGTTCAGCAATCACAGCTTCAGGCAAAATCAGCATGGCGTCACCGAAGGAGTAAAAGCGATATTGATGTGCGATCGCATCCTCATACAGTGCCAACAACCGTTCTCGACCCACCAACGCACTTACTAACATCAACAAACTCGATTTGGGTAAATGGAAATTGGTAATTAAACCATCTACAACCCGCCATTGATAGCCAGGGTGGATAAACAAATCCGTCCGTCCTTGCCAAGCTTTGAGTGGACCCAGCTGACTGGCTCCTTCCAAAGCTCTCGTTACCGTTGTTCCTACAGAAATAACGCGTCCTCCTCGTGCTTTTGTTGCTTTGATGGTATCCACCGTTGCTGCTGGCAAATCTACCCATTCTGAGTGCATCTTGTGACTAAGAATATCGTTCGTTTCCACAGGTCGGAAGGTGCCAATCCCCACATGGAGAGTCAGTCGTGCCTGGTGAATGCCCTGAGACTGGAGATGGGCGAGCAACTCAGGAGTAAAGTGTAATCCTGCCGTCGGTGCTGCCACAGCCCCAGGCTGCTCAGCATAGACAGTCTGATATTGTTCTGGCCGGGCAGCAGAATTTTGAATATAGGGCGGTAACGGGACTTCTCCAAGTTGTTCTAAGAGATCTTCAAACGATTGGTCTATCAGCGATTGGAATTGAATGATGCGACCTCTGGTGTCTACGTCCGTCGCCAGCACTTCTGCCCGCAATAGCGGTTGTTCTGGGGGGCCAAACTCAATGATTGCCCCTGGCTTCAGACGCCGCCCTGGTTTAACCAAGGCTAGCCAAGTGAGCGGTTGTCGAGGTTCTAGCAAGAACACCTCAACAGGCTGGGCCAGCGCGGAATTAACTTTGCGACCGAGGAGGCGGGCTGGGATGACCCGTGTGTCGTTAAACACCAACAAATCCCCAGGTCGGAGCAGCGTTACCAAATCTTGAAAGATTCGATGCTGATGGGCTTGTTGTTGAACGACTAATAGTCGAGAGCTATCTCTAGGCACCAGAGGGCTTTGGGCAATTAAGTGCTCGGGTAGTCGGTAATCATAGGCTTGAAGAGTTTGATCCAACTCAGTAGTTGAGCTTCCATACATACTTGATATTTCCCTAACAGTGGATAGAGATCATCCTAAATTGGCAGCGAGTTCAATTTGGGTATAACCCCCTATTAATTATGGGGATTATGCTCTACCCATAAGCAGAGCTGATCGTAACAATGAATATAGGCAGGTATCTCTGCTCACCACAACAACGCTGGGGTTAGTGCCGGGGTAGGCACAATTATGGATTACCTATACTATCTAGGAACAGCAAGTTTAGTTTTGCGAGTTGTTCAGCATCTTCGCCGTTCAACTGCTTTACCCGTTGAGTTCATGACGGTTGTTCACCAACTGAATGGTTGGGTGTTACGCATCAAAACCGCGCCAGGATGGACTCAACAGGATTTAGATGATTTCCGCGCCTATCTGGGTGAATTGGGCATCCCGTACCAAGTAGATACGCGGGTCACTACCGTGCTTCAAGCCTTGGAATCAGGCCAGTCTCCTGTTGAGGTGATGAGCCGATACCAAGTGGCAGTGATTGCCCATGGCACTCCTGACATGACAGAAATTGAGGCGTTCCGCCAGCAGTTTATTCAAGGCTTAGGCTACTGTCCAGAGACTTTGGCATAATAATAGTTAGCGTTCAAAAGGCCTGGGTTTAAGGAATAATCTGATAGAGTGCAGGAGGTCACTCTACTCCTTACTAGCAGGTTATTTGATGGGTCATTTGTGCATCTCCATAGCTTGGGTTGAAGACGATACTCCTACCTCCCCATGGAGTGAATTGAGTCGGATTCCAGTTCCGACTCTTGAAGTGAATGAACAGGCTCTCAGCCAGACATTAGATGCCTTGGAGCAGCAGACGGTGACCATTGGTCAAGAGGTCATGCGTCATCTATTTTGTCAACATTGGGATCTTCTTGATCACCAGTGTGTAGATGAATACTGTACCCAGTTTGCATCAGAGGGGGTGGAGCGTGATGGTTATGCCCGCCAAAAAGTTGCGTGTCGTTTGGGTATCTTACACCTTCAAAGGCAGGTTTGCTTCAACCCGCAGACTGGAAAACATGTCATGCCTGGCAATGAACTTCTTCCTGAGCATCACGGTATAATTATCACCCGCACGCTTCAAGAGCGGGCCTGCCTCTTCCCGCAAGATTTGCCTTTCTACCACTGTTCAGCGGTTACTCGGTTGGCAAACACAGCAACCTAAAGTGATTTCCAGAAGTGAAGTCAGAGTGTTAGTGCAACGGCATGGAGAAGCAATTCGAGCAGCAGAGGAAACAGAGGTAAACCACCTGGAAGACCAGGGTGATCTGAGCAAATTCCAAGTGAACCTGATTGAGGCCAAGTCTCCTCGTCATCGAGCTGCCTGGCCAGTCGAATTAACAGACGTAGTAGAGCAAGCTTTAGCCGACCCCAATCCTAAAGCGCCTGAGGGGGGCACGCACCAGGACTGGCAGCGAGTACTAGAAGTTCGCAAGAATGAAGCCAGCTGCTGGCCAGTGGAAAGATTGCGGTGCTTGGGACCTGAAATACAGCCGGGCCAAACCATCGCCGCTACTGATGACATTTTAGTTCGTCGTCCCCAAGCTGGCTGTTGGCTGACCATGCGAGTGGCTCGGATCGCGACGCCTGAAGGCTATCGATACTTGAGTGGAACAGGGTCACTGGTCCTCAGACAACTGTTACTCTTGTTATTCTTCTGCGCTGGCTTCAAGGGTTGGATCACGGTATTAGGGGATGGGGCCAAGTGGCTGCGCACTTATTTTGAAACAGGTCTCAACCCGTTTAAGCGTAAAGAATTGCTTCTGGATTGGTACCACTTACATCGTAAATGTGCCGACTTTGCCGGAATGATTTGTTCCACAGTACAGGAGAAAAAAGCGCTCAAAAGGAAGCTGAATTCTACCCTTTGGATAGGACGGGTAGCCTCTGCAATTAAAGCTTTAGAAGCTTGTCGTCCTCAGACCAAGAATGAGGAAAAACTACAGGAACTGATTGATTATCTTAAAGCTCGAAAACCTTATATCGTCAATTACAATAAGCGTCGTCAACAGCGCCAATATATTGGCAGTGCTCATGCAGAGAATGCTTGCGATCTGATTGTGGCCAAACGACAGAAAAATCGAGAGATGCATTGGTCCGAAGAAATTGCTGATGCGCTGGCTGCGATGAAAACAGTCATGCTAAATCAGGCATGGGATCTCTATTGGCAAGAAAATCAAATTCTTCCTCTTGCTACTTCCACCTAACCCAGACCTTTTGAACGCTAACTCGAATAATGACATTGATATATTTATGCTGGAATTAGTCATGACTTTAATTTCGGGAAAAAGCAGACTTTCAGTCCATGAATAATTTCTGCACTTTGAGTGCAAAGTCTTTCAGTTTAATAATCCCCAGACATCTGAGTTTTTAGGCTAATCATTTCAACATTTTCTTAAGCTTATATATCCCTCGTTCCCATAAATTTCCGCGTCGAGGTCGTAAGGATTCGAAATAACTCACAAGCTTCTGATAGATTAATATATCTTGTTCAATAATATCTGTAAAATCGGTAATATTTTCTTCGAGCAAGACAGTATCAAATGCTGTCGTTGAAAAATTATAATGTAGTCCAGTACCGTCGAAACCGATATTTCTCACTAAAGATTGCCTAGGGAATAAAGATAAACCATTAAGGAAAACAATAGCTGTCCAATAAATACTCCAGTCATCCATCGCACCTGAAATTTCATTTTCAAGAATCTCTAGCCAGGGTCGGTTACCTTGGAAAGTAAATTCTTGCTCAAGTTTCCTTTGTTGCAAAGCATTTAATAAGGACTGCCCGTCTGTATGATACTGAATCCAAGCTCTCTGCCAGGTTGCAAAAGTCCAAACATTCGGAACTTTTAAAAAGAAAGTCTCAGGCAGATCACCTTCTAGGGGCCACATATAGGCAGAGACTTGCATTACTAATGGCTCGTCTTGATATATCTCTAGTGCCCGATTCATATAATTCAGAAAATATGGTGAGACGAGAGAATCATCCTCGCAAAAAATAACCTTTCCATATTGCTCACAAATTTCACTGACCGCGCTCACCGTATTCTGGAAACAACCATAGTTCTTCTCACGCTCAATAACATGAACTTGACCACACCACTGCTGGCTTTTTACAACCTGCCGCACCTGATCAACACCCAGTAGGTCTTGCTCATTCCTTGGCCCATCACAAAAGATGAATAGCTCACTATCTGAAGCACCATAGTTGCGTGAGAGAGACTCTAATGCGCGAAGACTATGGTCAGGACGGTTGAAGTGAAGTGAAATTATGGGAGCTTGTTTCATAATATCTTTCAACGAATAGTAGTTTATAACATTACTTAAGGCGATGTGCAACTTTCCTGAAAGTACTGATACTACGTTGCTACTGATCACAACATTTAGCCAGAGGAAACGAGGAATCAACGGTTACAGGCAT
>JANQPU010000214.1 GCA_028285315.1 Acaryochloris sp. IP29b_bin.176
GACTGCCTTTGCTGGTCTTGCCATGTTTGTGGGTCTTAGGATGACCACATAGAGGACATTGCATGAGGGTATAGGACAACTCAACTCCCTATCGGTTTAACAAACCCACACTTTTTTGATGCACGACCCTTTGCACCGTAAGTCGTAACTATAGGTCTTGGGCATCACATCGACGAAAAAATGAGAGGACATCTCTATCTTACGTCCTACACAGTATGGCGTCCGCTATATCTCTCAAATTAAGCACTCTAGGCATCGCAGTCCAGTCAACTTCTTTGTCAATGTGGTCTGTGGATTGATTGCCTATTGTCACCAACCGAAAAAGCCTTCTCTGTCCATTGATGAGTATTTACTCCCGGCTGCTTAACCCGAACTCAGGTTGCGTAGGAGTACACCGTTGAGCTGGGTGGAAAATCATGAGGCAGGAGATGCCATTGGCAACCTGTTTTGAGCTGGTAGTAGATATAGCCTCTCAGGTTGTTCAGTGCTAGGGACAGGTTCCAAAAGATTAAGCCCAAGCTGTTTGAGGACGGGCAAAAATCATTCGGCCTGCTGAGGTTTGCAAAGCGCTCGTTACCACGACCGGAACCTTATCACCGATATGGTTACTGGCTTCTTCAACAACTACCATCGTGCCATCTTCTAAGTAGCCTACGCCTTGTGCCGGTTCCTTGCCCGCCTTAATGATTTTGAGATCTAAGCTATCTCCAGGCAGATAAATAGGCCGTAGGGACTTTGCCAAATCGTTGACATTGAGAACCTGAATATTTTGCACACTGGCCACTTTATTCAGGTTATAGTCATTAGTAACCATTGAGGCATTGATATCCTGGGCTAAGCGCACCAATTTAGCGTCTACGGTAGAGACATCCTGATAATCAGCAGGATGTATGACGATGCGATCAGGGTATTCCGTGCGTAGACGATTGAGAATATCTAAGCCTCGTCGCCCTCGGGCGCGCTTTTGGTCATTACCTGCATCAGCGAGAGTTTGCAGTTCATGCAAAATAAAGCGAGGCACTAAAATTTGGCCGTCTAAAAACCCGGTCAGCAGTAAACCTTCAATACGGCCGTCAATAATGCAGCTTGTATCCAATATTTTGGTGGGTGAGGGTTGTAGCGTGCCTTCCGCCATCAGCATGGTTTCAATGGAATTGGGATTGATCAACCGTAAGATTGTTTGGCCATGGATGTCAGCAAGGGTTAAGCCCAAAAACGCGAAAATAAGACTCCCTAAAACGGCTGCCGTGGGTTTGATAAAGGTAAATTCTTTCGGTAAGGGAAAGAGAAAGATAGGCGCTAACATCAAGTTAGCCACTAGCAATCCCAGGAATAAACCTGCTGAACGGCTGAGTAAGACATCCGTAGGCAAGGTCTTAATCTTTTTTTCAATCCGGCGGCAGGAAACCTGTGCCGCAAAACCAATCCCTAAACTGAGGAAGGCACCAAAACCGGTAATCACCCAACGAAGACCTTCAATGTTGACCCCTTCCAATTCACTGGGTGTGAGTAAACCGGGGAGTAAATCGACGCCTCGAAAACCAACTGCTGCACCAACAGCCATGAAGGTCAATATTATAAATAGGTCTAGCATTGTCCTAGCTTATCGTTGAATGGTGTGGCACACGTTTGCCACAAATGATAGGGGAACATGAGACATCGTTAGGACTTGTTATTTCTTCAGAGGAAAATAGCCCTAATAATTATTATAGTGTCCTTAATTCAGGACCTTACAGCGTTTTTTCCCTTGTCCAAAAAGATTCAATTAAAATACATAAATCAGAATTAACTATTGCAGTTAGCAGTCTGAATTAAAGATTGAGACAATCTAGTTTGTGCACACAATTCATGCTCCACTTTCCTCTGAGATTGCCAGCCATTGGCCCACTTCAGCCTATGTCCATGTTCCGTTCTGCCGACGACGATGCTTTTACTGTGATTTCCCAATCTCGGTCATTGGGGAGCGGAAACGAGGAGAAACCTCGCTTGCCATTGCCGATTATGTCGATCTCTTGTGCCGCGAAATTAAAGTTACGCCACCAGGACCGCACCAGCTAAAAACGGTCTTTTTCGGTGGGGGAACGCCCTCTCTGTTATCCGCTCAGCAGCTAGGGCAGATTTTGCAGATCTTAGAACAACAGTTTAGCTTTGAATCTGGGATGGAAATTTCCATCGAAATGGATCCAGGAACGTTTTCCTTGCCGCTAATGCGGCAGTTCAAGGCGTTAGGAATTAATCGAGTCAGTTTAGGGGTTCAAGCTTTTTCGGAAGAGCTGTTGCAGGCTTGTGGTCGCTCCCACACAGTGGCGGATATTGATGATGCGATCGCAATTCTCCACCAAGCCGATATCACTAATTTTGGCCTGGATTTAATCTCTGGCTTACCCAATCAAACGTTGGAACAATGGCAAACGAGTTTAGAGGCTGCCATTGCTGTTGAACCCACCCATCTCTCGACCTACGATTTAGTCATCGAACCGACCACTGTCTTTGGCAAGAAGTATCAACCAGGGGAACAACCCCTGCCTGCAGATGAGACTGCAGCTCAAATGTATCGGCTCGCTGCCACCACATTGACAGCTGTGGGCTATGACCATTACGAAATCTCTAATTATGCTCGTCCAGGCTATACCTGTCGCCATAACCAAGTCTATTGGCAAAACGGCCCCTACTACGGATTTGGGATGGGCGCGACCAGTTATGTCCATCGACAAAGAGTCAGTCGGCCCCGCACTCGCAAGGACTATGCAGCATGGGTACAAAGGCTAATTGCAACTCAAGGACAGATCGACTGTGCAGCCAGTTCTCAACAAGATATTCTGTTGGAGACGCTGATGATGGGCCTGCGGCTGTCAGCTGGGGTGTCTCTTACAACTTTGCGAGATATTGCTAGACCAGACTTAGTGGACGCCTTACTAGAGTGCTTAGTCCCTTTCCAGCAAAAGGGATGGGTCACCCTACCCCAGCAACCGAAGAGTGCTATCTGTTTAACGGATCCAGACGGTTTCTTATTCTCCAACGCCATTCTTACAGCAATTTGGCAAGTCTTAGATCCTTGAGGCTCTGCACCAGCTCTTGCTGACAGTAACTACAAGCAAAAGCTGGTGACGTTTTGACCCTCTAGCTGGTTAGGTCCAAACTGGATTGGATCGTTAACTCCAGTGCCGCTGGATCGACCACAATCACGCTATCTTTTGGGGCAGCGGGATTGGTAATACCACCAGAACTCAGCAGGACACCTGTCAGTAAACTGCCTAAGTTCAACCCACTCCCAAGGACGGAGCTGAGAATGGTTCGGCCGGCTGCAGTACTAATCGCACCTTGAATATCCCCAGGTTTCACAGATTGACGAGAAACAGCCACTTGTGGATCAGAGTTAGCCCGAATGGTATAGGTGCGGGTTCCAACGATGAGGGTTTTCGCAACGAACTGAGTCCCAGGCGTTGTACCAACATTAACGGGCACCAGGGTGCCTTCGATCAGACTGCCTCTAGGGATTAGGACTGTACCAGCAGCATTGGTAATGTCTTCTGCCACTTCTAACTTGGTCTCTACGGTCTCCCCTGGTGCCACAATCAGATTAACTTTGTTGGGACCCGGATACCGGACTGGAATCTTGGAACCAGAGGCAATGATACTGCCAGTATTGGTTGGTGTAGAAGGTTGGGCTGGAGTAGGGGCTCCATCTAGCTTAACAATATAATTATTGGCACGAGCGTTACCTGGGATCGGCTCTAAATCCCCCTGATCCACTAGCGCTTGATATACAAAGGCTGCGATTTCGGCCCGAGTAGCCTCTTGATTTGGATTTAAGAAATTGGCATTGGGATAGTTTACGACTAACCCTGCTTCCGTTGCTGACGTTACGCCTTTGTCAGCATATCCAGGGATATCTGCAGCGTCTCGATAAGTTGCTAGAACTTCATCGGTAGGGGCATCGGGTTCTAGTTCCAGACCACTCGCTAAGGACACAAGCGCTTGGACCTTGGGAATTCTTTGATTGGGTTGAAATAAATTTCCCGGATAGCCTGACATAAAACGGGTACTATAAGCCTTGCTAATTGCCGACTGAGCCCAGTGATTGCTGGGCACATCGGCAAAGCCACGATATTGTCGGGTCGGATCGCGATCAAACGCTTGGCGAACAATCGCTGCAAATTGAGCCCGGGTGACGGGCTGATCGGGCTTAAAGGTGCCATCTGGGAACCCTTTAATCACATTCTGTTCCGCTAATTTTTCGATAAATGGACGAGCCCAGTACCCAAGACTGACATCAGAAAAATTGGCTTGAGCTACAGCAGGATATTGACCAAAGATGGGAGCCAGAGCACTGAACGATACGCCACAGGCTAAGGCAGTTTTAGATAATCGACAGGAAACACGCAGCATACTGAAGCACCCTCCAGATTAAAAAATTAAATTGAGTTTTCTTTTCTTTGAGTATCGAAGGGATCAGGCGTGAAACGAGTAAAGTTCGAGATTTATTTTATTTTTCTATAAAAAATAAATCCCTTCTATTTCGGGAGTCTGCTGAGTACCCGAAAAAAGATCGTCAAGGGAGCAAGGGATCTAATAAGCAACGTTGAAGTACCTGGGCAATAGCTGTAGAGGCACCAGGTGATCCCATTCGGCAGCGGCCATTCTCAATCCACGCTTGTGGCTGGGAACATTGTGCCTGGACAAACGACAGCATGTGAGGTACAGCTTCAGGACCATGAATCAGATAAATAGACGATCCCAATAACCGAGCTTGGGCCGTGGCGAATTGAGCGGTGAACTGGGGTCCTGGCCCTGGCATCGTAATGACGGGTTTACCCAGGCCAACAGCTTGTTCTGTGGCGGTACCAGCCATCGCCAGGACAATATGGGCAGCATGTAAACAATCCTCAAACGCATTGGCAATCAGCCATAAGGAATGCTGCTGCCTTTGATAGCGAACCCCAGAGGCTCCTTTCGCAGTCCACCCCTGCTCCACGAGTGTGTCTTGCAGAGAGATAGAGATCAATACCGGGTGCGATCGCACCCAGAAACACATACTTCTGAGAGTTCTGGGGCAAGCTTGCAATCGCCGAGATCATCAACCGCCAATTCGCCAAGACTTCAGGGGCATGAGATCCCGGTAACAGCAAGACTTTGCAGCCCAATGGCAACTCAGGCAAGTGACCCTTTGGTTCCAAATCATCCATCATGGGGTTGCCACAGTCGAACACAGGGATAGACCAGCGCTGCAAGGTCGTTGCCGTGATGCGATCGCGGGGAAAAACTCCCCGGCATCGATCATGGGTCATTAGCCACCGTTCCCAAGGCCAATAGACAGATGACCTTAAACATGGCGGGTTACTGCCTCAGTAATATTCAGATTTAGCAGTGCCGACAAAGGCATAGGGCAAACCACTCCACCACGCCAGTATCAAAGGCACAATATCCCCAACAGCCAAAACTGCCCCTCCAACACGAGACCACTGTCTGACTGCTGTAATTTGCCGCCGAGCTAAGCCCATTAAACCGTCCTGCAGATCTTGGCAAAACTCGCTTCCCCCAAAGCCCCCCGACACAAAATTATTGCCCTTGACCAAAAAAGAGACATCCTGCTTTTGTTAGGCAAGGCCGGTGCCCACAATCGGTAACACAACAACATGGAGGTTAGGTCTGACTTGAATTAAGGTTTGCAGGATACGAACAGCGACTTCATCTTCACCATGCCCATTACTTAGCACTAACAGCCGGACATTTCTGGATTGAGAGGTCTGCATATATTGCAAAATGTGCTACGCCTCTAAGCAAAATCTGCATTGTCTCCACGCAAGTTAAGCAAGAGAACCACCAAATCACACTCCCATCAAAGAAATCAGGTCTGAATCAACCGTAAATTCTGAGCAACGTAAGAACTTGAGATGAGAATTTGTGTGCACCATTTGGTCAGTTGCATCACTAACTTAATACTGAATACATGGATCCCGATACTCGAAAGACACTATCAATCTGAGGTCGCTTCACAAAACATTACATTTTGTTACTTTGGGTACCAATTCTTAGGGTTGAAAATGCTAAAAATTAAGTAGCCTTGAGTGTTAACCTGCTTCCCATCATTAACAACAGCTTGTATGGGAAAGACCGTTTGATCTTGATATTCAATTTCAGATTGAGTATGGATAACGGATTGAATGCATGATGCACGGTATACTTGAGCTTCAATTGGCTGGTCAAATAGTGGGTTTCCCGCGTTTGCTGGTTCCTTACGGGTCGCCTCGACACCAAAGCGCTCATGGATAAATCCCAAAACCGCTTGTTGTACTGAGCGCGGCATCGTAACATTATTTCATCCGCCTGTTTAAGATAATTGCATTTTCCTGTGACATAAGTTTTATCAGGCGAAATTTTATAGAGTCGTTTTTCCTCAAAACATTATCCTTTTGGAATAAAGAAAATGGCAACAAAAGTCGATACTTCTCCTGAATATCCCTGGTATCAGGGTAATAGCCGGTTGGTAGACACCAGTGTGCAGGGCAAATGGTTAGCTGCTCATATCCTGCAGATTGGTTTGATCATGTTTTGGGTTGGGTTTAATACTTTTTCTGAAAATCAAGCCTTTGATCCTAGCCTGCCCATGTTCGACCAAGGACTGGTTTTAATCCCTCACCTTGCTGCAGAGGGCTTTGGTATTGGTCCTGGTGGTGTTGTTACCAACACCTTCGTTTACACGCAAGTTGGTGCTATCCATATGGTGGCAAGCTTTGTGTTGTTTGCAGGGGCATACTTCCACGCCAAGATTGGTCCTACTGCTCTAACAGAGGGTGGTCGTGGCACTACTGAGCGTTTTGCGTTTGAATGGGATGATCCCAAGCAACTCGGCTATATTCTGGGCAACCATCTCCTCTTCATCGGATTCGCTTCCTTAATTTTTGTCGGCTGGATGAAATTCCACGGCATTTACGATCCAACTGTTGGTGAAGTGGTTAAAGTTGCTGCCCCTGGTTCTACCATTGCTAACGTCTTTAAGTATGGTTGGTCTACTCCTGGATACAATCCTTTCTTCGTAGATAATCTTGATGACTTGGCTTCTGGTCACCTGTTCATTGGCTTGTTTGATATTGCTGGTGGTATCTGGCACATCAACGTTGCTCCTTTTAAGTGGGAGCAAGATCTTGGATCTCGCATTAGCATTTACACTCCCGATGGTTTGATCGGAACCTCCCTAGGTGGCGTTGCCATCATGGGTTTCATCTCCGCCTACTTCTGTGCAGTAAACACCTTTGTTTATCCTGTTGAATTTTACGGCGCTGCTTGTGAAGTTAAGTTTGGCATTGCCCCTTACTTCAAGGACACTGCTGATTTAGCTGATGGCTTCTATACCTCTCGTGCTTGGTTGGCAAACATTACCTACTATCTTGCTTTCTATTGTCTACAAGGGCACCTTTTCCACTCCTTGAGAGCAATGGGCTTCAAGTTCGAGAATATCCCTGCTGTTATTGCACGTGATACTGGTAATGCTCCTGCATAAACCATTACCCACTGTCTAATAATTGAGAGTCTGCTAGCTTTTGAAGCTAGCAGATTTTTTATGAGGGTACATCTTATCTCACAGCCTTAAGGTGGCTGCCATCTCATCTAATGCTTGACGAGAAGGGGTTGGAATATCTTTATCGCCGAACTTAACTTGTCCATTCTCACAATAAGCATAGTGTTTATGCATAATATCTAGTGGTCCATATTGGGGAATGAGATGCAGGTGGGCATGGGCGACTGTAAATCCATGTACCAATAGGCCAATTCGCAGCGGCTGGTACACGCTCATAATTTTTCGACCTACTTGTTGAGCAACCACCATCACTTGGGCTGCTAACGGATCGGGGATATCTGTGAAATGATCTATATGGGGTTTAGGAATGACCAGACAGGCCCCTGGATAAACCGGATGTAATGGGATAAATGCCATTACTGCATCATCCTCAAAGACTGTGCTGACAGGTGCTTGGCCAGCTGCGATCGCACAAAAAGGACAAGATTCCATCACATTTATCACTCCAACTCCAACATAAAATAGGGGGGACTTGCCAATGCTTCTCATCGTTAAGACAAACTTGAGGTGAGTTCGCTCTTCCCAGTCCCCATTCTCAAGCGCCAGTCCTTGCCAAGCGATTGGCAAAGCAGAGTTTAGGGCAGGACAGTAAAGTCAAAGAAGGTGATGTTAAGTCCTACTAAGACAAGAGAGGCAATTCGCAGATTTGACCACAATATTATTGCGTCAATTTCTATGATTTCGACCAATTAGCCATTGATGTCTACCCCTTTTGATCCAGGCAATGCTTTAAAAAGATTAGAAAAATTTTGGCAATTGTCTGCCAGCTTTGGCATGGAAAGAAATGCCTATCACAATTATCTCAACGAAATTGTTAGCGATCGGTATGCTTTGATCAATGGGCTCCAGTTACTTCGGGATGAACTACAATTTGCGGCAGCTAGCCAAACAGATATCAATGTGTGCGGTGCCGATTTGAGCTTACCGAGTGTTGTCACCACCTTGGCCTATACCAACTGTGGTGATCGCATCCACCAAGGTGAAGCGACAAAACGCTATCGAGATGTCGTTGCCTCAAGGTTTGCGACCTTATCGGAAATTGGAGAGCTAAAACTAGAAGCTTTTTTCCCAGCAGGTGGGGGGACAGACAATGGGGCAACCCTAGCGCATGTTACTGTTGCTCATCAACTGGATGCATCCCTTCGCCGTCGTCTTTATGCAGGCAATCCTCAGTCAATGGTGCTCGTTGCCATTGACCTCAAAACCCATGTGGGTCGCTTACGGGAAGGCGGACAACGGGTGTATGGCAAAACTCGCGAGTCTCCTTGGCGAGAACCTCGTGCTGCTTGTGGTGCGATTGCTGATGCTTTAACCCACTATCATCCCCATAATTTGATCCACCGACGAATTCGGGATGACCTAGGGGAGAAAAATTTTTATTACCTTTCTAATCAGAAGATCCATACAGATGAAGGAGTAGATATAACGATGGCAGTAGCTGCCGCAATTGTGGCCATTCGTGGCATTCGCAATACATCAATGGCTTTAACCCAAGAGATGGATGAACGAGGACTTGCCCACCTAACTGCTAGTACCACTGTCAATCGTCCATCAAGAGACGATCTCGTCATCTATCTCGCTCGGGCTACCGTCTTCCAAGGAAAGGTGCATATCCAAAGTCTAGGCTCTAAAGCAGAGTTATATAGTGGCAAATTAGTTGAATATGCTGGCGAGCGTCGATTACAGCTGATATATGACAATCAAGACAACCATAACTTACCCATTGGAGAAATAACTTATCAAGTTCAGACTTCAGGTCTTTAAAGCTTGATATTCTTGATCCTACTAACTGATAGAAGGACGTGGAGATCGCTGGGACGAAAGCCTTTCAATGTGAATGATTTGGTCTGGCTGGGTAGCTAAAATACTCGGGATCTGACCTTCGTCCAAACAGATTGATATTTGTAACGGATCAACTGGATCCTGAATCTTCAGTTGTGCCAGATGCTCAGAGTTTGCTAAACACTGCACTCTGACAGGAGGAACAACGCCCATTACCGGATAGAGTAACCAGGCAAAAGTTGTAGTTGTTTTGCACTGGGTTGTATAAATCGCAGTTGGATTGGGTTGTTTGTGGTTATATTCTTTACTCCACCATCCTTGAACAGGATGCATATTACCTTTGGTAATCTTAAGGTTCCATATGTAAGGATGTGTAGGAATCAATCTTAAGTTACCGCTATCGCGGTTAGCAGTTACTACTGAGTGACCTTGAACTTCTAGATCACAATCTGGGTGAAAGTGCCAAAGCGTCTGAATATTGTGTTTTGCAAGAGTAGAGACGCGATCAATCACAATCCAATATTTATGCCGAAGATAGACCAGAAACCGAGAATGCACGACTCTATCTGGGATGCCTTGATAGCCTCGATCAAATGTGCCATACGCAAAATCGAACTGAGACGTCGAATAGAATTGTTGATTAATGGGTTGCAGAGTTTCGCAAGATTCAGGGTTCTGGCCTTGACCATCGATGAGAATAGTATTATGACTAGCTGAATTCCTAAAATAATGCCAGAATTCATCTCTTTTGTAATGATAGCGACCACTATCGACTAAAAAATCCCTGCCAAATGCGGCAATAGAAATGTGCAATTTATCGTTATGAGTATGGTAATTAATTCCATGTGGTCCTACATCAAAAAATCCCCAATGTGCATCTTTCTCCCAACTACTCCGCATAATAATGTGGCCTGCCCAGGGAAAACAAATGGAAGGTGAGGTAGGTTGGGTTCCCTCTTGCCCATTGGAAGCGATATATAGCCAATCGGAACGGTCGTACAACTGGGCTGCTTCTCGAATTGGAGACCGTATTTCATCTCGATCCGAATCATTGTTGAGAGGTGCACTTCCATCTGGGCGCATTGCAAAAGCAAGATAATTCCACATGCCTTCTAGGGTTATTTGGAAAGAAGAAGGCACTTGATGTCCGGTAAGCCTCAATAGTTTTGCGAAATTGTTGAAGTCATGTAGGGTAACACGATGGTAATGGCTGGTTAGCTCTTTATGCGTTCCATCGGGGTAGACTTGTAAGTTGCTTTCACGGAACATGTGAAACTGGGCAAATTCTAGCCATGCTGGTGAATGTTTCAGCTCTGGCCAGCACAATGCTAATGTTGCTAGTCCATTCATTTCACGCGCAAGCCAGTTTGCCCCCCAGGTATTGCAACGACGCAGAAAATTGCCATGAATGGGCAAAATTGCCAACATCAATAGGTGATCAACAGCAGAAAAGTGAGGGCTCTCAAGGAGTCCATAGAAAACTGGCGACCAATGGAGAATACGACAAGCAACTTCGCGGCCACGCCATTGAGCCCAATAATGGGGATTCGGTGTGGAAATGCTGGTTAATATCCAATCTCGAAGACTGTGATAGATATATTGAACATAGGCTTTATCTTCGCTTTTAAGATAGGCATGAAAAAGATCGACAACATGGTAATGCCTATTCAAAAACCATGCCCATTCGGTATCCTCATTCGCTCCAAGGTAAGACCAATCATAGCCCGACTGGTATATAGGAACTGTGCCCCTAACGCGTTGAAATGTAAATTCGTTATTTAATATATTCTCGGCGTCTAGATCTTTATTAAACTTCTGTTCTGGCAATAAATTATTCCAGTCAATTTTTTCTGTTTTGGCCTGATAATATGCAATTAAAGATTGGCAAGCTTTAGTATAATCAGAATTACTAATATATCTTTTAGTTTCTTCTAGCCCAGGATATTCAAGATTAATATTCTTAAAAAGATTAGAAATTAATTTGGGACGGTGGTGATATAAATTCTTAATAGAGACTATTTGAGTAGAATCGGATGTCTCATTAGATACAGTCAGGTGGATATATTGCCTAAACAAGTTAACTAATGCAATTTTTTTGACTTTGCTGCTTGCGATGGCTAATTTATTGCGAGTCTTATAAATATAAGGCTGTGGCGTTGACATCATTTTTTAATTCTAACGCTCATAGGAAACTAAATGAATTTAATTTTACGGAAAATAATTAATAAAAAGTGTGAATATTGGCAAATAATCTGTAAAATCCATCAATTTCTTAGCTAAATATCATCAAAGTGTACCTCAGCTTCTCAACTCTTAAATACCTCAGCTTTATAAAGATTTTTAGTCTTCCAGGCTGTAGGTAAATGATCAAAACGTATCTTCTTTAGACTAGATAAGTTTTAAGGTTCAGGAAATTTCAAAAACCGCTCGTTGTTGACTACCCGAAATAAATTATATTAGTTTTTCAAACATAAAATATTTTTTTTCGTGGTGATTATGTCATAAAAATACCCTGGGCAGATAAGAAAGGCGACTGAACCATGACAGTCGCCTTTTTACATCAAGACTAGAATATAAATATAGTCTTACTTAACGTCAATTCAAGTTCAGCTCATTTCTGGACCTTTGCTACGAAGGAATATGGGTTTCAGCCAACGGAATAATCAGAGTTTTGGCTTATCCCGAACTCAGCTGACTTAAGAATGTTCGTCTCCTAAGAAGCCAGGGTAGGCTTCCATAGCATGTTCGCTAAGGTCCAAACCGATTTTCTCCTCTTCCAGAGATACACGAATACCTGAGAGATACTTGAGGGTGGTCCAAGCGATATAGCTGAATACAACTGTAAACAAACTGACAATTGCGAGACCTGCAAGTTGAATGCCCGCTTGGTTAAAAGACCCACTGGTAAAGAGACCAGCTGTGGGGCCAGACTCTGCTGTGTACCAAGCAAAGGTATCTGGACCGACACTAAATAAGCCAACGGCTAAGGTACCCCAGAAGCCCCCTACCATATGGACGGATAACGCACCTACTGGGTCATCAATTTTGAAGTTGTCGAATACGTCAACAGCAAAGACGACAACAATACCGCCCAAGAGACCGATTAGCACGGCACTTCCAGACGAGACAAAGGCACACCCTGCAGTGATGCTCACCAAACCAATGAGCATACCGTTAATAGTCATGGTTAAGTCAGGCTTACCGAAATAGATCCAAGCGGTGACGGTGCCTGCCACGCCTCCAGCAGCTCCAGCTAGATTGGTAACCACAATAATATGGCTAATTGCGGCAGGATCGGCAGCCATGGTGCTGCCGCCATTAAAGCCAAACCAGCCCAACCATAAAATCAAGCCACCCAGGGTAGCAATACTGAGGTTGTGGCCAGGTATGGGATAGCTTTTACCCTCAAAGTAGCGAGAGGTTCGAGGTCCAATCAGAGCAGCCCCTACTAATGCCGCCCATCCTCCGACCATGTGGACGACGGTGGAGCCTGCAAAGTCATAAAAGCCCATCTTTTGCAGGAATCCGCCTCCCCAAATCCAATGACCCACCATGGGATAACAGATGGAGGTTAACAAGATACTGAAGATGAAGAATGCAACAAATCGGGCTCGTTCGGCGATCGCACCGGAAACGATGGTGGCAGCGGTACCTGCAAACATCAACTGATAGAAAAATTTGGCATTGAGGGGAATTCCTGCCCAACTGAGGGCAGAAAATACACCATCATAGGCTTCATTGATAGCGGGGCTGTTGTCATTCCCTCCCAGGAAAAAGCCTGTAGTCCCTATATAATCATTGCCATCACCATACATGATGCCAAAACCCACTGCCCAGTAAGCCAAACTCACCAAACCAAACACAATCAAGTTTTTGGCTAGTAGGTTCACCGCATTTTTACTGCGACAGAGCCCGGTTTCCAACATGGCAAACCCCGCATTCATGAAGAATACGAGGGTAGCCGCAAACAACACCCAAATGGTGTCTGCTACAACTTTTGCCTCACCTGAAAAAATGGATGACGGGGTTTCTTGGGCCACCGCAGCACTACTCCATACCAATAGAATGGCGGCAGTTAAGTATAAATAAATCGGTTTTTTCAATATTGACCAACGTAAAGATGCGCGGCGGCGGCGCGGCCTACCCGGTGGCTTAGGTATTAAATATCCAGACATGAGTGCTTTATAGCTCCTTGACCTCATTCACACAGTTGTTGATCTAGCAAGAGAATCATCATTGGGACAGACACACACAACCATCAAATTTTTGTCCAGACTAGTCGTTCAATCAAATTTATCTGGGTGTTCTGTAAGATGCACAAAAACACCTCAACTTTGTGTGATTGAGTCACTAATGCTCCCATGCTTAATCTCTAGACAAATCACATGCTGAGTATGCCCCTTTTTAGAATAAGTTTTGCCATATCAACATATTGTGCAAATAGTGACAATAGGATCTATCCCTGGGAGGGAGACATGGAGACTATACCCCAGCACAGACAAGCTCCATCGCTCTCATCCCCCGTTGATATTCAGGTAGCTTATTGGTAGAGAGTTTCA
>JANQPU010000231.1 GCA_028285315.1 Acaryochloris sp. IP29b_bin.176
AACAGGAGATGTGGCAATGCCAATTGCGGTTGGGATGATTGAGACGAAAGGTTTTCCTGCTGTGGTAGAAGCTGCAGATGCGATGGTGAAGGCAGCTCGCGTAACGCTAGTGGGTTATGAAAAGATTGGCAGTGGACGCGTCACAGTCATCGTTCGAGGAGATGTTTCCGAGGTTCAAGCATCTGTTGCGGCTGGAACGGAGTCAGTGCGAAGAGTGAATGGAGGGGAAGTTCTTTCGACTCATATTATTGCCCGTCCCCATGAAAACCTCGAATATGTACTACCGATGAGTTATACGGAAGAAGTAGAACAATTCCGAACGTGACCTAAATACTTAAGAAGAAGGACGTGCGAAAAATCACTCTAATTTAGTTCGATAGAAGCTTGGTTTTTCTGCACAAAGGCATCATTACTTAGCGAAAGAATGGAGTTATAAATTATGTCGATAGCAGTTGGGATGGTAGAAACCCTTGGCTTCCCAGCAGTGGTCGAAGCTGCGGATGCAATGGTCAAAGCAGCTCGGGTCACCCTAGTAGGCTATGAAAAGATTGGCAGTGGTCGGGTCACCGTCATCGTCCGGGGAGATGTCTCAGAAGTCCAGGCTTCTGTGGCTGCAGGGATTGAAAACGTGAAGCGCGTCAATGGTGGGCAGGTCTTGTCGACCCACATCATTGCTCGTCCCCATGAAAACCTCGAATATGTACTGCCCATGCGCTATACCGAAGAGGTTGAACAGTTCCGTGAGAGCATTAATGGTCCTCGTGCCCTCCCGATTCGTAGATCTTAGGTGCTAAATCCGAGTGAGAATCGCGAAAGTTCTGGGAACAGTGGTCAGTACCCAAAAAGCTCATAGTCTTCAGGGCACCAAATTCTTGTTGGTACAGCGGGTTGATCATGAAGGCCAACTCCTGCCTGAATATGATGTGGCAGCAGATTGTGTGGGAGCAGGAGTTGATGAATGGGTGCTGATTACCCAAGGCAGTGGAGCCAGACAAATGCCTGAGTATGAGCGGCGACCCTTAGATGCCCTGGTTATTGCCATCATTGATACTGTTTCAGTCGCAGGGGGCCGTATCTACAGCAAGTAGTATGAGTTTGGAAGCCATCTCCGCTTATCGGAATCAATGTCTCCAGTCTGACACTAGCCGATTAGGTGGCTTATCAACTGACGAAGGGAGGCCGGAAAGCCATTATATAAGCTCACTTCTCCACTGATTGGACCAAAGGATGTCTGAGATTCTGGAGTGATTTCTAAGCCTAGTTGGCCTTCTTCTCTGTTGTCACTACTCACTCGCGATCGCGTTTTGTGTAGGAGAGATCATTATGGTAGTCCATAGCCAATCCACATCAGCCATGCGGGCAGGCGGTGCACCTCATCCACAAGTGCACCCTTCTGCCTATATTCATTCCTTTGCAAACGTCATGGGCGATGTCCACGTGGGCGCAAACGTACTGATCGCGCCTGGATGTACGATTCAGGCCGATCAAGGCTCTCCCTTTTACATTGGCGACAACGTCAATATCCAAGATGGAGCAGTGATTCACGCCATTGAGCCGGGGCGGGTTCGCGGTCAAGATGGTCAGAATTATGCAGTTTGGATTGGTGATAATAGTTGTATCACCCACATGGCCCTCGTCCATGGCCCCGCTTTTATTGGTGACAACTGTTTTATTGGCTTTCGCTCTACCATCTTTAACGCCAAGGTGGGTGATGGCTGCGTGATCATGATGCATGCCTTGATTCAAGGGGTAGAAATCCCCCCTGGCAAGTATGTGCCTTCCGGTGCCGTGATTACCAAACAGGAGCAGGCCAATCTCCTCCCTGATGTATTGGAAAGCGATCGCAAATTTACTCAGCAAATCATTCACGTGAACGAAGCCCTCAAAGATGATGTCTCCGGGGCGAACGCGCAGACCTCTATTCGACCGGTCCGAACTAACCTCGGCCCTTCTCAATCACACCGTTTTACTACTGATACCAAGCCAATGAACCATACCACCTTAGATGCTGCAATTGTGAGTCAAGTCCGGTCACTCCTGGGGCAAGGATATCGAATTGGCAGTGAGCATGCGGATAAACGCCGCTTCCAGACTAGCTCTTGGCAAAGTTGTCCGCCCATTACAGGCAACAATGAAGCACAAGTGCTGGCAGGACTAGAAGCCTGCTTAGCGGAACATCAAGGGGAATATGTCCGGCTGATTGGCATTGATCCACAAGCCAAACAGCGGGTATTGGAAACGATTATTCAACGCCCGAGTGGTCCAGTGAAGTCGGAGTCCATCAGCTCTGTCACCAAAACCATCAAAAATTACACTACGAGCCATATCAATACCAGTGGCAACCTGGATGCAGAGACCATTGCCCATGTGCGCTCCCTCTTAGGCCAAGGCTATCGGATTGGCACGGAACATGCCGATGCGCGCCGTTTTCAAACCAGTTCCTGGCAAAGTTGCTCCCCCATTCCTTCTCAACAAGAGTCGCAGGTGATTGCGGCCTTAGAAGCTTGCATTGCGGAACATCAAGGTGAATATGTCCGCATGCTGGGTATTGATACTCAGGCTAAACGGAGAGTGTTTGAAGCCATTATTCAGCGCCCAGGCGATCAACCCAAGGCAACCCCCAAAGCAGCCCGTTCTGCGTCCTCCTCCAGCAGCACCAGTTACGCAAGTACAAGCAGCTATGCCAGTAGCCCGAGCGCAGGTCTAGGTGCGGATGCCATTGCTCAAGTCCGCTCTCTTCTAGCTCAGGGCTACCGAATTGGCTCTGAGTATGCGGATAAACGCCGCTTCCAAACCAGCTCCTGGCAAAGCTGTACGCCTATCAATTCCCAGCAAGAATCTCAAGTTATTGCCGCCTTGGAAAGCTGTCTGGCAGAACATCCTGGGGATTATGTTCGCTTAATTGGCATTGACCCGAAAGCCAAACGGCGGGTGTTAGAAGCCATTATCCAGCGCCCAAATGGCACCGGGAGAGGCAGCACATCACCTGCTGCGCCTACCGCTTCGTCTAGTGCTAGCTCAGCGAGCTACAACAAGGTTGAAAGTAATGGATCTAGCTACCGTCCTACTGGCGGTCTGGATGGAACTGTGGTCAATCAAATTCGCTCCCTGCTAGCCCAAGGCTATCGAATTGGGACGGAGTATGCGGACAAACGCCGCTTCCAAACTAGTTCTTGGCAAAGCTGTACGCCTATCAATTCCCAGCAAGAATCCCAAGTGATTGCTGGAGTGGAAGCCTGCTTGGCTGAGCACCCCAATGACTATGTTCGTCTTATTGGCATTGATAAGCGGGCCAAGCGGCGTGTTTCCGAAACGATTATTCAGCGCCCAAATGGCAATGGTTCTGCCCGCTCCTCTAGTCCTGCAGCATCCAGTTCTCGTTCCTATCAGGCTCCGCCTGCGCCAAGCACTCGGGGACGAGGATTTAGCCCTAGAAGCGGCGGCGGTTTAGATGCGGATACTGTAGCGCAAGTGCGATCGCTCCTGGCCCAAGGCTATCGAGTTGGCACCGAACATGCGGACAAACGTCGCTTCCAAACCAGTTCTTGGCAAAGTTGTACCCCCATCCATTCCCAGCAGGAATCGCAGGTTATTGCTGCCTTGGAAGCCTGTCTCGCAGATCACCAAAAAGAATATGTCCGCTTGATTGGTATCGATACCAAAGCCAAGCGGCGCGTCTTAGAATCTGTCATCCAAAAACCTGTGGCAGCTCGCTAGATGTCATTTCCAAAGGGTCTTAGTCTGAACGATCTTTTTACTCCTAGCCTAAGAGCCTAAAGTTAATCGCCAATGCAACTCTCACCCCCGCAACCCGTTAGCACCTCGCATTTTTGTGTGATTGGGGATGTCACCATCCATCCCCACGCCAAAATTGCTCCCGGTGCTATCCTGCAGGCTGCTCCCCAAAGTAAGATTGTGATTGCAGCAGGGGCCTGTATCGGTACGGGAGTCGTGATCCAGGCGTTCCAGGGCACTATTACCATTGACAGTAATGCCGTTCTAGGGGCGGGAGTATTGGTTTTAGGCCAGGCAACCATCGGCGTCAACGCCTGTATTGGGGATTGCACCACCATTATCAATACTGATATCGTGGCCCAGCAGGTCATCCCAGAGGGCTCCCTCATGGGTGATTCTGGCCGATCTCCCTTTGAGCAACCCCAAAAGGATTTACCTCTCAGTGAAGTGTCACCGTCTGATCCGGGAAGTCCCTCGTCTTGGTCCACCCATCCCCCTACACCTAGTCCTGCCCCTGCGAGTCCCCCTCAGAGACAGTCCCATGTGATTGGTCGAGCCTATGTGACACAAATGCTGCAGGTCTTGTTTGCTCGTAATCCATCGCCTTAACCCCTATGCAAATCAACCATTGCGGTTATTGTTAAACTGGACGAGACTAACTAGAGGATTTCTGGGTCCGTTGTCTCCGTCTAGGTATTGTCCACCGATATGATTCCTGCCTCAAAGTTAAAACGGAAACGCAGACCCGATAGTGCCTTGGGTTTGTTGTCTACTCCCAGTTTCCCGGCGATTGTAGGAACAGCAGACGCCATGCTCAAGGCCGCAGAAGTGACCTTGGTCGGCTACGAGAAAATAGGGAGTGGGCTGTGCACGGTAATTGTGCGGGGCAATATTGCGGATGTGCGTCTAGCAGTGGAAGAAGGCAGTCGCTTAGCTGAAAAGCTAGGGCAAACGGTCACTAAACTGGTGATTGCCCGACCCATGCCGAACTTGGAGGCGGTGTTTCCCATTGGTAGTCATCTGGTTGAAATTGCTCAGCAGCAACGGGGTTATTCTCGCTTGAGCAACCAATCGATTGGCCTACTGGAAACCCGTGGCTTCCCCGCTATGGTGGGTGCTGCGGATGCAATGCTTAAGTCGGCGAATGTTCAACTCTCTGCTTATGAAACCATCGGAGCGGGATTATGTACCGCCATGGTTCGGGGTTCCGTTGCCAATGTTGCCGTTGCCATTGAAGCAGGGATGTATGAAGCAGAGCGGATCGGCGAGTTAAACGCTGTGATGGTGATTCCTCGGGTTCTGGATGATCTAGAAACGATGTTACCCGTTGCTAGCTGCTGGATCGAGAAACCCTTACCTCTTCTCTTCTCCAATAAGGTTAAAGAGAAAGAAAAAGAACTCGTAAAACTAGAAAACCTAGAAAAACTGACAAAATCAATAGAACAGGAACCTGAATCCTAGACTGGCGTGCTTGTCAATCAGTAGTAGGGCTAGCTCAAGATCGTCGGCACCAATTTCTGCCATTGAGATTGACAAAGATGGCGTGAGCATTAATGCAAGATTGACAGAAGTCTCCCCCTCTACCGATAATTGTGGTTTGTGAAATAGTTGTTTTTAAAATAATTCCTTGGCTAACGTAGTTGTAATTGGTGCTCAGTGGGGCGATGAAGGAAAGGGCAAAATAACCGATTTGCTGAGTCGCTCAGCAGATGTGGTGGTTCGGTATCAGGGCGGAGT
>JANQPU010000247.1 GCA_028285315.1 Acaryochloris sp. IP29b_bin.176
CCATGTCCGGCGTGTTGCACGCGACCACACCACGCCTCGCGCACGCCTCCAGATCGATGTTGTCAAACCCCACCGCGCAGTTCGCGACCACTCGCAAACCACCGCCGCACACATCGAGCAGTGTTTCATCAACCGCATCGGTCCAAGAAATCAGCCCGCTCGCCCCCCCACCATCGCGAATCCGCTCGATCACCGCGTCTCGCGACCCTTCCGTCGTTGCTGGCACCTCGACCTCGACCGGCTGACCCTGGACCTCGACCCGAACCTCAGCCGGCAGCGGCACCGTTGAAACCACACGCAATCTCATCTCGAGTCGAGCTCCAGACTGTTTGAACAGAAATCCGCTCGCCAGCCTACCGAGCCCATGGCACACCCACCAAAGAAAAGAAGGCGGCCCGGTGTCCCGGACGCGCCCTCGAGCAAGAGAACACTGCGAATGAAGGCAGGCTGCTGCTGCTTGCCTGAGATGGCGAAGCGCCTGCGGAGTCAGCATACGAGAACTCATTCTGCTGAACAACATGAAAGCACAAACAAATCCGAGTTTTCCGTTTTTTCATCGGATGGCCGGCTTGGATTTTATCCAAGAATGAATTTTATTCCGCAAAGAGCGCTTTCAACCCCTCAAGATCAAGCTCATCGAGGTGTTCGACCATACGATCAAATTCCAAACCGCCATATTCCTCTTCCGCGTGCCCCGTGCTCTTCACGACGACACATCGCATGCCCGCCGCGTTGGCCGCTTGAACCCCCGGCACCGCGTCCTCGATCACAACACACTCCGCCGCCGCCACACCAAGACGTTCCGCGGCCTTCAGAAATACCTCGGGCTCCGGCTTGCCGCGGACCACGTCCTGCGCCGTGATGACGGCCGAGAAAACTCCAAACCTAACCATCACAATACTTTCAAGACTTGTGGGTAAGGCATAGGTCTAAAGAGCCTTAGTGAATATCTACCTTTTTGATAAGTTTTATATCGCGTTTTCTATACCTATAGTTATTAAACACTCTTGCACACAAATAAATTATAGAACGTATTGGAGAGAAAATAAAAACTTCAAGGAATTTAAACTCAATCGAGTAATTATATTTCCTTAAATATGGAACTGCAATAAACTCAAATATAAAACGCTCAAAACGAGACATCTCTTTTTTAAATTTCTCTGTGTTGTTTGAATCTATGCTGCCTTTTAAATTATCCTGCACTGATTGCTGATGATATGACTGTAAGCAAAGGAGCTTTTGGTTAGATTTAGATTGCATAAATTCCTTTAAGACTGAATCAGTATATTCAATACCAATAAAATCAAATAAATTTTTAATAGTAGTGCTCGGAGAGTTTAATATATCTTCATATCTGATTTCGTAAATTGATTTGTTATGTGTTTTTAAAACCTCTGAGTGGCGATTGAATGTTTCGATCCTTCTTACAGCATCAATCCAATATAATGATGACTGTAAAATTGTTTTCGGGCCAAAAGTTTCAGAGGTATTTCCTCTATTATGAATATTTCTATATGAAAGGTAAACATCTCTTCCATCTCGGACAATGTGTACAATCTTGGCATTGGGAAATACATGAGAAACTCGCTCAAGATTTGCAATAAGAACTGGAGACTTTATCCCCCAGCGTTGGTTCATGAAACCTTCTTTTTGTAGATATGCCTCATAAATAGATTTATTTACATCTGCAAAAGAGTGAGGAGAAGTATTCTTCAAATATTTCAATATATATTCCTCAGACATATGCCATCCCTCTTTTTGGGAGGTATAAACAAACATTTTCACAAGTGATCGATAATCTTCGTTATCTAGTTCTGATTTTGAAAAATAATATGGAAATGCCCTAGCAATAAAATCACTTTCATAGGGAATATGGATCTGCTCACTTGCATTCACAATATTCCTAAGCAAAGTAGTTCCAGAACGACCAGAGCCTACAATAAAGATTGGGGCTACTTCACTATCCTGTTTTATATTGTTAGGTGTAAAATAATTGGAGTCTTGAGTCATATTTCAGAGTCCATATTGCATTATGAAAATTGGCTTGAATCAGTTTATCTGCTCTCGATAGGTGGATATGAGGATTCAGGTGCTGTTTTTAGGGATACGCAAAGGCATGGTATAACTCTCTGGTCAGTGAATCGATATCAAGACTTGCTTGCAGAACTTAAATGCAGAATGCCCCTGAGAGCCAAGCCTGACCTTGTATAAGGTATAAGCCCCCTAAAAACCTTACGTTTCATCACTGCCAACCTGAAGGAATCTTTCGAAAGATTGCTGTCAAAGGGCACTTGTAGATGGTCTAGGTAATCCCACCGTTGTGCTGCCTTGTTATCCACAGAGCATGACTATAAGCCTGCTGAACATCCCAGGCGCTGTTTGGGTGGGTTGTGCCCGGACTGGGATGGTTGGTTGTGGGATAAGCTTCTTATTGATACATTATCCATCTCCTATGTTTTGTCAATCCCTAGCTCCGTAGACATCTAAATCCATACAAAGATTGCCCCTAAAAGAGTTTCTGGATTACCAGAAATGCAACCTGCTAGCGAATGTATGGATGGGGAAATTAGCCAGAAACTGGTCGCGCTGCCAATAATTTGCAACTAGCCATCGAAGAAGATTGATCTGGTTACTGTCGACAAGCGCTACCAATGCCAATCCGTTCTACCAGCAGGTATCAACACAGATATAGAATTTAAAGCTGTTTTTCCATTGATGCTGCAGCGTTACTAGGAGGGGAATGCAAGCGAATTCTGGACAATCTTGCGCGAGAGAGTTAGCAGTTTCTGGCTGAAAAGTTGAAGCGCAGTTGAGATCTCGTTGATAATGTCTGAATGACTGTTGATGTTATCTGCTGTGTTGGCTAGAAATTGTGACAGAACCCGGACGCTATAAAAAGACTGTTAATCTTCCCAAAACTAAGTTTGATATGCGCGCTAATGCGGTGAAGCGCGAACCTGAACTGCAAAAGTTTTGGACCGATCACAATATTTACGAAGACCTGTCCCAGAATAATCCTGGGGATGTGTTTGTGCTCCATGATGGGCCGCCCTATGCCAACGGCGATCTCCATATTGGTCATGCTCTCAACAAGATTCTCAAAGACATCATCAATAAGTTCCAGCTATTGCAGGGGCGCAAAGTTCGCTATGTGCCGGGTTGGGACTGCCACGGCTTACCCATTGAGCTAAAGGTACTGCAAAATATTCAGCCTGAAAATCGGGCTAAGCTGACGCCATTGAAATTGCGGTGGAAGGCGCGGGATTTTGCCCTTAAAACCGTTCAGAAACAGAGTAAGAGCTTCCAACGTTATGGGGTTTGGGGAAATTGGGAAAACCCTTATCTCACCTTAAAGCCAGAGTATGAAGCAGCGCAGATTGGCGTCTTTGGCAAAATGGCTCTTAAGGGGTATATCTATCGCGGATTCAAACCCGTCTATTGGAGTCCCAGCTCACAAACGGCCCTGGCAGAAGCGGAACTGGAATACCCTGAAGGCCATACCTCGCGAAGTATCTATGTCACGTTTAAGGTGACTGCGCTGTCGGAAGCTGCACAACCTTTGCTAGGCGAGTATTTAGCAACTCTAAAGGTTGCCATCTGGACGACGACACCTTGGACGATTCCTGGGAATTTAGCGGTTAGCCTGAATCCTGATCTCACCTATGCGGTGGTGAAGGCGGGAGAAGACTACTTGATTGTGGCGGAAGACCTAGTGGAGACTTTGACGGAGACGTTGGAGTCCTCCTTCAAAGTAATCAAGACGCTCTCTGGTAAAGCCCTGGAAAATTCTACCTACCAGCATCCTCTGTTTGAGCGTGAGGGACCGTTGGTTTTAGGGGACTATGTGACCACAGAATCGGGGACGGGACTGGTGCATACCGCACCCGGACATGGTCAAGAGGATTATCAGGTCGGTCAGCAGTATGGTTTAGCGATGCTGTCCCCAGTCGATGGTAATGGCACCTTTACAGATGAAGCGGGTCCCTTTGCAGGCTTGAATGTCTTGAATGGCGGGAATGAAGCCGTGATCGAGGCGTTACAGTCAGCGGGTGCGCTCTTAAAAGAAGAAAGCTATGCCCATAAATATCCCTATGATTGGCGGACGAAAAAGCCGGTAATTCTGCGGGCGACGGAGCAGTGGTTTGCGTCTGTGGATGGGTTTAGAGAGGCAGTATTAGATGCGATCGCATCTGTCAATTGGATTCCCGCCCAAGGAGAAAACCGAATCACCTCTATGGTGTCTGAGCGATCGGACTGGTGTATCTCCCGCCAGCGCAGTTGGGGCGTCCCCATTCCGGTGTTCTATAACGATGCAATGGGGGAACCTCTCCTAAATGAAGCCACGATCAAGCATGTGCAGGCAATCGTGGCGGAGAAGGGCTCCGATGCCTGGTGGGAATTAGAGAACGACGAACTCTTGCCCGAACCCTATCGCAGCGATGGCAATACCTACCGCAAAGGCACCGATACAATGGATGTCTGGTTTGATTCTGGATCTTCCTGGGCAGCGGTTTGCGATCAGCGCGAGGCGCTGAAATATCCAGCGGAGATGTACTTAGAAGGATCTGACCAGCATCGCGGTTGGTTCCAGTCCAGCATCCTCACCAGCGTGGCCACCAACGGCTATGCCCCCTATAAAACCGTCTTGACCCATGGCTTTGTCCTAGATGAACAGGGCCGCAAGATGAGTAAGTCCATCGGTAATGTCGTAGACCCGGCAATCGTGATTGCAGGCGGCAAAAACCAAAAGCAAGATCCGCCCTACGGTGCAGATGTGCTGCGCTTGTGGGTCTCTTCCGTGGACTATGCCTCTGATGTGCCCTTGGGTAAAAATATCCTCAAGCAAATGGCGGATGTCTATCGCAAGATCCGCAATACATCTCGCTTTTTGCTGGGCAACCTCCATGATTTTGATCCCGCTAAGGACGCAGTAGCTTACAAAGACTTGCCACAGCTCGATCGCTATATGCTGCATCGGATTACAGAGGTATTTACCGAGGTGACAGAAGCTTTTGAGAGCTTTCAGTTTTTCCGTTTCTTCCAGACGGTACAGAATTTCTGTGTGGTCGATCTGTCCAACTTCTACCTAGATATTGCCAAGGATCGTCTCTATATCAGTGAGCCCAATGCCCAGCGGCGGAGAAGCTGTCAGATGGTATTAGCCATTGCCCTAGAAAACCTGGCCCGCGCCATTGCCCCAGTTTTATCCCATATGGCGGAAGATATCTGGCAGTCCTTGCCCTATAAGACAGAACATCAATCGGTGTTTGCCTCCGGTTGGATGCACCTGGAAGACCAGTGGCAGAATCCTGACCTTGCTAGCCAGTGGGTGGTGTTGCGAGACATTCGCCAAGAGGTGAATAAGGTACTGGAGCAGGCTCGGGTGGAAAAAGAGATTGGTTCTTCTCTGGAATCGAAGGTATTGCTGTATGTGAGTGATACGGACTTGCGTCAGCAGTTGGCAGCGATGAATCCTGCTACTGGTGAGGGTTCAAATAATGTGGATGAATTGCGGTATCTGTTTTTGGCCTCCCAGGTGGAATTGCTGGATGCACCTAAAAATTTAGGGGAGTTGAAGTATCAGTTTCAATCTGAAACCTTGGGTGTGGGCGTCGTTAAGGCGGATGGTGAGAAATGCGATCGCTGTTGGAATTACTCCACCTATGTCGGTCAGTCTGAAAAGCATCCTTTGCTGTGCGATCGCTGCGATTCCATCATCGAAAACCTCATTGTTCAAGGCCAAGTCAGTCAAACTGAAGATGGCAGCTATCGGCCTATTGCCTAGGAGTTAGTACTCGAAGACTTCAAAAGCCACAGTTGCCATGTAACCCTCAAAGGAAGTAACTAAAGTATAGTGACTCTCAAATTATACTTTCTGGCAGACAATCAGTTTTTATACAAACACCGCTGTAGCCTCAAGGGGGCCTTGCCCCCTGATCATCCTCCAATGCGAGCCCTATTCGTAGATCATTAATCACTAGTGCAGCGTCAAGCTAAAAGATTAGGGTAGGCAACAATAACGTAACTCTTGCAGTCGGCAACAGCAAACAGCTATCTCCATGCCGAAACAATATA
>JANQPU010000265.1 GCA_028285315.1 Acaryochloris sp. IP29b_bin.176
GAAAGCGTTAGCATCATTCTAGTGGAGGAAAATTTTTACCTAACATTACCCTCTTCAACTTGAATGGAACAACCTCCCTGAAACAGCTATTGAGCCAAATGTTTATCCGCAAGACTTATATAGGTCCATCAATCGTTTATGTTGGCCTCATCCTTGGGCTGATGGCAGTACCTGTAATGGCTGTGCCAACAGTCTCTCCAGACTTTTTTGCCACTCAGAATGCAGCAGAAGAATTTTTCGAGGTGGGGCGCAGACGACTGGAGCGCGAGGTTAAGCTGCTGAAGCAGAGACAAAGTCAGCATTCGCCACAAATTCTGCAAGTTGACGAGCAGACCAAACTCAATCAAAAAGAGCTGGAGAATGGGGATGGTTTACATCCTCAGTACCAGCTCCATAAACGGAAAATGAATTGAGATTAGCTGAGGCGGCGATAGAGCAAGCGCTGAATGCTCAGTAATGCGATCGCATCAAAACCAAACAGTAATAACAGTGATCCCCCTAGACTGACGGACCCCCAGGGCGCTTGCATGACAATACTAGTGAAACTCCAGTCATTGTGTAAGTAAAGGTAACGAATCGGCTCAATGGCAAAGCTGAGGGGATTCAAACTAGCAACCACTTGCAACCAAATCGGCATAAACGCTAAGGGCACCAAAGCCGTGCTAGCGAACAGTAAGGGCAAATTCATGACAAAAATAACTGCAATCAATTCAATGTGACCGGGTAAAGCAAAGGAAAGGCCGAGACTGAGAGCTGTTACGCCTAGGACCAACAGCAACACAATCAAAGCCACAATCGCCAATCCTAAAGCATTGGGTAGACCTGCTCCCATAAAAAAGCTCAAGGCCATAATCGCTAAGGTTTGGATGAGGCTCAGAGTCGTAATAAAGATTGCTGATGCCATCACAATCGAAAAACGAGAGGCGAGAGGAGCGACTAAGAGCCGATTAAGAAATCCAAATTCCCGGTCAAACATGACTGGGAGACCGGCATTTAAGGCACCACTAAAGGCGGTAAAAACAATCACACCTGCACTGAGAAATTGACCATAGCTTTGGCTAGTCCCAAATAAGCCTTCTGGAACGTTTTTGAACAGAGCCCCAAACAAGACCAACCACATCAAAGGCTGGATAATCCCAGCGATCAAAGTTGTCGGACGTCGCTTGAGCTGAATGAACAGGCGACGGGTCAAAGCGATGGTCTCTTGTAAAAACTCGCCGGAAAGAATGCCAGGTGTCGTCAACAAATCGGGTTGAACGACCGAGCTGGTCATCTGATTAGGGTTGGCAGAGGTGGTGGTCATAACAAAATTTATAAAGTCGGTACTTCAGTTGGAGAACGTAGTAATGAGCCTCAAGATTTACATTTAGGTTGTAGCGGCGACTAAGCGCTTACTCAACCGTAGACTAACGCATGTTCTCTTTGCGTTCTTTTTTGCGATCGCGGGTGCCCGCAGCAGCCATTTCCGCATCCAATAACGTGCGCCCCGTAGCGGCTAGATAAACATCATCTAAACTGGGACGGGCCTGGGCAATACTAAAAATGGGTAACCCAGCCTCTCTGAGCGCATTTTGAATACTCAACAGTGCATCTCCTTGCGAAGACACCACCATATTTAAGGAATTGCCTTGAGCCGGATTAATAATCACATCCTGTACAAAAGGTAGAGCAGTGGTCATGGCCTGGGCTTGCTGCGCCTCTTGCTCCGAGGTGAACTCTCGAATTTTGAGCGTTACCCGATCGCCCCCCACTTGATCTTTGAGTGCAGTGGGTGCTCCTTCGGCAATGACTTTGCCTTGGTCAATAATGGCGACCCGATCCGCTAGGGCATCAATCTCTTCTAGATAATGGCTGGTTAACAGGATTGTGGTCCCTCGCTCACGCAGCTCCCGTAAGAAGTCCCAGATCACAACCCGACTCTCAATATCTAGACCCACGGTTGGTTCATCCAAGACTAAAACAGCAGGCTCATGGAGTAAGCCTGCAGCAAGATCAAGACGTTTGCGAATACCCCCTGAGTAAGTTCCAGTCTTCGTATCTGCCCAATTCTTCAGATCCAACAGCGTTAAGACTTTCTCGACGCGATCGCCGATCGTTTTAGTAGGGAGGTGATAAAGTGCTGCTTGTAATTGCAACAACTCGCGTCCAGTGAGGACTTTATCCAAAGCGACTTCTTGAGCAATATACCCCAACAGTTGTCGAGCAGCTCTGGGATACTTCTGGACGGACACCCCACTTACTTCAATTGAGCCAGCATCGGGGATTGCTAGGCTGCATAAACAGCGTAAGGTAGTTGTTTTCCCAGCACCATTAGGACCCAGCAAGCCAAAAATCTCTCCCGGTTGAATTTGAAAGGAGACATCTTTAACTGCTTCAACCTTGCCATAGGATTTTTTTAGGTTTTGGATGAGAACAGCAGGAGTCATATAATTACAAATCTCAACAGGCAGTCTTTTTTATTTTATTACTGTGTCTACGACGCGACTGCATGAATTCTGCTAAATGCTGGCAGGACTGGTTAATTTCTCAGATGTGGATGGAGAAGACTATCCGATCCTGAGATTTTAATCAGCTTTAACCGATATTAGTCGGGTACTTTTGGGTGATAAACCTAGAACACCTTTTAATTCCTCTGGTTTAAGGCATCTTTGTCAGTAATGCAATGGTTATTAATTCATTTGATAGAGCTAAAGGCTAGGTAGCAAAAAAGTTTCTGTTCATCTCAATGCAACCTTGCTGCCTCATCAAGATTGCTCTTACCCAAGCAGACTAGGTAACCAAGCTTGCATTGTGTGAGTGGAGTTGTGCCATATTTCCTGAGTCCAGGGCAAGCTATCGACTCCCATGCCTGCACAAAGCAGCATCATGTACAGAATTGAAAACTTGAAGACTGAACGTGCCATTTGCTTGTCATCAGGTGATTGAGTGAGTTGCCAAGCTTTGTGAATAAACTGTGTCCATAACACAACAGCGATCAAGGCGTACAAAGCCCCAGAGACCTGTAACGGATAAACCAACAACAGAGTGACCGGTAGCAACAGTAGGGTGTAGATAAAGGTTTGGTTGGCTGTGGTTGCCATACCCTTAACAACCGGCATCATCGGCACTCCTACTTTTGAATAATCCTCCTCAATCATCATTGCGAGAGGCCAGAAATGAGGTGGGGTCCACACAAAAATGATGGCAAAAAGGACCCATGCTGCCCAGCTCAGTTCTCCTGTAACTGCAGCCCAGCCCACTAGGGGAGGAATAGCACCTGCAGCACCGCCAATCACAATATTCTGAGTAGAAGACCGTTTTAGCCAGTGGGTATATACACCAATGTAAACAGCAATTCCAGCCATCGCTAAGCAAGCGCTTAAGAGATTAGCAACCACTGCCAAGAGTAGAAATGCCGTTATCGCCAATACAGCTGCAAATACGCCAGCCTGCCAAACCTGTACTCTGCCAGAAGGGAGAGGGCGATGCCGGGTTCGCTCCATGATGTAATCGATGTCGCGATCGTAAATGCAATTAATGGTGTTGGCAGCCCCTGCTGCACAAGCACCAGCGAGTAGAGTTGCCACAAATAATAACCCGCTGACTTGTCCAGAAGCGGCAATCCACATTGCTGCCGCTGTGGTAATCAGAAATAACAGGATCAAACGAGGTTTTGTAAGTTGATAGTAATCAATACAGGTTTGAGCAAAACCAGGCTGCAGCCAAGACACCTCAGCCCATATGGTTTTTTGCATACTAATGCCTCTAAATAAATTCCAAGATAAAAAAGGCAGTGAAATGATGTTGATCAGGCTCTAGCAAGATCGTTGCAGAGCAGCTACATCCGCTTAGGAGGGTTCTAGAGAGCTAGCCATTCCGGCTGGAACAGTTTGAATTGGCTGGATAGACTCAGCTTGATGGCGATCGCGGATGGCGATGACACTAAAGAGCACTAATGTCCCCAGCAAGCTGGCACCAATGGCTTGATGGCTGACTGTAAGGGCAACGACTTGTAGGTGTAATCGCAATGTGGAGATCCCGACTATGATTTGCAACCCCAGCAACCCCAAAGCCAGTTGTCCTAGAAACCGTAAACGGGGGTGAAGGGCGGGTGTTCGCCATGCCAAAATCACTAAAGCAAGGACGGCTAAGCTAGGGGGGACTACACCAACAAAATGGTTGTACATAACACGACAGAGGTGAGCACCGGCTAAACATTGATGTGCGGCCCATTGAGAGGCGACCAATCCACCCAAAATACTTTGAAAATACACTAGGGTAGCTGCTCCAGCACTCAACCAAGGAAGACGTGCAACCACTCCTGTACCTTGGTAAGGCATCAAGCTACTGCCAAGAACCAGCATACTGCTGAAAAATAACAATCCCGTTGCTAAGTGGGCAGTGACGATGTCAAATCGCAAGAGTTGAGTAACGGTGAGCCCCCCTAGGATGCCTTGAAAGACGATCAGTCCCAGACTGATGGTCGTTGCTGTGGGTAGCCACTTGGGTAATTTTGATCGCCACCCCCACGCCAAACCCGTCAGCAGAAACATGAATAAACCTAGGGAAGAGGCGACGAGGCGATGAAACCATTCCAGAAAGACTTGCATGTTCATTTGCTCTTTGGGAATAAGTTCCCCATAGCATAAGGGCCAATCTGGACAAGATAGCCCAGCATTCATGACCCGAGTGGCACTGCCTAAGGCCATGAGGAAAAAGGTCAAAGCGGCCATGACAAAAAACAGTCGGCTCATAAGGCGAGACGGACTGATGCCACCTGAGGTGTGGTGAGTAGAAATGGATTGTGGTATCTCGGTCATGAATCTGCAAACAACTACAGAGAAGGGGACGTAAAGACTTCTGTGAATATAAAGTTTTGACTAGCGTCTCAAAAGAGATCTTATGAAAGCTAGGCCAGAACAATTACACTTTAACTACTATTTTTTGAGCTTTGGAATAACCCGAAACGTTTTGCTACAAGAGTATTCCAAGTAGTTGTCGCGATCCTCGGAATATTACCTTTTTTTAAGGGTTCTACCGAAAAATGGAAAGATTTGGATTTTTGTAAGGAAACTTTAAGATTTCAGTTATCTCCAAATTTAGAATCAACTGCCAAGATAGTAGTGTCTGTCGCATTTTAAGGATCCCAAAGAAAAGCCTAAAACTATTGATCAGAGTTCCACCTTCATGAGTTCACTGGTCTACGGTAGTAGGTAAGTTGAGCCCTATAAATAGGTTTTGAAACGTTACTCTTAACTTAATGCAACTTGCTTGATGTCTGCTCTATCACTACGGGAAATTCACTGTGAAAATTCCAACGGCTATTCTCACCTTGATTGTTGGGATTCTAATTACCCTTGCCAGCCTGTGGGTGAGTCAAAATAATGGTGTACTACTCCCCATAGCTGCTGCAGCTGAAGCGGCTGAAATTGATCGCTTATTTGCGGCGATGATGGCCATTGCCACGGGCCTATTTCTGCTCGTTCAAGGGGCATTGCTGTATTCTTTGCTTGCGTTTCGTCGTAAGCCAGATGATGAAACAGATGCCGATCCAGTTCATGGCAACGTTTCCTTGGAAATTGTGTGGACTGCTATTCCAGCAATGTTAGTACTTTGGTTGGGAATCTATAGTTTTGATGTCTATCAAAGTATTGATAGTGTGGGCACGATGGGATCTCATAACATGGCCCATCAGCATGGCGACATGGAAATGGTGGCTGTAGAGAATGGCCCAGATGCAGCCAGATTGACTGCGGATCAAGGGGCATTATCACCAGACTCTCTCAGCCAAGCGGTGGCGACTGAAGCTGTTGAACCGTTGCAGGTCAATGTAGATGGTTTGCAATATGCTTGGTTATTTACTTATCCCGATACGGGCATCATCTCTGGCGAACTCCATCTACCTGTAAATCGACCGGTGACCCTCAATATTACAGCGAGGGATGTCATTCACGCGTTTTGGGTACCTGAGTTTCGTTTGAAGCAAGATGCGGTGCCTGGACAGGTGACCCATTTAAATTTTCAGCCCACAGAGGAAGGGGTTTATCCCGTGATTTGTGCTGAGTTATGTGGTGCTTATCACGGAGCGATGAAGACCCGGTCCATTGTCCACTCTGGTGCTGAGTATCAAGCTTGGGTGGACAGTCAGCTAGTGGCGAGTCAGTCGCGTGAGACGATGGCTCAATCGGTAGACTCTATGTCCCCCCTAGAACACCATGTTGCAGCGATGGGTATGCCCCACCATCTGCATGACCTCTCCCCTCATCAGTCAGATTTGGCTCAGGCTGGCAACTCCCATTCAGAGTCGTGATCTGGGCGCTATTTATGTTGACGACACGACGAGCTCTGTAATCACCCCAGGATAAAGGATTGATTTATGACGGAAGCGCAAGCACACCATCTAGACGAAGTGGAGGTGACGCCTTGGCGTGAATACTTCAGCTTTAGCACCGACCATAAGGTGATTGGGATTCAATATCTGGTCACTAGCTTTGTGTTCTATCTGATTGGTGGGCTCCTGGCTGAACTAGTGCGCACTGAGCTGGCCACCCCGGCTTCAGATTTCGTGTCGCGGGAGACCTACAACGAACTGTTCACGATGCATGCCACAATCATGATCTTTTTGTGGATCATTCCGACGCTGACGGGGGGCTTTGGCAATTTTTTGGTGCCCCTGATGATTGGGGCTAGGGATATGGCGTTTCCGAAGTTGAATGCGATCGCATTTTGGATCATCCCGCCTACCAGTATCCTCTTATTGCTTAGCTTCTTTGTCGGCCCGGCAAGTGCAGGTTGGACCTCCTACCCACCCTTGAGCTTAATGACTAACAAAGCGGGAGAAGCGATCTGGATTTTAGGCGTGATCCTACTGGGTACTTCGTCGATTATGGCTGGGCTCAATTTCTTGGTCACCATCCTCAAGATGCGGATTCCCAGCATGACGTTGAATGATATGCCCCTATTCTGTTGGGCAATGCTGGCGACATCGGCTTTGCAACTTATTGCCACCCCCGTCCTTAGTGGAGCCATGGTGTTATTAGGTTTTGATCTATTGGTGGGCACTAACTTTTTTAATCCGGCCGGAGGGGGCGATCCGATTGTCTACCAGCATATGTTCTGGTTTTATTCCCACCCAGCGGTCTACATCATGATTTTGCCCGCCTTTGGGTTAATCTCAGAAATTTTGCCCGTCCATGCTCGCAAACCGATTTTTGGCTATCAAGCAATTGCCTATTCGAGCATTGCCATTAGCTTTTTGGGGTTAATTGTCTGGGCTCACCATATGTTTACCAGTGGTACCCCTGACTGGCTGCGGATGTTTTTTATGATTGCCACGATGGTGATTGCGGTACCTACAGGGATTAAGGTGTTTAGCTGGGTGGCGACGGTCTGGGGGGGCAAGCTGCATCTATGCAGCGCCATGCTGTTTGGGATGGCTTTTGTTTCCATGTTTGTGGTGGGGGGCCTCAGTGGGGTGATGGTGGCCTCAGTGCCCTTTGATATCCATGTTCACGATACGTATTTTGTGGTCGCTCACCTCCATTACGTTCTCTTTGGCGGCAGTGTGTTTGGCATCTATGCCGGGCTCTACCAATGGTTCCCCAAAATGACGGGACGGATGCTCAACGAATTTTGGGGCAAGGTCCATTTTGCGATGACGTTTGTGGGCTTCAATATTTGCTTTTTGCCGATGCATGTCTTGGGATTGCAAGGGATGAATCGCCGTATTGCCGAGTACGATCCAAAATTCGCCGCCTTGAATGTGGTTTGTACGATTGGGTCTTATCTTTTGGCCGTATCTACCGTTCCCTTTATGGTTAATGCGGTTTGGAGTTGGATTGCAGGCCCCAAAGCCAACAGTAATCCCTGGAAAGGACTCACTTTAGAGTGGACGGTCCCTTCTCCGCCCCCGGTCGAAAACTTTGAAGAGGATCCGGTTCTGGTGATTGGTCCCTACGATTATGGAACGCCCAAAGCCTTAGATGTTGTGGCGGCAACGCTCGCTCCGCCGCCGCCAGCCCTTGTGGGTGAAGGCTCTGAGTAACTGCCTTTTATTGATTAACCTGAATACTTTAGCAACATTGGATATCTATGCAAGGTTCAACCGCCGATCAAAATCAAGCCGACATTACCTATGCAGCAACCATAGAAACATCTGAGCATCATAGTGAACACCCCGATTTGCGGCTCTTCGGGTTTATTGTGTTCCTGGTCTCAGAAAGTATGTTGTTCTTGGGGCTCTTTGTGGCCTATTTTGCCTTTCGCGTGGTAACACCTGACTGGCCACCTGAAGGAACTGACGAACTTGAATTGTTGCTTCCCGGAATCAACACCATCATTCTGATTTCTAGTAGTTTTGTGATCCATCGGGCTGACACCGCCATTAAAAAGAGCGGAGATGTCAAAGCTGCTCGATTGTGGTTTGTGATCACGATAGCGATGGGAGCCACCTTTTTAGCGGGGCAACTGTATGAGTACAACCATCTAGGCTTTGGGTTAACCACCAACCTCTTTGCCAGTACCTTCTATCTATTGACGGGGTTTCACGGGTTGCACGTGTTTGTCGGTTTGCTGTTGATGTCGGCAGTGCTATGGCGATCGCGAGTGCCGGGTCATTACTCTGAAACTAACCACTTTGGGATTGAAGCCACCGAAGTCTATTGGCACTTTGTGGATGTGATTTGGATCATCTTATTTCTGATCCTGTATATTCTCTAAAGTGCAATTGCTCTTCAGCATAGCGGTCCCAACTGTGCTTCCTCAATTTACAGAAAGCTAGCAATAGAGATGATGCACTCGGGAAAGGCAATGGGGGAAATAGTATCTGCAGCAGATAAGGTCATCTCTTGCTGATAACCTGTAGAAGATGGATGGCGCAATACCCATAACTGCTGACCGGAGACATCCCAAATCCAATAGTCTGTGATATTTGATTGAGCATAAACCCTGGCCTTGAGCGTTTTATCCCGTTTGAGGGTTCGATCAGAGACTTCGATCAGCAAGTAGACTTCATCAGGGATAGGGTGATGATCTTCATAGTCTCGCGGATTGAGGGCAACAACTGCGATGTCTGGTTCAGGCTCAGAATCATTGTTTAATTGCACGGGGTCTTGGAACCGTAACAATGCTCGCTCACCTAGTCCTTGACTCAAAGCTCTAGAGATGCGGGTCATTGCTGCACTGTGAGCCGACCCTTTAGCAGCCATTTGATATAACTGTCCTGCGATTAGCTCTACCCGTTCGTCGGGGTCTAAGATGCCAACCTCTACCATGCGATGGTAGTCTTGGACGCTCAACCGTCTTATATCTGTTGAGACCATGGTTTTGACTCATGCAGATAGGACTCTCTGTCAGTTATCTTACAGTTCGCCCATTTTCATAGTGGGTCATAAGATTGCGGTATAAGACAGGAATAAATACCAACAAGCGTGGAGTAATAACAGGAATTCACACTCAAACTTCCCACCTATCCGCTATTGTTGATGGATTAGTCAGGGAATCAACTAACAATGGGTGAAGCAAAACGTCGCAAACAAGCCTTGGGTGAACGTTATGGACAAACTCCTCCAGTCTTAATCAAGGGTAGTGACACGCTGCATCAGCAGACTGAGAAGTTCGCTGATGCTTATTTTGCAAAGTTTGAACAGCTTACTGATGCCAAGCCAGAAGATGCTCAATTGGAGGAAGAGCAAGAGGCTACAGCTTCTGATTTTCAACTGTTGCAAGAGGCTCAAATTTTAGAGATGCAACAGTGGGTTCAAGAATATTTTGAACCCTATCGCCTAAAAGATCGTGAACAGCTCGTGATGGGGCTTCTTGAACCATTCTATCGTGCTGTATTTAAGGCTCCCCCTGAATTTCATAAGGAAGACACCGAAGAGGAAAAGGGGACGTATTTTGCGTCGTTAGTTGGCAGTTTGACAAGTTTAAGCATACTGCACTCCTATCTGTCGGAGGCAAAACTCGAAGAGTATACAGAACCGATGCGTTCTCTCTACTTGGACATGCTAGACAAGCTTGAAAATGAGGAACTAAAAACGGGCGATGTTATAAGTCCAGCGAGAAATCTGACACGGTTATTCCAAGTTTGTCTGAATGAAGAAGATATTCCAGAATATCTATCCTTATAGAAGATCCACGATAGGGTGAATTGCAGTAAAAAATACTCAGTTTGCCTGTTCTCATGGTGGGTCATGGGATTGTGGTCCGAGACAGGTATAAATCTCCACCGGGAAGTCTAATAACTGCAGAATCTGCTGTTGGAGAGGGTTAAGGGCTGTCAGGTCTGCAAAGGTTTCGTCTCCAGTATCAATGAGAACCAGGGTAATATCTTTGAAACTGGAAAGAAGTCTTTCTGCGGTGGGCCGAGCCGTTGCTCGCTTGGGATTACCTGCATAGAGACCCGAGAGCTTCTGCGTTTCAAGACTCAGAGAACGACGCACCTGAAATTCTACTAACGTCAATACTCTCAAGCCAATCGTCAGGAGCCGAACCAAGCCTTTGATATGGTCTTCTCGTTGCAAGAACATAGGGCGTAAGGAAAGCGGTTGTCCTTTGAGCCTGCTAAATCCTCGCTCAATCACATATTCGTGTCGATAAGCCACTACCGCATCAGCTAAAGATAGCTTTGGTGTAGGGTGATTGGTTGCATAGACCCGCCAACCTAACAGCTGCATTTGTTGCTCAAGTTCAGTCTGGTCTAGGGCATAGTCCACTTGAAAACGTCGTTTTTTAATCACCCGCGCTGGTCTATTGCCATACTTGCGCTGAGTCTGTTTTTCGACCTGCTCTTGATAGCTCAAGTGGAATAAAGATTGAGTCCGATTCTGAGCGAGAATGGTCTCGGCAGATTGTCTAAAATTCTCTAGATCTTGGATAGGTTTCCTGCCTCGACGGGGTTGATTGAGGGATTGCAAAGCCGTTTGAGTTTTCTCGATCCGCCCCTGAAGTGCTTTTTTCTCTGCCTGGGCATGAGCCATAGAGTAAACGACTAAACGTCGTTCTTCCCAAGTTACTGGTTGCCCGTCTAGCAGGAATTCACAGTTGTGGACATGTTCAAAACCTTGAGCGATCACAGCCGTTGTGCCATTGGCATAGTCATAGCTAATTGCCTCCAAGGTGACTTTCCCTTCTTGCACGGGTAATAGATACGCTTGCAATTGTTGGGCACTCACCTGAGTTTTGCTGAGGGGGCATAAGTAATAATCTCCCCCCGATTGCATCACCGCTCTTGTCCTCAAACTGCTCATCTTACAGTCGCCTACATACAAGAGTCCCCTTTGGTCAAGGGCCTGTCTGACCCGATGAACGGCGGGTTCATATAACGGATCATCCGCACGGTTACCGGGTACGACTTCACTGGCAATAGGTAAGCCCAAGGGGTCCAGCGTTGCCAACATCACTTTGAATTGGGGCAAGTCTGGACGATGGTCTTTACTATACCCCCGTTGGAATATCCCTGCTGGAGTCTCGTCCCAATATCCACTGACCGACGTACTATCCAGACGGACTCGGTCGCGATTCAGATCATAGACTTGGAGATGACGCTGATTCATCGCCTGCTCAAAGCTGTTCCAATCACTATCCTTGCTTAGATAGCGCAGGGTAATCTCTAGGCGATCATCACTCATATCTAAAGCCCGAAGGTCTTCATCTAAGCTCATCTCGATGCTATCAAGGTGCTTTTCTGCCCAGCCTTGAACGTGGTTGAGACAATGGTCTGCTTGAGACAGGATATGACACAGCCAAACGACAGCGACATTGCCTAGGCTGAGACCCTGCCAATTCCCATGGGTAGGAAAGTGCTCATCGAGTAGCTCTGGAATCCCCATGCGTTTGAGCTGAGCTAGAAGCAGAGGAATATCATCAACTCTTTCGGTTGTTAAAGTGGCTCAATCGGTGTTTCAGGGAGTTAGCTAAGCAAGGTGCCTAATAGGCTACTCATCAAGGCTTTCCCCCTTTTTCTGGCATTATGCACAAATTCAA
>JANQPU010000267.1 GCA_028285315.1 Acaryochloris sp. IP29b_bin.176
TTGAATTTGTGCATAATGCCAGAAAAAGGGGGAAAGCCTTGATGAGTAGCCTATTAGGCACCTTGCTTAGCTAACTCCCTGAAACACCGATTGAGCCACAGTGTTTACTAAATCTTGCACACGACTCTTAACCTGATCTCGGATTAAGCGAAAAACCTCAATCGATTGTCCAGCCGGATCCTCTAATTGCCAGTCAGCAAAGACAGGCCGTTTTATCCATGCTTCCGGTAAATTAACCCCACACCCACATAAAGAGATCACCGTATCAAAGTCTTTAGGCTCAAACTCATCTAAGGCATTCGAGGTATGTTCACTGATATCAACACCCACTTCCTGCATGACTCGAATCGTGAGTGGATCAACCTGACTGGCCTCTAATCCAGCGCTGGCCACTTCAATCTCTTCTTTTATAATTGATTTCGCAAATCCTTCGGCCATATGAGAGCGGCGAGAATTATGCTTACAAACAAACATGATGCGTTTCATCTTTCCTACCGTGAAGGGGATTAAACAAAGGGGCGAGAGCAACGAGGATCTAACAGAGTCGCTTTACTCAAGTCTCTAGGGAACCAAAAAGCAGTTCGTTTACACACCCCCACCAGTGTCAACATAACGGGCACTTCGATTAGGACCCCTACTACAGTTGCTAGAGCTGCACTTGAATTAAGGCCAAACAGCATCACCGCAGTTGCAATAGCCACTTCGAAGTGATTACTTGCCCCGATCAATGCTGCTGGAGCAGCGTCCTCATAGGTTAAACCTATCTTCTGAGCTATAGCGTAGGTAATCAAAAAGATGAAGTTTGTTTGTAGAAAGAGGGGAACTGCAATCAAAACAATATGCAGAGGATTGTTGACGATTAACTCTCCTTTCAGGGCAAAGAGTAGGACCAACGTTACCAAAAGCGCGATCACTGCCATCGGACTGAGCCATTTCAGAAAAACTTGCTCAAACCACTGTCTACCGTGATACTTCAGAATCCAATATCGAGAACCCATACCCGCTACTAAAGGTAGACCCACATAGATTAGTACGGACAACACAATCGTCTGCCAGGGCACTATCAAGTCGTTTGCCGCTAGCAACCAGCGGCCTAAGGGTGCATAGAGAAATAACATTGCCAGGGAATTCACCGCAACCATTACCAAGGTATGTCCCTGATTACTGTAGGATAAGTATCCCCACATCAAGACCATGGCTGTGCAGGGCGCTATCCCTAATAAAATGGCTCCAGCAATGTAGGAATCCGCCAGGGATACTTCGTTCCCGAGAATGATTTCTGTACCTTGTAAGAAGGGCTTAAATAGCTGTCCTAAGAAGAATTGAGCCATTACCACCATTGTGAATGGTTTCACCAACCAGTTAACCCCTAGTGTTAATAACACAGGCTTAGGAGTTCGGGCTGCGTGGCGAGCTTGGTTGAAATCTATCTTGACCATGATGGGATACATCATGAAGAAGAGACAAATTGCAATGGGTATGGAAACCTGGTGAATACTGGCAGCATCCAAAACCACTGCAACGCCTGGTGCAACTCGTCCTAAGACTATTCCTGCGCCAATACAAAGCCCTACCCACAGAGACAGATAGCGCTCAAAGACATTGAGCTTTCCCCCTGCCTGGACCGGAGGGGTGAAACGGGATTTTTGAGTTGTCATGATTTGATGAAGTTGTCCAGTAATACCTGAATAAGGAAATAATTGAGAATATCGAAGCAGTTCTAGATTTCGCTCAAGGATGTCTCTTCTGCCTTGAAAACACCACAATCTGTATGAATCTGCTGTTGATTGAGATGATCTTCACATCGATGAATCAGAGGCAGTAATTCTGTTCTTAGTTCTTGTAATTGAGAAATTTTGGTTTCGATCTGCTCAAGTTTTTTCAGTAACCGCTGATGAATGTCGCAGCAAGTTAAGGTATTCCCTGCTTGTAATTGCAAGATCTCTTTAATTTCCTCCAGTGTTAGCCCTAAAGTCTTGGCTCGCTCTATCAGAGATAAGCGAGCTAAATCTTGATCACTGAAGACCCGATATCCTGAGTTATTTCTCTCAGGAGGAGGGATCAGACCAATCCGCTCATAGTAATAGAGTGTCTGAGGATTGAGGCCAAAGGTGCGAGCAACATCGCTAACACGATTCATGATGCCTTGAAGGTTAACATTGATTGCATCATAAACCCTATAGCTAGGTATAAAGTCAAGGGGGCAGTTTCAGGAGCAAACTTTTCCAAAATAACGTTTATAACACTTCGCTACAGACTCCTAAGACAATATAAGCATGAGGTTAGAAGCTCTTATCTTGGTGACCACCATTCTTTGATAGTGCATTAAGAATAAAGCCAGAAAATTAGGATAAATAACTTGGAAGATTTGTAAAATATTTAGCTTTCATTAACATAAATGATGCCATGGCAGATGGCAGGATCATTGTAAGTATTTGCGCTGGAGAAGACTAAGGTTAAATCCTAATCTAACAGAGGCAGCATATTATTTTTCTGTTGGATAGTTTTTTATTTTTGTTTTCGAAAAATAACATTTTTGATTGCAAATATTTGCAATCAAAAATAATTCATGAATATAGCAATCAAAAACATGATATAAGTCAAATCGGCAGCAAAAAATATGACCTTGATTTCTACTGATTATCAGTCGTTACTGATTGTCTTGAAGTAATTTCTACTAAAGCGAATACAATCCTAAAACTACATAGGAGTATGAATAAAACACAAGACCTAGTTCATACTAAACCACATATAGCTTCCCTAGGGTTGCAGATAAAAGGTCAAATATTCTCCGCTTATGAGTACAGATTATTGCCCAAAATATTGAGTTTTGTAATTGCTTTGTCTTTCGCTAATTTCGACATGGCATCAGCACAAATTATCCCTGATAATACGTTGGGCTCAGAATCTTCAACAGTGGTCCCCAATGTAATCGTGAAGGGTCAGCCTGCCGTTATGCTCGACAAGGGCGCAATTAGAGGAGCCAATCTTTTTCATAGTTTTTCAGAATTTAATGTTGCGAAGGGTGAGTCGGTTTATTTTCGGAATCCTGCTGGTATTGATCGCATTATTAGCCGAGTGACGGGTAAACAACGCTCAACCATCCTTGGCACACTAGGGGTTCAGGGGACTGCAGATCTTTTTCTCATCAATCCCTCTGGAATTTTCTTTGGTCCGCAGTCAAAGTTAGACATCAATGGGTCTTTTCTAGGAACTACAGCCAATAGCCTTATCTTTGACCAGAACATTGAGTTTAGTGCAAACAATCCCCAAGTCCCTCCCAAGCTGACTATTAATGTGCCACTAGGCTTGCAACTCAACCATCAATCCGCAGAGATTACTGCTCAAGGACCAGGCCATCGACTTGTAGCACGGGACCCACTGTTTAGTTTTGCCCGTCGGACTGGTAATCCTGAGTTTGATTTAAGAGTTACGCAAGATAAGACCTTGGCATTGGTTGGTGGACAAGTTCAATTAAAAGGCAAAATTCTCACTGCTCCAGGTGGCAACATTCAATTAGGAGCCGTGAAGTCTGGCTTTATTCGCATGCAACCTACATCTGTGGGATGGGCTTTTAATTACAAACAGGTTCAAGAGTTTGGGGACATTAATCTATCAGAGCAAGCTTTAGTCGATGGTAGTGGCATCACTACAGCTTCTATACAGGCCCAAGGTCATCGTGTCTCTCTAACTGGTGGTTCAGTGATACGCAGCCAAAATCTCGGCAATCAAACCGGACGGAGCCTAGTAATTAATGCTGCAGAATCGATACAGCTCTTGGGTACTAATCCTCAAGCCACGATTCGTAGTGGCATTATCGCTGAATCTCTTGCCTTAGGCCGTGGCAGTAAGATCGTTTTATCTACCCGTACGCTATCGCTAAAGGAAGGAAGTTTGATTTTTGCGGGTACCGTTGGTCCAGGAACCGGAGGACCTTTGCAGATTGATGCAGCAGAGTCTATCAATGTTGTCGGTACATCGCGCATCGATCCAAGATTGATTAGCTTGTTGAGTACAGGAGCATTGGATTCAGGGGACTCCGGCAATGCCTTTATTTCTACCAAATACCTACAGGTGAAAGATGGAGGCTTAGTTACGTCTGCCACCTTGGGGAGTGGCAAAGGAGGCCATCTAACCGTTAATGTTTCTGAACAAGTTGATCTAGTGGGTGTCGGACCTGCCTTATTTGCCAACAGTGCTATTTCAGCTTCTAGCCTGGCAACTGGAGATGCAGGCAACTTAGTCATTAATACTAAACGCCTAGGCATCAGAGATGGAGCCCGAGTAGATGCCTCTACCTTTGCCAGTGGAAATGCGGGAAGTGCCACAGTTAACGCGACTGAATATATTGAAATCAACGGAGTAGCCCCTGGCGGTAGAGATTCCAGTTTGATTATTTCATCCGCAAATTTGTTAGGCCCAGAGTTGCGAAGGGTTTTTCAATTACCTCCATTCCCCACGGGGAAAGCGGGGAGCGTCACTGTGACAACGAAGGAGTTGCGGGTTGCCAATGGGGCCATGGTCAGCGTCAGGAATGATGGACCGGGCGATGCTGGAACTCTGAAAATTAATGCTGATAAGATTTTTCTGACCAACGAAGCAGGGATTACAGCATCAACGATTTCTGGGAATGGCGGCGATATTGATCTACAAATTAATAACGAATTATTGATGCGGAATAATAGTTTGATCTCTGCCACCGCAAATGGGCCTGGTGATGGTGGCAACATCAATATTGGTGCTGCGTTGATAGTGGCGTTTTCGCCTGAAAATAGCGATATTGTTGCCAATGCAAGCTCTGGTCGAGGCGGCAAAATCTCAATTACAACACAGGGCCTGTTTGGGCTGAACGTCCGCAATCAGCAGACACAATTCAGCGATATCACAGCCATTTCCAAAAATGACCCTACACTCAACGGAATTGTTGAAATTAACAATCCTGAAGTTGACCCTAGTGATAGCTTGATGGACTTGCCTGAGACTATTGATGTCCCCCAAGCTGTCGAGCAGGGCTGTCGTGCTGGACAATCATTGAGGAACAACTACTTTATACATACTGGACGAGGAGGGTTGCCAACAGGGCCAGGTCAACTCCAAACAGCAGCAGCTCTCTGGCATGATTTGCGAGAACCGCAGCTCCCGTCCACTTCAGCACACACTCGCCCTAGTGCTACTCAACCCATTCCCCGCCAGGTGAATAAAAGAGCAATGACAGCACAGTCAGCATCCTCGGAGATTAGAGAAGCACGGGGCTGGATGCAAGATGATCAAGGTCGAGTCGTGTTAACGGCAAAATTGCCTCATCGCTCTGGGCAGAGCCAAAGACGCCCCTCCTCTGAATGTTAGGGCGGCAAATCGGGAAATTATGGCATCCGTTGGGGCTGGGAGACTTCCAACAGCTTCTCTAGAATAGACAGGCGGTCTTTTTCATCAGGAAGCCGAGCAAAATTGAGAGCTACTAGGTAAAAACCATCTCGAAACGTGAGTTCGACGGAAGGATTTGGGGTTAGAAAAGGCTGGGGCTAATATTCACGGTATGTTGTCCCGCTTTACCTCAGCCATGTCCATCAGTCTAA
>JANQPU010000268.1 GCA_028285315.1 Acaryochloris sp. IP29b_bin.176
TTTGAATTTGTGCATAATGCCAGAAAAAGGGGGAAAGCCTTGATGAGTAGCCTATTAGGCACCTTGCTTAGCTAACTCCCTGAAACACCGATTGAGCCAACTTCATTTCCCCATCTGCCTGTACACCAACAGGCATCCATCCCAAATGTAGATAAAAGCCGTAGGCTCTGAGGGTTAGATCATTGCCCGTGAGTAACCAAATTTGGGTGAGCCCTTGTTCCCACATCCAGGCCTCTGCGGATTGGATTAGCGCCCGCCCTACCCCTTGTCCTTCATATTCTGGCCGTACAAACAGTTCAAAAATCGTGGCCTCAGTGGCATTTGCGATCGCAAATCCAATCCCCCTTCCATTCTGTTCAGCCAACCAAGCTCGACAGTCCGTTTGTAGCATCTCAGCAACGCTGGCTGGCGTGATGCCCAATGCTGCTATTTCCTCGCGAGACTGATGATTTTCCGTCACACTAGTCCTGATCTGAAACAGTATTTCAATGTCTGCGCGTTGAGCGACCCGAATATCCACTACGTCTTCCTGCTTCATCACCACTATTTTGTTTACGGTTAATGATGCTTGACAGATGTTTTTAGATGGGGTCTAGCCTATCCAAATCCTCACGTTAGAATGGGATTATCCTATGATAGGGTGCGATCATCTTGCTACTTTAGGTTGGTACGTGAGGTGAATCGCCAAGTTTGGATTAATTTTTTGTCATTACTACCGTCTACGCTAGTAACGGTTTTGGTGATTGGCATAGCGTTTTTAAGATTCTATGACGAACGTGACTTCGAACTCCTCGGATTTGTCTCCCAACCACGAGTCTGGGGCAACCGACTCACTGTGGCAACCCTCTTGGCTGCATTGGCTAATTTCGGCGTTGAGTGGAACCGTCGAAATCGAGAAACAGACCGCTTGGCTGAAGAAGCACAACGCAGAGCTGAAGAAGAGCAACGCAGAGTTGAAGAAGAGCAACGAGCGGCTCGCCGAAATCGAATCGAGACTGTATGGCGTATCGCCAGCATCCGATTTCAACTCGACCCCAATGAAACCAATCGACAAGAGCTTTTAAAGACTTTGGCTGTACTGGAAGAATACAGAGAGACCCTACAGCATTACTGAAGGGTTTTGAGCTTAGCTTTGGTAATAGTCACGATACCAAGTCACAAATAGGTGAATGCCTTCTTCAATCGGTGTTTTGGGTTGAAAGCCAACATCCTTCATTAAGGCGTCTACATCGGCGTAGGTAGCCGGTACATCCCCAGGCTGCATGGGTAAAAAGTTTTTCTCGGCCGTTGTGCCCATTTCAGTTTCAATGACTTCAATAAAATGCAGAAGTGTCACGGGCTGGTGATTGCCAATGTTGTAAAGCTGGTAGGGTGGCGTTGTGGTGTCCTTGTTTGGGGGGCGATGGAGAACTCGGATAATGCCTTCTACCACATCATCAATATAGGTAAAGTCTCGCTGCATTTCTCCAAAGTTATAGACATCGATGGGCTTGCCGTTTGCGATCGCATCCACGAACTTAAAATAAGCCATATCGGGTCGTCCCCAGGGGCCATACACCGTAAAAAAGCGTAGTCCGGTAATCGGTAGCTGATAGAGATGGCTATAGGAATGAGCCATCAGTTCATTGGCTTTTTTGGTGGCCGCATATAGCGAAACAGGATGGTCCACGTTATCTTCTACTGAAAAAGGGACTTTCTTGTTAGCGCCGTACACGGAACTGGAGGAGGCATAAACTAGATGGGGTATTTGACTATAGCGGCAGCCTTCTAAAACGTGCATGAAGCCCACAAGGTTACTATCTACATAGGCATGGGGATTTTTCAGAGAATAGCGGACTCCAGCTTGGGCAGCTAAATGAATGACACCATCAAAGGAGTGGTTTTCAAATAATGCTGCCATACCATTGCGATCGCTCAGATCCAAACACTGGAACTGAAAGTTCGGATCAGGTTCTAATTGGGCGAGTCGAGCTTTCTTCAGCTCGACTGCATAGTAGGGATTGAGATTATCGATCCCATACACTTGCATTCCGTCTTGCAAAAGGCGTTGGGCCACATGATAACCAATAAAACCAGCCGCACCCGTCACCAGAACTTGCATGGTTAATCACATCTCCATTGACTAATATCAATCGTTCCCTTGCAGAAGCAACCACTGCCCTCTCCAGCCACCAGGCAACCTAGAGACGGATCCTAATCTTTGTGTGGAGTGAGGCGAATCTACCTTGAGTAAAGAGTATAACTCAGGGGCTCTAAATCCATAAAACGAGGATTTACGTGTTCAATTGTGTTCAGAGTGCTCAATTGAACCAGTGACCTCATTCATGTGATCATGACCGATACAATTTGCGACAATGACTCCAGACCTAGTAGGGGAAACTATGTCGGAGTTACAAGTTCTTCTCGAATCTTTACATCAAACCTATCAGCAGCAGGATGCGGGCACACTAGCCTGTTACATACCTGAGTTGTGCAAAGCCGATCCCAATTGGTTTGCTATTTCAATCGTGACCGTCGACGGCCAGACATTTGAAGTGGGAGACTGCCAGCAGACCTTCACCATTCAGTCAATTTCCAAAGTATTTGTGTATGGCATGGCCCTGGCGGATCATGGTCGTGATGCCTTATTGGCGAAAGTAGGAGTTGAACCGACAGGTGATCCCTTTAATTCCCTGATCCGCCTAGACGAAGACTCAAAACGTCCAGATAATCCCATGATCAACGCGGGTGCGATCGCAACCACCAGCCTGATCAAAGGAACGGGGCCTACCGACCGCCTTAACCGCTTATTAAGGATGTTTCGCCGCTATGTGGGGCATGAGGTCTTCATTGATATGCCCGTGTTTATGTCTGAGCGAGATACGGGACATCGCAACCGTGCCATGGCCCACTTGATGCTCAATTTCGGCATGATCGACAAAAATATCGATGAAGCCCTGGATCTCTATTTTCAGCAATGCTCGGTGTTGGTGAATTGCCACGATTTGGCAGTCATGGCAGCAACACTTGCCCATAAAGGTATAAATCCTCTCACCCAAGAACAAGCCATTGAACCAGGCTATGTCAAAGACATTCTGAGCGTCATGTATACCTGTGGCATGTACGACTTCGCGGGGGAATGGGCTTATAAAGTGGGATTGCCTGCAAAGAGCGGTGTATCGGGTGGCATTATGGCCGTTGTGCCCAATCGGGCCGGAATAGCCGTGTTTTCTCCTCTTCTGGATAAGTATGGGAATAGCATTCGGGGGCGTCGGGTTTTAGAGGCACTATCGCAAAAACTGGGGTTGCACCTGTTTGATTTGTCGATGGGTGGGTGTGGGTTACAGGATGCAATGGCCTCCCATTAACAAAAGTCATCGTACATCTTCGAAGCTATGCCTTACCCACAAGTCTTGAAAGTCAGACTATCGAGTACTTTCAATTATGAGCCAGCCTCCAAGTATCCGCGATGTCATGAAGCCTTGTGAGT
>JANQPU010000270.1 GCA_028285315.1 Acaryochloris sp. IP29b_bin.176
TTGAATTTGTGCATAATGCCAGAAAAAGGGGGAAAGCCTTGATGAGTAGCCTATTAGGCAACTTGCTGGGCTAGCTCCCTGAAACACCGATTGAGCCAACATGAAAAGAGCCGAGGACAAAATTTTGCACCCCATCCATGAGAGCGTGATTCCCTTCACCAAGCCCCGCAAAACTCTCCATTAGGGTATTGCCATTGGTCAACAACACTTCCAGCCCGCTCCCTTAGATTGAGGTGGATGCCAAATGCACCGGATAGCGGGCAGTTGACCATATGGGAACACCCAACTGTCTTCGGCGGTACAAGTAATATCATGGGCGTTAAACAGGCGAATTAAAACATCTGCAAGGGTTGCCATTCAAACACCACTATTTTCTTTTCTCGCGAGCTAGACCTAACACTCACCCCTAAATGGGATGAGTGCAAAGAAGCGTTATTCGTAAATCCAGGAGGTTAAAGTGGGAGACCAGCTAGCCAATTCTTCTGGCTTAAACCAAAGGCTGATTTCTCGCTGGGCGGTTTCGACTGCATCGGAACCGTGAATGATGTTGCGGCCAATATCAACGCCAAAATCACCGCGAATCGTTCCAGGCTCAGAGCTAAGCGGATTAGTCGCACCAATAATTTTACGGGCCGCAGCGACAACGCCTTTCCCTTCCCAGGCCATTGCCACAACAGGACCAGAAGTAATGAAATCGACAAGGCCACCAAAGAAGGGCTTGTCTTTATGCTCGCCATAATGTTGTTCCGCTAACTCGCGGCTCACAACCATCAGCTTAAGACCCACCAACGTAAACCCTTTGGCTTCATAACGGCTGATAATTTCCCCCACCAGACCCCGCTGGACGCCGTCTGGTTTTACGGCCAAAAATGTTCGTTCCACAGAATTCATACTCCCTTCAGGGTTTACATCCTTATCTATGCTCAGAAAAGATGTGGCATTTGTAAAGGTAGGGAAAACCTCAAATGAGGCTATCACCAAGAAGATGGAATGGGCCGCCTGAAATTATCTTCTTCAATCCGTCACCGTCTCGGTCTCGCTGCGCCAAGCCAATAGTAGGGACTGAAACATCCAGCACGCCGTCAACCACACTAAGCCTGCCGCATATCCAGCCACCACATCCGTAGGCCAGTGAACGCCAATGTAGAGGCGACTAAACCCAATGGCCGCAATCAAGCCTGTTCCCATCGTTAGCATTACTAATCGGTAGGAACGAAACTGACGGACAAGTCCATAGATGAGCACGGTATAAAACACCAAAGAAACCATGGCGTGACCGCTAGGGAAACTATAGAAGGGGACTTGCAAAATTTGGTCCCATAGGGCAGGGCGATGACGAGCAAATAGTTCCTTCAGCCAGATGTTGAGTGCCAAGGAACCGCCAATTGCCATTACAAAGGTTAGGGCTTCCAATCGGCGTTTTTGCCAGAACAATATTCCTCCCATGCCCAGGGTAAAGGGGAGCAAAACCAGCGGTTCTCCCAAATAGGTAACGAGCACCATCAGCCGATCCAGCGTCGGGGTATGGAGGTGGTGAATGGCCAGCAAAATCTGCGTATCAAGGGTCTCTGTTTGGGGTAGGAGGGTTGCGATCGCAACAAAAATCCCCAAAGCCAATCCCGTAGCAACTATCCCTAAGCGCTGCCAGGACAAACGCATCGACTGACTCGAAAGTTGAGTCAACCCGTGCCAAGATTTAAACATAAGAAGTCAGCGTCAGAACAGTAGACGAGCGAAAAACAGTCAGCAAGATTGTCTTGAACCTTACTTTATTTACCTTAACGCAAGTTTATTAAGTATAAATGCTCATTCATGCCGTACGGGTTGATTATCGCTCACTGTTTCCTGTTTCGGCATCGACAGCATATCGCTTCAGATCCTCAAGTGCAACATGTTCAAGAGCGATGGCATGAGTGGCAGCTAATTTTACAGGCGGCGCTATACCTGCTTCTAGGGCCTGCTGCCAACGAGAAGCACATAAACACCAAAAATCCCCTGGTTTTAGCCCTGGAAACCCACAGATGGGAGCAGGACTGCTCAAATCATTGCCCTGGGCTTTGGTATAGGCTAAAAACTCTTCGGTGACTTGGGCACAGACGACGTGGGCCCCCATATCGCCAGCGCCCGTATTACACTTACCGTCTCGATAAAATCCTGTCATCGGCGAGGTACAGCAGATCTGTAAAGGACCTCCCAATACGTTTGTGGCTTCCGTCATTCACTTTGCTCCCAAAGCCCTGATCAGAAAAACCATAGCAGGTCTGATCGTCTATCGGACAAATTTCGACTTCTAGACTTCAGGGATGATCTGAAAATTCGTGAACGCATAAAATTCTCAACATGGACAGATAAATAAATAACGACATCAGAAAAAATTAGCCATATACTACCTACTCACTTTTATGAATTGCAGTCCATCGCTTAATAACTCGCAACTGTTGATATTGATCGATGATCTTAATTGCCATCTTATAGATTAAACATTAAAAACCTAGAAAAATGCTCAAGAAATAAGCCTAAATCCATTCAATTATTTTCTCTGTAAAATATTTATCTTGAGGGTTTTTTGGGAGTTAAAAGTAACCGTTTAATTCATCTACAGAATAAATATCAAGAGAATAAATATCAAGACTTGAAGAGAGGGTCTAACTATTCACAGGATGTCTCAGGCGAGGCATGAGTTAGTGCCAATCATGACTCTAACAAGCAAACTGCTTTGTTGAACTGCAATTAGCGAAGTGATCTAGAAACAGGCAACTGGCAATAGGTATGGGCATACAGCGTAGACAGTTTTTACTCTTTGGGGGCACCCTTTTTCTCAGCCTTGCTACCTCATCAAGGTCCCTCGCTAAGTCTGTCGACGATATCCGGAAAATAGCACGCCAGATCACAGTCAAGGTGCTCACTCAAGGGCCATCTGGATCAGGGGTTTTGATTCAAAAAAACGGTCCAACTTATACTGTGCTAACAGCAGCTCATGTGATTAAAAATTCCAATCGAGGTGAAGAAGCCTATGCAACTACAAATGATGGCGAGAATCACCTATTAGATACCCAATCGATGAAAACAGGGACTAATGTAGATATTGCGATCGCAACCTTCTTCAGCAATAAAACCTATGGCGTCACCGATATCGGTGAATTTAAATCCCTGGATATTCTAGATGAAATTTATGTGGGGGGGTATCCCGTTGCGGATCAGGGCATTACTGTCTCTACCATTACCCTCACTCGGGGAGAAGTGGCTTCGATTGGTCCGTTTGATGATGGTTATGGTTTTTCCTATACAGCAGTGACCAAAGCTGGGATGAGCGGCGGCCCTATCTTAAACAAAGCAGGCCAACTCGTAGGTATTCATGGCCGAGCGGCTGGACAGCGGTTAAAACAGTTTAGGCTCAAGGATGGTCTGAATCTGGGTATTCCTGTAGACACCGCCCTTGAGGTATTTGGTCTCGACTTACAGAGAACTGCCCCGACGGCAGCTACATCACCTGCAACGGAACCTCAACCGCCTGCAACCAACGAGCCAGTTGAAGAAAACGCAAATCCACCAACGCCGGGGTCAACTTTGGCACGCTTCACCTTTGAAGTCTTAGGAGTGAATGACAAGGGGCAGGTGCGGAAACGGAAACAACAATCCGCCCAATACTATCGCCAAACCCTTGTGAATGGTGGGGTATTAGATATGGTTTTTATTCCGGGGGGACAGTTCAATATGGGCTCACCTGTGACAGAAGCCCATAGAGCATCTAACGAAGGCCCCAAACATTTAGTGAATGTTCCTTCTTTCTTCATTGGTAAATATCCGATTACCCAAGCCCAATGGCAGGCCATTATGGGAGACAATCCCTCTAAGTTTCAGGAAGCCAATCATCCCGTCGATCAAGTGAGCTGGTTTCTAGCGGAAGAGTTCTGCCAAACCTTGTCTGCAGTGACTGGCCAGGACTACCGTTTGCCCAGCGAAGCGGAATGGGAATATGCCGCCCGCGCAGGCACCAATACCCCGTTTCACTTTGGCGAGACTATAACGACAGATCTGGCAAACTACGATGGCAACTATGCCTATGGTAAAGGACCAAAGGGCACCTTCAGACAGAGGACGATTGGGGTAGACCAATTGGCTGGGAATGCTTTCGGCCTCTACAACATGCATGGTCAAGTTTGGGAATGGTGTCTAGACCATTGGCATGACAATTATAAGGGGGCTCCCACTGATGGCACCGCCTGGATTGAGAAAGGGGATCCTAAAATGCAACGAGTGCGACGAGGAGGGTCTTGGTATGATAGTCCCCACGCCTGCCGGTCCTCCTTTCGCTACCGTTCCTATCCCTATACTTATAGAAGCTCGTTTGGTTTGAGGGTTGCTTTGCAAGTGCTGAAGCCAACGGCTTAATGTCTGCGCCATAACACCCTGAGGAGGGCCGTCAATCTTTGCAAATTAAATTAGCCTGTGGATGATAGTGATTTGTCTACTTCAGCTACCTTAGAATATAGAGAACAAACTATAAGGATCTACCATGACTGTCCTTGAGGATGTCCAGCAGGCCATTGAACGATTCTCACCCCAAGAATTGACAGAATTTCGACGCTGGTTTACCGAATTTGAGGCTCAGGCTTCGGCAGCAGAGAGGCTCGATGAGTTTGCTACTGAGGCTTTAAGAGTAAAGGGAAAGATAGCTGGGTTGTCTCCTGAAGCACTGGCGGATTTCGAATACTGGTTTTCCGAATTTAAGGCTCAACCCACAGGAGACAACCTTGATCGATTTGCCATAGAAGCTCTCAGGATGAAGGGAAAGGAGGTGTTCTTCTCCATATCCTAGCTGACAGAATGCTCCACCTCTAGTAAGATCGCTCAATGCCGTCGCCTACATCGGTGCACGTCTCAGCAGGCTAGCAACGGGAGAGGGAAATTTGAAACGCCACAGATCAAACAGCCTTGAATGGTATCCCAGCCCAGGCCAAAGCTTCCACTAGTTCAGTCCGTTGCATCAAAGAGCGTGGCGAGGCGTTTGTCAATTGCCCCAGCTGATACGATAAAGCTTGTTGCAAGTCTTTCAGATTCAACCAGAGACAATTCGACAAACGCCCTTTCAAGACCGCCCACAGTTGTTCAATCGGGTTCAAGTCTGGACTGTAAGGCAGTTGAAAATAGAAAGCCTCATTGGGTGGAATCTGAAAGTTGGCCGTCCGATGCACCATACTTTGGTCTAATTGCACAATATGCATGCCCTCGGGATAAATCGCCGCAAAAGCCGACAACACTTGCTCCAAGCCAACATGATCGAGGTGAGAGCATTCTCAGAAAAAAGACTTGCCACTGAGCGGTTCAACAAAGCCGTAGAGCTAGACCCACTCAAATTGCCAGTGATACGCTGTCACGGGAGGTACTCCGCAAGCTGTGATGCGACGACGAAAAATGGGTTTGAGGCCAAAGCGACTTTCTTCTTCGACCCGATAGCACAAATATAAATCGGGAGCTACGTGAACCGCTTTGCGCAACGTCCAGTATGAGTGGTCGGAAAATTGTTCAATCGCCTCAGGGTCTTGCTTGGCATGGCTTGGATGTGAGGCTTTTAGCTCCGCTTTCCAGCGCTGCCGTACCCAGTGATAGCCCCCCCAATAATTCACCCAAATGTTGCACTCGGAAGCTAGCCAGATAACGATTTCACCATAGCTGGGTAACCCTTGTGGTTGTTTTAATCGGGCTTTGAGTTTGACTTGTGCCCATTTCGGAATGGCAACTGGACGACCTGCTTCGTGACGAATGGCCAGCAGTCCTTGGAGTCCCTCTCGTTGATACTGGCCAAGCCACCGCTGCACGGTTTTACGGCTGTAGCAAAGGAGGTACGATGTATGGGCAATAGAAGCCACTTCACCACTTTTAAGGAGATACAAGACCTAGAGCCAAGTCCACTGCTGAGAATGCTGGTACTGCTTCATTAACTGCAGCAGCTCAGAAGCGTCTTCATGAATTACGATTTTGCTGGCATCCCCCATCACCCCTGACCCGAAACGATGCCTCTAGGGTATGTGGGACATTTCGAAACTAAAGCCGCATCATTACTTCGCGGTGAGCAGCAGGGAATTCCCCTTCACTAAGTTTAAAGACGATATTGAGGACTGTATGATGAACCTCTTATCAATTTAAGTCTTCATTTGTTTATGTGGACAACTCGGCGACAAGGGGTGACCCCTTTGTCTTAAGCGCCATCAAATACTTGACCTCATCATAAGGCACTCGGTCCTTCCAACAACGATAGAGAATTCGAATCCACTTGCAGGCAAGTGCCCGAATCGCCATGTGATGGGTTTTTCCCTTTCGCTTCTGGTATTCATAAAAAGCCTTGGCCCAAAAAGAATAGCGGATAGAATAGGCGGCCCATTCGACAAAAGTTTGTCGCAGAAATTTTGGGCAGCTCCATCGCCAATGAACCCAATGCTGCTTACCACTTCGTTCCGTTACAGGTGCAATTCCCCTGAGTGAAAGACACACTCTGATACTTCTCGAATAATCTACAGGAAGTGCATCACACGAGACATTCCCAAATAGAGCGGATAGAGTAGGAACAAGGGTTTTGCAGATTATTGATATACGGTTGGAATGGGAATTAAGCGTCGACAATTTTTATGGTTCGGGGGGACTACCGTTTTCAGCCTTGCCATTTCGCAGTTATCTCTAGCGAAGTCTGTAAGAGACATTCGTAAGATTGCCCGCCGCATTACCGTCCGCATTATGACCCAAGGCCCATCAGGCTCGGGAGTGTTGATGAAGCGGCACAACAACATCTACACCGTTCTGACTGCGGCTCATGTGATCAGAAACTCCAACCCTGGTGAAGAAGCCCATGTGGAAACCTACGATGGCAAAACCCATCTCCTCAATACCCAATTGATGCAGGTGGATACCAAAGCGGATATCGCGATCGCAACCTTTACTAGCAACAATTCCTATCGAGTTACGGAAATTGGTAAGTTCAAAGACCTGGGAATTTTAGATGACATCTATGTGGGGGGTTATCCCCTGGCAGATCAGGCCATTTCCATCTCCACCATTACCCTGACGAGGGGAGAGGTAGCCTCCATTGGGGAATTTGAAGATGGCTATGGATTTTCCTATACTGCCGTTACTAAAGCAGGAATGAGTGGTGGACCCGTTTTGGATCGAGAAGGCCGTCTGATTGGCATTCATGGTCGAGCCGCGGGGCGTCGTCTACAGGAGGTGCGAATTAAGGATGGTCTTAATCTGGGTATTCCCGTAGATACTGCGATCGCTGTTTTCGGTCTGGATGACAAGTACAAACCACTGACATCTGAGCAACCCAGCAACCCAGATCAGCCCACCTCTGAACCCACCGATCAAGCATTAACAGAGGAGCCGAAACCAGAACCGAAGACTTTGCCTGGACTATCTCGGTTCACCTTTGAGGTGGTGGGGGTGAATGCCCAAGGCCAGATACAAAAGCGTAGCCGCCAGTCCGCCCAATATTACCGTCAAGATCTCAAGGAAGGACTATTCCTGGATATGGTCTATGTTCCAGGGGGGCGATTTAGCATGGGCTCACCTGCCACTGAAACCAGTCGCCAAGGGAGCGAAGGCCCCCAGCATCAGGTGACAGTACCCACCTTTTTTATGGGCAAATATCCGATTACCCAAGCCCAATGGCAAGCAATTATGGGCAAGAATCCTGCTCAATTTCAGGGGACCGATCGTCCTATCGAGCAAGTGAGCTGGCAAGACGCGACAGCATTTTGCCAAAAACTCTCTGAACTCACGGGTCAGGATTACCGTTTACCCAGCGAAGCGGAATGGGAATATGCTGCTCGTGCGGGGACAAGCACTTCTTTTTGTGTGGGTCCGACCCTGACGACAGACTTAGCCAACTACGATGGCAACTATACCTATGGTCGGGGTCCACGCGGCACCTTTAGGAAGGCCACTACTGCCGTGGGCCAGTTTGCACCGAATGCCTTTGGCCTTTACGACATGCATGGTCAAGTTTGGGAATGGTGCCTCGATCATTGGCATAACAATTATGAGGGGGCACCGACGGATGGATCGGCTTGGGTGAATCAAGACGATGTGCGATCGCGCCGAGTCCGCCGAGGGGGATCTTGGTATGACGGTCCCCATACCTGCCGCTCTGCCTTTCGCTATCGCTCGTTTCCCAATGCCCTACAAAACTCCTATGGCTTCAGAGTGGTTTGCCAGACCTTGAAAGATCTCTCGTGACGGGTCACGATGCGGTTCCTAACCGGCAAGATCCCTTCCATAGATGTGCCAGCCAGAGCTGCCATTACTGGTTTTGAGAGCACCACTAGCTTGAGAGCTTGATCACTCAGGGAGCCACTCATAGGGATCAAACTGAGTGGATTCCACCGACTTATTCTCGGGGCACAGGATAGGTCTATATCATCTTGATCCGTTACACTCACACCATAGAGATTCTGAACAGCCAAGACACCTGTGTTTTCCTCTGATTATTGGCAAGCGCGCGATCGCTTCCGAAAAGCAGCTCAATCCCTAAACTGTGTTCTAGAAACCCATCCCATCCAAGCCCTCGGCCCTCAAGAACAATCCTTGAGTATCGATGTTGCTCGCTATGGGTCCAAATCTCCTCAAACCACGCTGATTCTGTCTAGTGGCTTACATGGCGTAGAAGGATATTGCGGTTCGGCCATTCAATGGGCTACTCTAACGGAACTGCTGCCCAAACTGAAATTGCCCAAAGGGGTGGCCCTGCTGTTGATCCATGCGTTGAATCCCTATGGATTTGCCTGGAATCGCCGCTGTAACGAAGATAATATCGATCTTAACCGCAATTTTTTGCTGCCGGGACAATCTTTCCAAGGCAGTCCAGCCACCTATGCCCGGCTCGACCCTTTTCTGAATCCTCGTACCCCCCCAACCTATCGAGATTCGTTTATTCTCAAGCTGCTAGCCTACGCTATCTGCTACGGCATGGCTTCGCTCAAACAGACCTTGCCCGTTGGTCAGTATGATTTCCCCCAGGGCATCTTTTTTGGTGGTCAAGCCCCTGCCCAGGCCCAACAGATTTTAGCGGCCCATTTACCTATCTGGTTAGGAAAAACCCAGCGAGTCTTGCATCTGGATTTACATACCGGGCTGGGACGTTGGACCACGCCTACATTTCTGGTCAAATCCCAAACTCCACAGGATACGCTGCCCTGGTTTCAGCAAACCTTCACAGCCAAGGGACTGAAGGTTTTGGGGCAGCAAGGGGCCACCTATGTCAGTCGCGGAGATATTGGTCCTTGGTGCCAAGCCTTAATGGGTGAGTGTAATTATCACTTTGCCACGGTTGAATTTGGTACCTATCCACTCCTGCCCGTGCTGAAGGCCATTCGGGCTGAGAACCAAGCCCACTGGTGGGATACATCCGATTCTCCTACCTATGAATGGGCAAAATCTCTGCTGCTAGAAGCCAATGCACCCGCCAGTTCAGCGTGGCGCAAGGCCGTAGTGGCCCAAGGCGTAACCTTAACTCGTCAAGCCATTGCAGGCTTGGAACAGTGATTTCATACCTATTTATTCAAGATTTTTTAGGTGTAAGTTCTTGAAGGCTAGTGACTATCAGGATGCCTCAACGGAGGACCTGGGTTCACATTTTTCTAGGGCAGCTACCAGCTCCTTAATGTTGATGGGTTTACTGATATAGTCATCCATCCCCGCATCAAGGCATTTTTCGCGATCGCCCTGCATGGCATTGGCGGTCATCGCAATAATTCGCGGTCGCTCCTCCGATGCCACAGATTGGCAAATATGGGTAGTAGCATCTAAGCCATCCATCTCTGGCATGTGCACATCCATGAGAATAACATCGTAGGATTGGCGTTTGAGGGCCTGCAATACTTCTAAGCCATTGCTCACTACCTCAGCGCGATAGCCCATTTTGCCTAAAATCAATACGGCGAGCTTCTGATTGACGGGGTTGTCTTCCGCCAGCAAAATCTTCAGAGGTAGTCGGGTCGCCATCTCTGTATCGAGTTGCGGAGCAGCAGACTTTTGAGGTTTCACCTCATCCCCCGTCAAGGATTTTACCAGGGCGTTGTAGAGCTGGGATTGCTTAACAGGCTTGTTCAACCAGGCTGAAAACAGATCATGATGACTGGCCAGATCAGGTGACTGGCCAATGGAAGTCAACATCACTAAGGGGAAGGCTTGGCCCTGAGCATGACTGCGAATTTTCTGGGCCAAGGTGAGACCATCCATGCCCGGCATTTGCATATCTAGGATAGCCATATCAAAGGGACCAGCATGTTCCAGCAGCCCTAATGCTTCATATCCAGAAGCCGCTACTTGGGGCTGCATGCTCCAAGATTCGGTTTGTAAGGTAAGGACACGGCGATTGGTATCATTGTCATCCACAATCAGCACCCGTTTGTCTTTTAGGGTGACCGCTGGCAAGGTTTGGGTCAACACCGTTATGTCTTCCGTTTCTGCGGCCCGAATCGTAAAGGAAAAGGTGGAGCCTTGGCCTTCTTCACTTTCCACCCAAATCCGCCCCCCCATCATCTCACTGAGTCGCTTACAAATAGCTAGTCCCAGTCCAGTGCCCCCAAATTTACGGGTGGTAGATGAGTCCACCTGGCTGAAGGATTTAAACAGACGATCCTGGCGCTCAGTGGGAATGCCCACTCCCGTATCTCGTACAGCAAAACACAGCTCATAAATTGATGGCTTGCCTGGCATGGGTTGAGCGGTGACGGTCACCACAACTTCACCAGCTTCGGTGAACTTGATGGCATTCCCCAGCAGATTAACTAAAATCTGACGGAGGCGAGTCACATCTCCCAAAATAGCCTTGGGGACATCGGGCTGAACCACCCCGGCTAACTCAATCTCCTTGGGTCCCACCCGAGAGGCCACTAGCTCCAAAGCATCTTCCACACAAACTCGGACATTAAAAGCCTGATTTTCTAAATCCAGCTTGCCAGCTTCGATTTTGGAGAAATCTAGAATGTCATTGATCAGCGCCAGTAAGCTATCCCCACTCTTGCGAATGGTTTCTGTAAATTCCTGCTGTTGGGGTGTTAGCTCCGTATCCAGCAACAATCCCGTCATACCGATCACCCCATTCATCGGTGTACGAATTTCGTGGCTCATCATTGCCAGAAAGTCGTCCTTGGCCCGAGCTGCTGCTGCCGCCGCTGCATGCTTTTCTTGGATAATGCGATCGCCCCGATAAACAATGGCAAACAATACTCCATAGAGAATTCCTAGGATACTACCTGTACTCCACAAAATATTGCGTTGGGTGGTTTCTACCCGTGCCATTAAAGGGGTGACATCGGTATACAGCTCAAACACACCGACGATGGGACCCTTGGGACCGTCTGGACGCAGGGGAAGATAGCTAGAGAGGAGGTTGCGATCGCTAATCTGGCCTTGCATTCCCGCAAACGTATCCCGATGATTGAGTAACGAGCGAGCTTGGCCCTTAATCGCGATCTGAAACCCTTTCGATTGGCGCTTATCCTGACCAATTTGCTTAGCGCTAGTGGAAAAAACGGTACGGCCCTTCGGATCAAACACCTTCACTTTCACAACGGGTAATCCCTGCGCCCAAGTTTCGACCTCTTGCATCAGCTTTAAAGTTTGAGGATGCGATTTCAGTTCTTTTGCGCTCAGAGATTGGGTAGTGCTCAAGAAAGGGCCATAGGTCTTCCACAAGGTATTCGCAAAGGATTGGGCTAGGGCAATATTCTTGTTCTCGCTGATCTTTACTAAGTTCTGGATGGCGCGATCGCGGGTGTATTGATTTAACACCAGAATCGCCGCCACAAAGGCAATCAAACTAGTGATGGAGTAGTAGCGGAGCAGCTTAAACACACAAACACCCCGAGAAATAAAGCACTATTGCCAGCTATGGATTGCCATCCCTGGCACGCAATAAAGTGAACTAGTGTCCGTAGAATTCCCACTTGAATTGAGAATCCAACGGACAACTATTATTCACTGAGCAAATTTTCTAGACTGAGGTTGAGGTCACCTCGATCACCGTAAGACTCCTGCTGTTTGTAGCCAACGTCCTAGCATTTCTCAGCAGAGAACGTCAGGATAAAGGGAGGAAATCGGTTTCCTTGTCATCATTATTGCAAAGGTCAAAGTTACATCTATGCCTGAATTGTCCAGTTTTCTCGATGTCCGTTTGGTCATAGAAAGTTTAGGTGCTCTCCTGCTGGGAACCCTCACAGTAGATACCTGGCGTCAGCGCCAGCACCAACGCCAGCTCACGACAGAGTCCACAGCACAACAACAGTCTCTCACCGCTGATCAAACCCGTCTGCAAGAAGAGTTGCAAACCCTTAGCACCGAGAACCAGACCTTAGCAACTACCTTAGCCACCGCCAAAAAGGTGGTGGAATCGCAGGAGCAAAACGTTACCGATTTAACGCAGCAGTTAAACCAACTCCAGCAGCAGCAAAAAGCCTGGGCACAACAGAAACAAGCTCAACAGAACCAGCAGACCACTTTACAAACGGAACTCGAAGCACAACGAGCCCAAAACCAACAACTAGCAGCCGAACTAGCGGAGCGAACCGCAGTAGATACGGAGTTGGAATCACTGACCGCAGCTAAAACCCGAGCTGAAGTGGATCTGCGCCAAGTCCAAGCTAAAATGCGCGGCTTACAACTCCAAATCGATACCCTAATCCAAAATCAAGGGCCATTACAGGCAAAGTTAGCGGCAGCAGATCAGACCGTCGCTGCCTTGACCCAAACCAATGCCCAACTACAGCAACAACTGAATGATCTGACCCAGAAGCAGCGGCAAGACCAATCTCAAACCTCTCAAGCCCAGTCAATTATCCAAACCCTCGAACAACAGGTAGTAGCCCTCACTGAAACGCAAAAGCAATTAGAAAGCCAGCTCCTCCAGCAATCCCAGCGCGATCTCCAGCGCCAGCAATTGGCGACTGAAGTCTCAGCACTACGGGAGCAGATCACCACCTTAACCACGAAGAATCAGAGTTTAGACGTTGAACTTACAGCAACCCAGGCCGAGAAGATTGGGCTGACTCAACGCCTCGAAACCTTAACCGCAACCCATGCCCAGTTGGTGACAACACAAACAGAAACGGCTCAGCAACTCACTGAGCTTACTCAAGCCCACCAACAATTGGAACAAGCGTATGCCCAACTCACTTCAGAGCTGGAAGCGCTGAGTCATACTCAAACCGACCTCCAAACCCTCAGTCAAGAGAAACAAAATCTGACGGTCCTCGTTGAAGAACAACAACAAGAGATTGCATCCTTAACCAGCCGACTGGCAACGGCCAAGGACATGCAACGGCAGTTGGCAGAGGATTATGAAACAGCCCAAACCTCTTTGGCAGCTTTGGAAACTCAGGATACAGACTTCAATACTGAGTTGGTCGCGGATCTCCAAGACGCCCATACTCACATCAAAACTCTTCAGCAAGAAATCGCGACCCTCACGCAAGCCAACCAGGATCTACTCAGCCAGGTAGCCGCATCTGCTTCAGACCGATCTCAGTCCCCTCAAGCCTTGCAAGAACTAGAACAAGCGCTGCAAGCGTCCCAATCCCGAAACCAACAACAGCAGCAACAATTACAACGTCTGGTCGAGGAAAAAGAGTCCTTAGCCAATACTCTCCAAGCTACCCAAGCCAATCATTCCGAACTACAGCAACGAATTGAAACCCTGACTCAGCATCAGCGAGAATTAGAGGTCAGTTTGGAGCAAACCCAAGCCGCTGATTCAAGCTTGATTGCCGAACTCACCACCACTCAGCAACAGCTCACCACTGAACTTGCCTCAGCTCAAGACCTGATTACCCATCTGCGCCAGCAAGTCTTGGATCTAGAGACGGCTCAAGACGCACAGCCTTCCAGTAGTGAGCTAGAAGCATTAACCCAAACGAACCAAACCTTATCCGCAGAACTGACAACATCCCAAAATGCCTTAGCAACACTGCGTCAGCAACTTCAGGAACTAGAAGAACGAAATCAAAGCTTAGAGGCCGAGCAAGATGCGATGGCCGACCAGTCGGAGACCATCGCCACCCTAGAAGCCCAACTCCAAACCCTGCAGCAGGACCGAGACGTCCTTAACCAGCAGGTCGCTGAGTATCAGGCTCAACTCCCACCCCTCCAGCGGCAAATAACCGATTTAGATCACCAGCGGCAGACCCTTGAATCGTCATTACAAAGTGCCGAAGCCCAAGCCCAACAACTGGAGCAGCAGCTCCACAGCTCGACCCAAGGGCAGGAGCAAACTCAACAAGACCTGCAGGCCCAACGGCAACAGGTGACAACCCTGGAACAACAAGTGCAAACTCTAGAAGCTGAGAATACTCAATTAGCCTCGGCCCTCCAGGCTGCCGAAGCAGCACCCATCCCTCTACAGGAGGCATTGCAGTCTGCCCAAGCTGAGCAGGCCCACCTGGAGCAACAACTGGCAGACTTAGCCCAGCAAAATCAGGATCTCCAAACTTCTCTAAATCAGGCATCTGATACCTCAGCCCTGGAAACAGAGTTGGCTGATGTGAAAGCGGAATGCGTTCGCATCAGCCACACCCTAAAAACATCTGAAACCACTATCCAAACTCTTACTGACCAACTAACCACTCTAGAACCTCTTCCCGCCCAGCTCCAAGCTCTGACCTTAGAGAAAGCCCACCTAGAAGCCTCTTTGCAACAAGCTGAGGCCGAGCTTCAACAAGCTCAAACCCTCATCGGTGAAATTGAACACTTAACCCAGGCTCAGCAGGACCTGCAAGTAGAACTCTCTCAAACACAAGCGGACAAGCAATCCCTACAAACTCGAATCGAGACTCTAGAGCAGCAAGTCGTTGACCTGCAATCTGCAACGTCATCGTCGGAGCTAGAACAACAACTGCAAGACCTTTCTGCTGCTCGTGATCAGCTCCAGCAAAACTACGATGCGGCTACCACCGAAATAGCGACCCTGCACCAACAAATCCAGACCTTAGAACAACAAACTGCCGAACTCCCCGAATTGGGTGACGCCCTACCGGAACAGGTCATGGCAGTGATGCAAGAGGCCGATCAGCACATTACCCATCTGGAAACCCAAGTCAAAACCTTGAAGCAAGACAAAGCTGGGCTAGAAAAAGCGATGAAAATGGCGAAGGATGTTGTCTCCCATTTTGAGCAGCAGGTTAAAACCCTCACCCAGGAGAAACAACAGCTTGAGCAACAGCTTCAGCAGACTAACCCAGTCATCTCTGCGCCAGAACTAGACTCGCGAGGAACCACAACAGAAGCCTCCGATACCCTTCCCTTATCTGGGCAAAGTTTTGTAATCACCGGCAAGCTTGCCCAATTGAGTTATGAACAAGTGAAAACAATTATTCAGGAAGCGGGCGGCACCATCAATACTCACCCCAGTTCCAAAACCAGCTACGTGGTGGTGGGCAAAGATCCTGGAAATAAGCTGAAAAAAGCGGAAAAGTATAATATTCCCCAACTATCAGAGCAGCAATTAATCGAGCTATTAGGGTTAGATCTCTCAGCTTAAGGACGAAGGCAAATCCCAAAGAATTTATTGCAAAATCTTGCAGTCCGCAAAGAAATATAGAATTCCGTTTCTCTTGTGTTAGCAAACCCGATTGGCCTCAGAAGGACATGGGAAAATCACATTTGGATTTTTTACCTGATGTCCTAGGAGTTATTTTCATGACGGTGCGAACCATCACAGATCAGCAGACCACTATCCAATTTTCTGGCTATAAGCTAGATGACGCCGACACTTGGCTAGAAACCTTAAAAGAGGATGGACGCCCCGTTCGCGGAGAATTGGCAAAAAGCTAAGTCTCTGTCCCCACTGTTGGTACTGCCCAGCAGTTTTTTCTACCGTTTGGCTAGAGTTCCTCTTCTGATGCAATACCCTCGACAAAGTGCGAGGGTATTTTTTGTTCTATGGTCTGCCTGCAAACCATAGGTCACCGTGTTTCTCACGCCCCTTCAAACCTGCCATCAACAACTGGGGTAGCCGTGATGGGAGAATTTTCTCAGCCCTCACAGCATAGGAGACTGATTAGCTATCTTGCAAAGCGTCTATATAAGGCTTTTGGCTAGACTTGAGGTATCTTCTTCACAAGAGATTATGAGTTGATGCCAGTATTCTTCATCACGCTTGGGGTTTGGTACCTTGTCTCAGAAAGTAGTTTAGGCAACTGGAGTAGCAATCGATGTTTTCCAGTTATTGAGAACGGCTCTTCTGCAACTACATTTGGGCTACGCGTACCTGAATCAAACTGCACCATTGATGAAGCAAGCTATCAAAGATCGATTCAGAAATGGGTGAGTGAGCATGAGATTGACGCAGCGCCGATTGAGGGGTTTTACCTGGGGCGAGTGATACGTTATCCATGGATTTCACAGTATCTCGCAAGGGCGGCGATTAAGAGTAAAGATTGGGATCTTGCGAGGGGAACAAGTCACAACGATCATCCCTATCGCCTGATTGAGTCTTTTCTGATCGATGAAGAATTCAGACGTCGCCTTGATGCTCCCTTTGCTGGCACTCCTTACACTGTGAACCGTGTCTCTGTCGAGAAAGTCCTTATTGAGGATGCCAGCACTGTGCTGGAACAATACGACAAAGGTTTTGGGAAGGTTCCCTATGATGCCCTATTATGGGTTGATCTTGTGGAACGCCAAAAAGATTAACCCACTAGATGGGCGGTAACATTCCCATTCGTGATATCTAAGAACACATTTCCTGGATTACCGTCATGGCAGTCAATGACTCTATTGATGGGCTTAACTGAGGGGTGCATACCCAAACGTGGTGTTAAACTGTCTGCACCACAGGGCAACTGATGCATAATCATCTAAATCAATATCGCTGGGAATTTCATAGCGTTGCTTGCCACTAAACTGTTGGATGGGGGCTAGGGTCACGTAAGATCCTTCCTCAATAGCGCCTGGAACCGTGGCTTGGCGGTACAAGACTACTTTTACATCAGGCCCCTGACCAGTACTAAAATCAGAACTCAATTCTAAATAGTGCTTACCATCTTTCGTAATAATTTGAGCAGAGCCCGTGGATTGTTTTTTGACGGTGACAAATTGACCAGAGGAGACCACAGATTTATTAGCGACTAGAACAGAATTGCCGCCAGCCTTGCCTTGAATCAAAGACTCTACAGCAAGGCTGGGTTGAACCACACTGGCTGCAAGCACAAAAGCAGATAAGGTACCAAAGACGAGACGTTTCATAACTATTTTCCTGTCAGACTGAACTTATCTCTCATCATGCCGAGTCATTTTGAGAGGGGTTTGATCTATGCCTGAGAGGTTCATGAATAAATTTGAGGATTTACTGAGAACCGATTACTCTCTGGACTCCTGTATGAACTTAAAGATGATACTTCAGTTCTGCCGCCAAATCAGACCATGAGTTTTCTAGCTCGATAGAGAGAACAAAACCACCACCAACAGAACCATGTACAGCACAATCACCCCTGTCAGGACGATGCCAGCCGTCGAACGAGGTTCTTGATTGGGCGTTCCTTGGGGCTTTAAGAGTCGATTGAGAATGTAGCGAAACTTGGTGTAGTAGATAAATCCCCACAGGGGCGTTTTTCGAATCAGATAAGTTTGCTGATCCTGATCTAAGGCAGCAGGCAAATAAAACTGGGCAAAGCGAATTTTAGTTCTTCGTTGACAAAGCTGCTGAGCCTCTAAATCGACTTGGTCTGCGACATAAACCACCAACACAGCATTTCCAGATTGAAACCCTCTAGGCAACGGCGATTGATTGGACTGTTGTGCCTTCTGCATTAACGTGACCTGATCCGCTTCCATCACTTGAGCCGTCAAGCAGGAGACGCGACGGATAAAGACGGTATAGTTGACCCATGTAAACAGACAGTCCCAGTTAAAGGTCCGTCGAGCCGCAATAACCGAGTCAGGCGTTACTTCGAGGATACGGAAATTGAGGCAGGCTAGCTCTTGTTGTTGGGCTGATAATGGATGCTCAGCAGTCATAGATGGTCACAGTGATGGTCGCAATCATTCTGAGGCGGAAGGTCAAAGGAGAATTAAGGTTCCTCCGCTATGCCTCGATCAATCTTAGTGCTGCCTATCCTAAAACGGTAGGGTTGACCAAACAACCTTAGGGCATCTTGCGATCGCATCATATGATCCCTTGTCATTGACCCCCACGCCAACCTTGATTGCGATGACCTTCTCTGAAGTGGATGGGGAGATCAGAAGCAGGTGATAACAAAGTCTATGCAGGATCAAGTAGGGTCGTAATAGCATCTGCATTGAAGGGCAATGGGAGTACTTGACCGTTGAGAGCAAAAAAAGGCGTGCCTGTAATCCCAATTTTTTCAGCAAGGGCTAAATCTGCATTGATGGCTTTGACAGCGGCACTACTATTGCGATCGCGATCAAACTGCCCCAGATCCAACTGCAATTGCTGAGCAATCTCGGTGTAGAGCCCATCGCCTAATTCATCTTGACGAGAAAAAAGTGCATCGTGGTAGGGCCAAAATTTTCCCTGCTGCTGAGCAGCCCAAGCAGCCTGAGCGGCGGGCAGAGCCTGATCATGAATGGACTGAATGGGCAAATGTTTATAGGTGAAGGTAAATCCACCTGGATGTTGCTGCAAAAAGTCCTGGACATCAGCAGCGGCTTGGGCACAAAACGGGCATTGAAAATCAGAGAACTCTACCAATAAGTTGGGGCTATTCTGAGCGCCTGTGGTGGGTGATTTTCCGACTAGAACCTTGGGCTTCAGCCGTTGGAGCACCGCTTGCTGAGCCTGTTGTTGGGCCTGCTCTTGAGCCTGCTGGTAGGTTTGCACCGATTCAATAATGACCTCAGGGTGATCGCGAATGATCTGTAAAACCTGTTCTTCTAAGTTATCTACGGCCAGGACTAGATTTCCCCAACCGAACCATAGCCAGAGGCTGAGTAGGCCCATTGCCACAAACCGAAGTGATTGCATTATTCCCCTACCATTGGTTTTAGAGAATGATAGCGTGTTTCATTCTCTCTGCTGGCCCTTGATTCCGAAATGGCTAATGGTTGCGTTTCGTTATGTTTGTTGAATCAACCCTGCGATCGCAAGCCCAAACCCAAAGTCGAGAGTAGGCTGGAATTAGCCTTTCACAGCAGGAATCTTTCGTGGGTACGGACGATCAACTCTTTAGCGATGCTACTCACCGCTTAACCACCGCTTTGAAGCATGTGGACTTACCTGAAGATGTCTTAGAAACCTTGAAATATCCCAAAGCGCAACTCGGTGTCTCTATCCCAGTCCGCATGGATAATGGGGAGCTAAAAATTTTCCAAGGCTATCGAGTCCGCTACGACGACACGCGTGGTCCAGCTAAGGGTGGGGTACGGTATCATCCTAGCGTCTCTATTGATGAAGTCCAGTCCCTAGCCTTTTGGATGACCTTTAAATGTGCCGCCTTGAACTTACCCTTCGGCGGTGGTAAAGGTGGCATTACGGTAGACCCCAAAGTCCTCTCTCGCATGGAATTAGAGCGGTTGAGTCGGGGCTATATTGATGCCATTGCCGATTTCATTGGTCCTGATATCGATATTCTCGCCCCCGATGTCTACACCAACCCGATGATTATGGGCTGGATGATGGATCAGTACAACATTATTAAGCGCCAAATTTGCCGAGGCGTGGTGACGGGGAAGCCTCTGGCGATTGGTGGCAGCGTCGGCAGAAACACGGCCACGGGGATGGGTGCCTTTTTTGCGATCGAGGCGATGAGACCCAAGCTCGATTTGATTCCTGAACAAACCACGGTAGCGGTTCAAGGTTTCGGCAATGCCGGAGCTGTCGTTGCCGAACTTCTCGATCAGGCTGGATATAAAGTCGTAGCTGTTAGTGATTCTCAAGGCGGCATTTATGCCCCTCAAGGCTTGGATATTGCCAGTATTCGCAAGCATAAAGAGGCCAGTCGAGCGATGAAGGCGGTCTATTGTGATGGCAGTGTGTGCAGCATCATCGAACATGACACGATCACGAATGAGGAGCTGTTGACCTTAGAGGTCGATGTGTTGATTCCGGCAGCGCTGGAAAATCAAATTACGACCGACAATGCCGAACAGATTCAGGCGAGATATATTTTCGAGGTTGCTAATGGTCCGGTGACATCAGCTGCAGACGAGGTATTGGTTGAAAAAGGGACAACGGTATTTCCCGATATTTTGGTGAATGCAGGTGGGGTAACGGTGAGCTATTTTGAATGGGTGCAAAATCGAAGTGGTCTCTATTGGACGGAGTCAGAGGTGCAGAAGCAGCTTCAGCAAAAAATGGTGGAGGAAACGGAGACGATTTGGCAAATTTCTCAAATTAAAGAAATTTCTGTCAGGACTGCGGCCTATGTGCATGCTTTGAACCGGATTGGTGAAGCAGTGACGGCTAAGGGGACGCGGGACTATTATGCGAATCAACATTGATTACAGATATTTTCGCAGTTCTACATCTTTCAACGAGCTTTGCTGAGTCAACTGCTGCTTTTTAGAAGATGTAAACATGTAGCTTTCTCAGTGGCTCAATGCCCTAGACTGTGGATAATCTAGAAGTCTCTAAATGTGCCAGATAATACTATCGATATGCAAAATGCCCTAGACTATATTTCGATCAAGGGCTTCCGCAGTATTCGGGAGGAAAAGCTAGAATTACATCCCATTAATATTTTGGTGGGGGCCAATGGTTCTGGAAAATCTAATGTGGTAAGTGTTTTTTCGTTTTTAAATGAACTCCGACGGGGCAATTTGCGTAGTTACACTGAGCAGAGGGGTGGTGCCAATCGAATTTTCCATTTTGGATCAAAAATCACACCTACATTAGAAATAGAAATTTCGTTTAGTAATAGTGTTAATGGATATAATATTTCTCTTGCCTCAACTGATATTGACACATTTTCTATACAGAAAGAAATATGCTGGTATTGGAAGAGTGAATCTCATCCTGACCCTATATATTACCCTTTGAAACCAATTGAGGGTGAAGCTGGAATTAGTAAAGATCTAAGTAGAACGCCTGGTTGGGTACAGAAACGTTTGGATAGTTGGCGGATTTATCATTTTCACGATACTAGTGATAGTTCACCAATGAAGCGAATTGCAGATATTGATGACAATCAGTTCTTGAGGCCAGATGGCTCAAACCTTCCATCATACCTACTATTCCTTAAGGAAAAATATCCCTCAGATTATCGCCTTATCCGTAATATGGTGAGGCGGGTGACCCCTTTTCTAGACGATTTTCAGCTAGCTCCTTTACGTCGTAATGAAGATAAAATTCGTTTGGAGTGGAGTCATAAATCATCATCAGATCAATATTTTGATGTTTCATCGTTATCCGATGGAACTTTACGCTTTATTTGTTTAGCAACCTTGCTTCTACAACCTCATACAGAATATCCATCTACTATCCTATTGGACGAACCAGAACTAGGATTACATCCCTATGCGATCTCAATGCTAGCGAATATGGTTAAATCAGCTTCTACTGAAACGCAAGTGATTATTTCTACACAGTCTCCAATATTGCTAGATCATTTTGAGCCAGAAGATATTGTTGTGACAGAATTAGATGCTGGAGCTACAAATCTTACTCGGCTACAAACGGATGAGTTAGAAGAATGGCTGAGTGACTATAGTTTGGGAGAGCTATGGGAGAAAAATCAGTTCGGCGGTAGACCTTAGCATGGTTAGATTGTTAATTCTAGTCGAAGGTGAAACAGAAGAAACCTTTGTCAATGAAGTATTATCACCCCATCTTTACACCAACGGATTTCACTCGATTAGTGCGAAATTAATGGGGAATGCTCGTAATCGTAATAGACGAGGTGGTATTCGTGGATGGTCTACAGTCAAAGACGAGATTGTCAGACACCTCAATCGTGATCAAGCTTTGTATGTATCGATTATGGTTGATTATTATGCATTGCCAGGAGGAGAAAATAAGCCTAATGCATGGCCAGGACGATTACAAGCTAGCAGCTTATCATTCTCCAAAAAGGCTCAATATATTGAAGCGAAATTAGCTGAGGATATTTCTAAGTCTGTAGATACAAAGCGATTTATTCCTTACATCATGATGCATGAATTTGAAGGTTTACTGTTCAGCGACTGTAAAAAATTTGCTGATAGTGTCGCTCGATCAGACCTAGCTAAAGAGTTTCAGGCAATCCGTGATGCGTATTCTTCACCAGAAGAGATAAATGATTCGCCACAAACTCATCCATCTAAGCGAATTAAAGATTTGATGCCAAGGTACGAAAAACCGCTCTTTGGCAACTTGGCAGCTATTGATATTGGGCTAAGTTCTTTTCGAGCGGAATGTCCAGGGTTCCGGTGCTGGCTTGAAAAGCTAGAAGCATTGTCCAAAGATTAAATAAATATTGTTCTTAGATAAGTGCTTGTTCAATAGCCTGTACCAGTTGTTCTACCTCTGATTCCAACGTTAGATAATGCACACAAGCCCGCACGCAGTTGGGATCCGCGATCAGGCGAACCATTACACTTTGGCTTTCTAGCTGTTGAACAAAAGAGCGATGATTGCTAATGCCTTCGATTTGGAAGGCTACTAAGCCAGATTTAGGGGCTGAGGTGCGTAGGCAGTGAATCTTAGGAATGGTGCTGAGGCTTTCCCATAACATTTGGCTGAGGTGCAAAATTCGGTGATAGCGCTCTGTGGGCGTGCCCCATTCTCGAAGCAGGTGAATCGCTGCCGTTAAACCTGGAAAGAGGGGAAAGGCTGAGGTGGCAACCTCATAGCGACGACTATCGGGTTTCCAGCCCGTGGGTTTACCCTGAGCATCCATCTCAATACCACGCCAGCCGATATAGGTGGGTTCTAAACTCTCTAAAGAAGCGGATCGCACGTAGAGTCCACCCAACCCATCGGGACCACACCACCATTTATGCCCCGTAAAGGCATAGAAGTCGACATCCAGGTCATCCAGACTGAGGGATAAAACGCCCACAGACTGAGCTGCATCCACCAAAATTGCGGCAGTGGGAACAGCTTGCCGACAGGCTTGGGCCATGGTTGCTAACGGTAGTACCTGACCCGTATTCCAGAGAATATGACTAATGACCACTAAGCGGGTATTAGGACGCAACTGCTCCACCATCACGGCAGTCGGATCACCACCATTCAGGGTCGCCATTAGTGGAAAGGTGGACACTCCAATACCGAATCGATGCTGAAGCTGCTGGGCAGTGGCAATAACGCTGGGATGTTCACAGTCTGAAAGTAAGAGATGATCGCCTGCTTGCCAGGTGATGCCCCACAAAGCAATATTGCAACCACTGGAAACGGATTCTGTTAGGGTGATCGTGCTGGGAGAAACATTGAGTTCAGTTGCGATCGCACCCCTAGTTTCCTCCACCTTTTCCGTCATCCAAGCCAACGCGCCTCCCGTAAACGGGCCAAGATCCTGCATTTGAGTATAGGCAGCCTGAATCGCAGTTAAGGCAGGCTTTGGCAGTGGGCCTTGACCGCCGTAGTTAAAGTAAAGCTTATTGGCTAACGCGGGAAATTGCTGTCGATGCACTTCTAAAGAATGTCGCTGATCGGGGGTCATACCTATCCTTAGGGTTCAGGTCACAAGGCCAGCATACTAGCCTTTGCTATTCTGCCTGATTTTGTTATCCCGCTAGGTCAGCAAGTTTAGAAAAGTCCCGTTGTGCTTTACTCTCCTTCGAGGGGGGTGATAGAGAAATGGGGACTGGCCGATCCTTCAGACAAACTGCTTGCCGCGATATCAAGAGTTCTCTCGGTTCTGCTCGCTGTCTGCAAATGCATCGGTAAGAACGCTGTGCAAGAACAATCCGAAATAAATAGATTGCCAGATCAATATCCAGACAAGTGTGTAGTCTTTCATCGTTTCCTCCAAAGTGGTTCTATTGCTCACGCTACGAGTCTTAGTCAGTAACCCCCATCGACGAGGATGCAGATATGAGAATCACGCGATTAACCAGGCGGTGTGGAATTTACTAGCTTGGGTAAAGTTAGAGCCGATGCCACTTGCAATTAAGCCTTTTTGGGAACTTGCAACAACATAAATCCGTTAGAGAGAAATATTTTTCTAAAAAGCCAAAAAACATAGATGGCTATTCAGTCCTAAAAATATTTCAATGTATGGTTTATAGGCTTCAGTTCACTTGATAGCAGTGACCCTTCAATTACCCTGGTTGCATCGAACATCTTAATTATAAATAGACTTTTATGAAACTTCAATCAGTTTTTAATTGATTAATGTCTATGCATGGGTTAGATTCTTGCTCTTGGCTTGAGCCGCATTGAGGGATGATGATTCTAATGCGGCCCAGAATTCTCACCACTTCAGGTCGGTAAGAACAGTGGGGAATCTGTCTGGTTAGCGAGTGCGTTCAATCTTGCGGGAATTCAATTCCCAGTTTTGTGTTTTAGCTTGACTCTCGTGCCAGTAATGCCTCCAGTTAGACTGCAATACTTCCACCAATCTCTAATAACGGTCCGTTGGGGTTGAGCGTGGTATGGGGCATTGGAAAAGCGCTGAGGTATTCCCGTTAGTTAGTGAGAATTCTCCAATTTTCCTTATCCCGATTAGGAATATCCATAACCTTCAGAGGTAACGCTGAGCATTCGTTACATGGAACTTGCAGCCTCTCCTTGCGTGATCCGCAGCCACATTGGCACTTGCGTTTCACCTCCCCCTTGAATCCGCTCTAATGCCGCCATCATCTCCACGCGCACATCAAATTCAACTTCGTCTTCAACCGCTTGGCGTAAAGCATCAACAACCGTTTGATCCCCCAGTTCATTTAGAAACCGCGCTGCTCGCCAACGAACCAACGTTGAGGAATCTGCTAGAGCTTGACACATGATTGGTATGGCAGCCTTGTCCCCCAAGTCACTCAATGCATCCCCTGCAATCCGGCGAACCATTGCGGAGGGGTCACCAAGAACGACCTGACCTAAATGTTCTACCGCAGCACTCATAACACTGGCCCCTAACAGTGCCGCTGCCCAGCGACGAACGGTACTCTTTTCATCATCAAGGACAGACACTATGGCAGGAAATGTCTCTGGGGTCACCTCAATTTGTTGGAGAGCCTTGAGCCGATATTTCCAGTTCGGGTGCCCCAGCCCAGACAAGAGAGTTTGCTGAGCAGGGGCTGGGTTAGCCGCCCCTGCTGAGGAGGCATTAGTAATAGCGATAGTTTCTATCTGAGCTAGCTCCTCTATATCAATCAGGCTGGCAATCTCATCTGCAACCTGTTGTGCGACCTCGTTGGCAGGACCCACCGGAGACTGATACGGTTCCCAGCGACGTTCAGCAATATAATCTGCTTGAGTCATCTGAATAGCTCGTTGCAAAGCTTGGTTAAATCGTTCTGGCAGAGCGGCCCGTGCTTGTTGACCATCGGCACCCACCACTCGTACTTGCACCGGAATCCCTCGAAACATCTGAATAGCAACCTCAACATGGCCTAAGTCTGAGTTAGACTGTCTAGAATGAGTGGCCTCTGAGGAATCCTGAGTTTGTGCAACCTCAGATAGCAGCGTTGAATTAGCTTGCTCAGAAACACCAATAATGTCAGCAGCTTTTGCCAGAATGGCCTGCCAGTCCGCGTTCCCTTGTCGTGTCAGGGTGATAAAATCCTGGACAAGGAAGACAGATTGAACTGACTCGATGGCTAACAACTTTTGAGCGACGACTGGGGCCTCTAATTGGCTTGCCCCCTTCTGTAATGTCAGTGCTTTGGTGCTCACCCATTCAGTTAAGTTGAGCTTGATGCAATTCGGGCTAGGAGTCGTTTCAATAGACAGCAGCTGCATATCCCCATCCTTTACTTATCCCCATCGAACAACTACAGATAGAGCTGTATTTGCCTTGAGGAGATGTAGCTTTCAACCTCATCCTAACTTGCTAGAACTGGGTATAGATATCTGAATGCATTAGCAGTCTGGGGGGGCAGCCAAAATGTGATGCTGTGAAAGACTGTAGCGAGGATCATCTCTCGGGCTCGATATGCCCCTGATACCAATAAGTCTCCAAGAGTGTAATTTTGATTAGTGACTAAAGTAGGCTAGGAGAGGATTCCACAGATTTGAGAATTACGCTTGCAGGCACAGTTTG
>JANQPU010000288.1 GCA_028285315.1 Acaryochloris sp. IP29b_bin.176
GCCTGTAACCGTTGATTCCTCGTTTCCTCTGGCTAAATGTTGTGATCAGTAGCAACGTAGTATCAGTACTTTCAGGAAAGTTGCACATCGCCTTAGGTATGAATATGGCTCACTGAGAATTGTGTTGAAAATAGGGATGGGGTTTGAAATTCATATTCTTTGCCACTAGTACCGTAGGAAATGCTTGCAATGACTGGTTATAGGTTTGGACGGCTTGGTTAAACCGCATCCGTTCAGTGGCAATGCGATTTTCAGTTCCGGCGATTTCGAACTGGAGGTTGATAAACAGTTGGCTAGACTGCAAGGTGGGGTAGCGAGTAGCCAAACTTTGGAATTTTGCGATTGCATCCTGCATCGTCTCATTAGCCACCTCCTGTTGAGCCATCGTCTTTGCCTGCGCAAAAGCAGTCTGGGCACGAGTCAGTTCCTGGATCATCGCTTTCTCAGTACTGGCATAAGACTGGGCAACCTGTGTGAGCTGAGGAATCAGATCGGCTCGACGTTGTAGCTGGTTTTCGACTTGAGCCCATTTCCCTTCAACAGTGGATCGGGCAGCGGTGAGATAGTTGTAAGTGCCGCCAAACCATATGGCTCCGAGGACTGCTACGGTAGTTGCGATCACACCCCCAATCTTCAATTGCTGTCGCCGATTTGCCTGACGTTGTTTGGCTGCTGCTTGCTCCTGCTGAAGCTGTTGGTAAGCCTGCTGAATTAGCTCGGGTGGGATTTGGGCCTCTGAACCTGCGTCCATCAGTTGTTCAAGGGAATACCCTTGGAGACCCGTTTGTTGAAGATAGAGCTGGCCTGCTTTTTCTAAAACAATCGGAACTAAATCTTCAGGAATAACGTTGTCGGAGTTCATAAGGGTAAAAACAATGGATGAATTAAGGACTGAAGCTAACCAGAATAGGACGACTACCAGCTATCGCCAGCTCCACCGCCCCCGCTGCTACCCCCACCGAAGTCACCCCCACTACTCGTGCTGCTACTTCCAAAGTCGCTACTACTCCCAAAGCTGCTGCTACCCCCACTATTCCAACTAGAATCACTAAAAAAGTTTTTCTTTGAAACCTTAGAGACACGGGGAATCGTTACTTGTTGTTCGGATTGTTGATGGCAGCACGCACATTTCCTCGTTACCAGTTTTTCCCCTGTAGCGGAGGTGGTTGCATGCTGGAGAATCTTGAATGTGCTGGTTACGGTATGGGCATCACATTCGCTACAATGCTCAAACCGATTTGACTGTAGGACTTCTTGTAAGAGATGTATATCGCAGCCATTCTTTGCTTGTGCAGGACTACAGGCTGGACAGTGCCAACCTTCAAGGCGTGTACTCTCCAACTCTTGAGCCACTTTATCCGCAGGTCTAAGGCGTTGTTCTAAAGCCGTATTGTCAAGACGCTGCATGGGATTATGGCAGGACTCGCACCGTACCTCGATGTTGTGAGAGAGCGATCGCAACTGCCGTAACGTCCAGGCACAGGCTCCACCAAAGGCAGCGAACAGACCAGGTAATAATATCCTTCCAATCGTAGGACTCTTGACAGCGCTTGCCACACAAAGCAGCAACAAACTGGCGACCAAACTAGAAAAAATCAGCTTGCCCAAGGCTGTTTTAATGGCATTAACAATGGTCTGATCGCGCTTCGCACAACGCCAAAGTTCGTAACCCAACCATCCCCAAACCAGCAGTAGCTTGAGTAAGGTAACGCCCCTAATGAAGGAAGATGCGATCCAAAGCCCCATCAATAGGCCAAAGAAAGTCCACCAAGTTTGAACCACTTCTTTCGTTGGGTTAAAGGCGATTCGCGTTTTCAGTGATCGTGTCTCAGTTGCAGTATAGTCTCCTGCTAACCACCGCAATACCCAAAACCACACCCGAGAAGGCCAAGCGCTCTGCTGCTCCTGGTAAATCGTGCGACCAACGGGAGACACAATTAAAACATGTTTTCTTCTAAAAACTTTCGTCAATATAACAGAGGTAAGCGTTACCACACCCGTAACGATAAAGGCTACAACTCCCATGGTAATCAGGTGAAAGTGTTCAAATAGCCGAGCAAACCAGTGTACATTTGTTGGTTCTGAATGGGTCGATGGTACCGGAGATTCAACCTTTTCGTCTTCTAAAACCTGGATGATTGCCTGGGTCCCTTTGACGATGCCTGAATCAAAATTGCCTTGTTTAAAGTGAGGGGTGACCTGAGTGCGCAGAATGTTATCCACCTTGGCATCTGGAAGGATAGACTCTAGGCCGTAGCCTGTCTCAATTTCTGTACGACGTTCATTCTTAGAGACTAAAAACAGCACACCATCGTCAACTCTTTCCTTACCTATTCCCCAAGTGTTAAATAGCTCAGTTGCAAAGGCTTTGGGTGAGGTTGACGGTTTGGTATCCGGTACGGTCACTACTGTAATTTCTGCGCCATTGGTGTCTTCCAATGCCGTGATCATCTGATTCAGCTTTGTCTCACTGTCTGGGCTGAGCAAATCGGCCATATCCATCACCCAACCATTGTCTTGGCGAGGGTTGGGAACATTAGATACCGGAATGGCTCGGCTAGGAATATGTGGTGATAACGATAGCAGTATGGTGAGTCCTAGGGCGCAGCAGACAGTCAATAGGAAGCGGTAGCATTTTAAAAACATAATTTCCAATCTGTGATTTCACAGAATAGAGATACAAGCAGAAAATCCCAAAATACTCTTTCAAGCTCTTAAGAATAACCACAAAAGTGAGTACATCAGAATCTTGCTAGAGAAAAACTATCTAGCTGAAAATGAATGATGACGTACGCGTACTCTCACAGTTATGTGAGAAAAAATTTATAGCTAATCGCTCAGGACTGAATCATTAGTAGAGACTGCTAACCATATACAGTCACTGCTGTTTTGATTCGATCGACATGTTGATAGATATCGCTTATTGCACCTATTTTTACTTTCTCTTGCCAACTAAGCTCTTTACCTTTATCAAACAACTCTAACCACCTTTCGCCTGACTCATTGACACCATGTAAGCGACAGATAGGCTTGCGGTTATTGTCATCTAAAAGGATGCCAAAATAGCCTTGAGTATCACGATGTGCAATCCTAGAGGGATCAATAACTTGAGACAAAATTGCTCTGACAATATAGAAGGCTTCAAGTTCTTCTTCAGTAGTGATGATTTTGGGTTCACTGACTTCTGCAGTTTCTGTTCCTTGATTGCCAAGTTCTTCTTCTGTTAGGCCACCTACAGTTTTACCAGAAGCAGCGTCGAGTAAGTTATCAATTTCTTCTCTGATAAACGATTGGAAAGCCTTAGGGGTAAACTTCTCAATAAAGTCATCTTTGAGCTTGCGAGTAAAGTTGTTCTCTGGGCATAAACGGCTAAAAAAGAACCGGACAAATTCATCGTCAGGTGATGTCAACTGCTCTCTCAATAGAGATTTTATTCCTCTCGTATATTTTAGTTCTGCAGCAGAAACTAAAGCTTCGTCTATATCAAAAGTGGACTTTGCTAGCTTGTTTAATTCCTGGATAAGATCTTCCTGGATATTAGTTATGTCAATAACTAGAAAGGGCTTTTTATCTGGGAGGGAGACATGGAGACTATACCCCAGCACAGACAAGCTCCATCGCTCTCATCCCCCGTTGATATTCAGGTAGCTTATTGGTAGAGAGTTTCA
>JANQPU010000308.1 GCA_028285315.1 Acaryochloris sp. IP29b_bin.176
ATGAATGTGTTTGCGACCGACAGCAATTTCAAATTCATCCCCAGGCTCAAGTTCTAATGCTTGGGTATAAGCACGACCCACCAAAATATTGCCATTGGACTGCACGCTGACTTTATAACTTGGCTTGCGTCCACCTCGACCATTTCCATTGGGAGATTGGCTATCTAAATCAATTCCTTCTGCATCCAAGAGGGCATTGAGGAAGGCGATAGTTTTGATTCGTGCAGAGCCATCTTTGTCCGTCGAAATGTATCCGCAAGCTTTCGCTTTTTCCTCACGAGTGTAATCACTCAGTTGTTTTACTTTGGCTACTAAGTCCTTTCCTGTTAAGGGTTTAGTTTGCTTCTTCTTTCTAGGCATGAGTTAAGAAATCTCTCTAGCAGTATCACTTTGACCACTAAATGATTGCATATGGTTTTGGTTTGTGGTTAGCGGATAACCGATCCTATCAGCCAGAATGATATCGGATATCGAATTTTTACATAAGAAGCTTCAACTGAAATAGGATGAGCGAATCTGTTAGAAATTCAGCCTTAAACCTTCGACAATTCCTTGGTTTTCACCTTAGATCGTATATTTGGTCTTTCAAGAGCATCATGTTTGTAGAAGTTTAGATCAAGGGCTGACCCAACGATCTGCCCCTGATCTGAAAGCTCATACCATTTGTTAGTAAAACAATGCTGGGCAAACGTTGCCTGGGACATCCCACACCGGGATATTCCCGCTGGCTTGTCCTTTAGAGGTATGGCTTTGATCAGTTTGCGAGTATTGGTCATCTTGGATATCCCCCAGTTTGCACGTCTGAATTGATGCAAGGAATCATTTTGAGCGGTTCATTTTGAGTGAGTTGCTTCATCCGTTGAGCGGAGGTGTTCTGATGGCGATATACCCTGATTACCCAACCGATTGATCAACCACAAAACCCCTTGGAGGAGCATTAGTCTCAAGGGGTAGTGATGTGTGTTTTTTACCAGGAGTTACTTTCGCTAGTAGACATAACTCCACTTAAAAACTACTAGTCAAGTTTGAGGATATGTTGAAGACATCAGAAAGTGTCATTCTTCCAAGCCATCCTAATTTTTCCAAGTTTCCCATCTCGGTCGGCTGATTGATTGATACGGCTGCTCTTAGTAAAGCAACCTACCTAGCAAGCCATTCACTGAAGTTTGCCATTTATCGAACTCGTCTGAATTTTTCCATAAATCCTTGAGTTCAGAATTTTCTGAAATAGCCTCAGTGACGTATCTCGCCTGAGAAATCATTGTTGCGGGTGGGGCTGGCCTTCCTTCCACCCATGCCTCCACCTCCTCCGAGCAATCTTCAGGGGGTTCCCCCATCCATGCCGCCACAACCTCCACCGCTGCGATGCCAACCGCGCAGTCTGAGGCTTCTGGATGTTCATCTGCCTGGTCAATGACTGTATTGAGGGCATCAATGATCGGATTGTCGTCATCAGAATCCGCTAACTCAGCCACCCAGTCCAGCGCATCATCATTCTCAAAGCTCCCTGGTCCCCATGTTCCCATTGTCATACCCCGGTTTGGTTCAGGGACAATTTACCGTGAGGACAGAGGATAAGCCAAGGATACGGAGTTGCGATAGTTATAGGATCAAGAAAATAACGGATGATGATCTCGTCGGGCTGAACACGAACAACCCCAAAGATGTTAAACGTTGATCTCATATCTAGAGGACGCTTCGTCTATGGGTTTGAAGTCGATTGAAAGACCCACTGCATTCAAGACTGCTGCCAATGTCTCCAAAGTTGGATTGCCATTGCCTGATAAGAGTCGATGAAGATGTTGCCGTGTGATGTCGGCTGCCGTAGCAATATCCTTGACTTTCCCCTTGGCTTCGATCACATTCTTGAGTGCCAGCAAAAACGCCTCTGTATTGCCGTCCTCAAGGGTTTCGTCAAGAGCAACCTTCAGATATCTCGCGGCATAATCGGAATCCGAGAGTCTGATCAGTAGGTCATCTTGATAGCTTTTTACGGGCATAGTCTAAGCTCCTCCTTGTTCATCTCGGTAAGCAGTCCATAGCTTTTGTGCCGTTTTAATATCCTTGTTTTGCTGTTTTTTGGACCCTCCCAAGAGTAAGAGAATGATCTGCCCCTTCATCTTGCCAAAATAGAGTCGGTAGCCTGGACCGAAAAAGAATCGTAATTCATAGACCCCTTCTCCTACCTGCTTGTGATCCCCAAAATTTCCTAGCCTCAGCCGATCTAGTCGGACATCAACTCTTGCTTGGGAGCCAGGATCAAGGTTATCAAACCATTCATCAAAAGGGCATTGACCAGCAACCGTGACATATTTTTGAATATCCCACTGCTGCTGATTCATGCTGCCTCCTATCTATGAGTGTCGCATAAATGTGACAATAATAACCATCTTCAACGCTAAGGTCGAGATCGCACAACTGAACCCTCCACACCCAAACTCCCCTATGGGAATAAGAGTCAATTCAGGTGGTGGGTCACTTAGTTTATGTTGTCCATTGTTAGGGTGTTCGCCAATGCAGTTTTGACCTCATTATCCAGGTCTTCTCCTAAAGCTTTTCCCAAGGCTTTCAATGTTTCTCTAGGAACTGATTTAGTAGTTTCACTTTCAATTCGATACAAGTTAGCTGTACTCATGCCTGCTAGAGCAGCCAGTTGTGTAGGAGACATATTTTTAGCTTCTCTAAGCTGCTTAATGTGTTTCCCTAAGCCAGGGATATCAATTGAGAGTGTGACCAGCATAGTATTCATAAAATCTCACCTCTCTTGACTCTACTCAATTGCTTGTCAAAAAGTAGCACACGTAGAGCATTGCGCGTTACTTATAAAGTATAACTATTCTAGCGTTGCTTGACAAGCTTAGCTAAATGAGCAATGCTGTAAATATGGATGAGGAAAGCAAACGGCCTCTCCGGTAAACAAAAATCCAGGGTTGCAACCTAACCAAATAAGTGGGTTCTACGAAGTGCTAGCAAACTCCTGAATGATGCTGGAGCCACCGGAGTAGTCCGATGCCCATCAAGGCTGAAAACTGAAACGATTTCAAAAACTATCCCAAAGTCAAGCGGAAGAGATTCGATTGGAACCCGGCTCTCTTCCGCTGGCTCTATTTCAGGCCATAGGAGATTTTATCAGTGACCGTATATTTGCTGCATTTTGAACGGCCAATTAGCCCCAAACATACTTG
>JANQPU010000316.1 GCA_028285315.1 Acaryochloris sp. IP29b_bin.176
TAACAGTAAGTTGATCCGCCATGCCACTGTCCTAGCTTGATTGCTAGACGAGCATACGCTGAATCTCTTTATGCGATCCGATTACGCGAACGTCAAGTATTGTCCTTCTTGTAGATAAAACCAATCCAATGCCTGATCATAAACACGCCAAACCAAATACTCTCGCACTTGATTACGACGATATACATGACGCTTATCACCCAAATCTAAAGAAGCACTGCTAGCCGCAATCTCTACAATTAGTTCTGGTGGACCTTCTACATAGTCATCGGTACTAATAGTGGACGTTCCCCCTTCTTCCAACCGCAGTAACGCATCAGGTTGAGGCTCATTATCAGCATCGAGCCGTACCGTTGGATTATCCAGTACCTCTACGCCAGGAGTTGCTGCTTCGTAGGTCCCCAGCCAAGTCATGATTTGAGCATGCGGTTTACCATGTCCCTTGGCTCGCAGGGGTGATGCCATAAACACCATTCCTTCAACTAACTCCGCTTTTTTAACGTGAGGCATGGCATGATAACGACGTTCAAACTCTTTACGAGTCAATCGATCACCACTTTCTAGTGGCGGAATTGAGCGTGGGAGACGAGCAACTATCATGGCAATGCTGAGTGAACAGTAGCAATATAGAGTGTTAGACCAATCTTACTCAAAATAGAAAGTTGCATTGACGACGGCGAAAATCAAGTGGCAACTAAATTGGGCACTCTTTGCTTCAAAAATTCAATAAATACCCTCAGCTTCAAAGGAACATAGCAGCGGGAAGGGTAGACGAGCCACGCTGCAGTGCTAAAGTCTGTGCCTGTGACCTCATACTCTGGTAATACATCAACCAATTTTCCAGAGCGTAAATCCTCATTGATGAGCCAGTTGGGGAGTAAGGCCAGTCCCATCTTTGCGATCGCACATTGTTGTAAGGCAATACCATTGGAAATCATCATCTTGCCTTGAACAGGCACCTCCGTCAGCGTTCCCTGGGCATCTTTGAACAGCCATTGGGCCTGGAACCCTGCCAAAGGGAACCGCAGACAATTATGGTCAGCGATATCTTGGGGAATAGCAATCGGAGGAGACTGCTTCAGATAATCTGGACTGGCGCAAACCCGATAATGAGTACGCATCAACTGCTGGGCAATCAGAGTGGAATCCTGAAGCAATCCCAGGCGGATAGCAATATCAATCCGGTCCGTTAGTAAATCCACAACGGCATCCGTCAGTACCAGATCCACCGTCAGATCAGGATATTGTTGCTCAAACTGAGGGAGGAGGGGCACGATACACTTGAGCCCAAAGGATACGGATGCTGTGACACGCAACTGTCCTTTGGGCTGGCCGGAAACATCTGCCGCGATGTCCGATGCTTGTTGCAGCTCCTCGATTAGAGGTTCAATCCGTTCAAAGTAGGTCTTTCCAGCTTCCGTAAGAGAGAGCTGGCGGGTTGTACGCTGCAAGAGTCGAAGGTCCAGTTCTTTCTCCAGACTCGCAATGGCGCGTGATACCGAAGACGGATCAAGGTCGCGATCTCGAGCCACTCCTGCAAAACTGCCCTGTCGGACAACATCCACAAACAGCTTCAGTACCGATATATCCAACGCATTCGCCTCAGTAAAAAGAAAACCGATCCATGCTGACTCAAAGACATTTTTTCATGAATTCATTTTTGATTCATGAATATTATTCACGAGTATCATGCATCCATTGGCCTTTATTGTTCAAGGACCCGTGAGTACAGTGGGGATAAATCAGTTTCAAAATTTGCAGACATCCGAGGTTGCCATGTCCCTTGCCACAGAACTACAAGCCGTGACCGAAAGCGTCCGACAAAAAGCGCCAGAGAACGTTTTTGCCACCATGGAAGCCGCGACTGCCAAACTAGCCGCAACTGGGATTACAGACCAAGCCTTACAGCCAGGGCAAACGATACCAGATTTTGAGTTGCCCGATGCGACGGGGAAGCGGGTAAGTAGCAGCGATCTGCGGGCTAAAGGTCTGCTGCTGATTTCCTTTTATCGGGGCAACTGGTGTCCCTACTGCAATCTAGAATTACAGGCGTTGCAGGCCCACTTGGATGACATCACGGCCCACGATGCCACCCTAGTGGCTATTTCGCCTGAGACTCCAGATCAGTCCCTGACCACACAAGAGAAATTTGATCTGAAGTTTCCAGTGCTGACCGATGCTGGCAATCAAGTCGCACGCCAATTTGGACTCGTATTTACCCTCGACGAAAGCCTGCGACCCATATATGACAGCTTTGGCATTGATATCACCACTCATAATGGCGATCAGAGTTTTGAATTACCTGTTCCAGCCACTTATCTTGTTGCCGCTGACGGCACAGTTCTGAATCGCTTTATAGACGTTGACTATCGGGAACGGTTAGCTCCCGAAACTGCCTTGGCTTGGCTACAAGCTGCCCAATAAACCTTGGCGGCAGGCTCTAACGCTGAATACACACCTAGACTCTTTGAATTATGTTGAGTGACGATCAGAAAAATACCGTTTTAGCGGCAACCTCAGCCGCCAGCAAACAATGGCAGTCCGCCTTTAATGCTGGCAATGCAGCCCTATGTGCAGCCCAATATGAACCCACTGCGATCATGCATGCCAGGCCCTTTGGCACCTTTACCGGAACAACCGAAATTCAAGCTTTTTGGGAAAAGCTGATTGCCGATGGGTTCTCTGATGTTGAATATCTAGATCCCAAAATTGAGGTGATTGATGCGAACAGTGCTGTTCTGACCTCTGGCTGGAAAATGAACAACGCCAAGGGAGTGATTCATAAGGAGCTGTGGGTACTGCAAGCCGACGGCACTGCCAAGCTCCGAGCAGACGACTTCGAAGCCATCGACTAACGCATTGCAGGAAAAATCAACATGAAAAAGATTGCGGTCTTAGGTTTGGGCGCAATGGGTTCTCGCGTGGCCATCAACTTGCTTGACACAGGGTATGACGAGGTTCCGATGCCCATCGTTTCTGCGGTTCAGGGTGTGTTTGCAGATGCGATCGCACAAGGATACGGCAAAGACAACATTACTGGCATCATCCAGCTATTCGCTCAGCCTTAGCACCCCACCATCTCAACTGCCTGGACCATCAATTCTGATCCTGTCCCCAGCAATCCAATAAACCGTCACAATAAAAGGTGGCGTGGATCGGTGATATTAAGCCTGAGGATTGGATTGATGAGTGACGTGTTGGTACTAGAGACAGGGCAAACTCCCCCCACCGGAACCCAAACACCACCACGAGAGCCGAAGTGGACCGATACCTTCGCTTACATTGCTAATCCCGATCAATTTTGCCGCCACAACCTCAAGCAGTATGGTCCTATTTTTAAGACGAGTGTCTTTGGCGGCACTACTGTTTTTGTAGGCTCAGCTCGGGCCGTGCAAATGGCGCTCAACGGTGACCTTCGCTATACCGAAATTGGTCTACCCCAAACCACCATGACCATGTTCGGGGAATATAGTCTATTTCAACGCCCAGATTTACATCGACAACGCAAAAGTGCTCTACGAGTAGGTTTAGCAGGACAAGCTGTTCAGGGATATATTCCCAAAATCAATCATGTAATTGTTCAGCGACTCCAAGCGTGGCCTACTCAAGGCGAGATTGCCCTGTTCCCAGCCGTAGAGCAAATCTGTTTTGATGTCTTAGTACCTCTCTTGCTGGGCGTAGAGTTAAGCGATGCCTACTTTCAGGGTCTTCCCATCATGTCCAAAACCGAACTCAAGCAAGTCTACAAAACCTTTTTTGATGGCTTCTATGGCCTGTTGCCCTGGCGCTCGCCCTTAACCACGTTTGGCCGAGGTTTACAAGCACGAGCGGCCCTCATTGAATTTATGCAGGCCGTCATCCATCGACGCAAATCTGAGGCTAATCTCGATCCCACCTCAGATTTTCTGTCCATGATGCTAGTGAGTCAGGAAGCAGATCCAGAGGGTGTGTTTAGTAATACGTTGATTGAAAATCAATGCTTATTACAGTTATGGGCCTCCCATTATGAGATCAGTGGCTTAGTGTCGTCCTGGATGTATCAACTGGGTCATCATCCTGAGCATTTTGCGGACTTGCGTGCCGAACAAGCTCCCATCAAAGATACAGCATCTTCCACTATTACAGGTGAGCAGCTCAAAATGGTTCCTTTTCTGGAAGCCACGATTCAAGAGACCTTGCGCACCCTCCCTCCATCCTCTACCGCTAATCGCCGCCTCACCCAATCCGTGGTATTAGACAGCATACTTTATGAGAAAGGATGGACTTTAATTGCGGAGCCAAGAATTGCTCATATTCTGCCAGAGCATTTTTCTCACCCGGATTCCTATCAGCCTCACCGATTCATGGAGGATATAAGCCCAAGAGACAAATATGCTTACATCCCATTTGGAGGGGGTGTTCATGCTTGCTTAGGAGCACAACTCGCGATGGTAGTTGCCAAGATTTTCGCTAGCCATCTTCTGCAGAACTTTGAATGGCATGTTCAGAGCCCAGCTCCCTTTGTCCAATTCCCCTTGAAGAAGATCAAAGATAATTACCCCATTTGGATATCTCAATTCAACACATTATAGAGACATAATCAAAACTATTGTCCTCATGGTCCTTGAAGATATTGGACAATGTTTAAGACGTAGAGATGCAGCTCTCAGAGCCATCGGCCATCTCATTAACTTCCATCGGCCGCGAGAGTGGTCGATTAAAACTGGTGACTACAATACCAGTCATGATCACCAGAAAGGCCAGAAGTTGAGCAACAGAGGGCCGCTCACCATTAAGCAGAAAGGCATAACTGACCCCAAATATGGGTGATAAAGCCGTCCACTTTCCAACCGTTTGCGAACTCAACTTTTCCAGCGCTGCATACCAAAGGAACTGGGCCAAAACAATAATAATCAGAGCATAGACCAACATCACAATCCAGAGTTGCCCCGCCAAGACATCCGTAAAATGCTCTGGGCCAAACACAAGATTGGCAATCACAAAAAAGATGATTGACGAAATGAAATTGCGGCTAAACACAATCATCTGCAGATTAGTTTGTTGGGACAGCATCAGCTTCCCCAAAGTTGAGCTGGCCGCATACACAACCGCAGAGAGCAGAATCAAAAGGTCTCCCCGATTAATTTGAAAAGCACTGGTCTTGAGGACAATCGCCAACACGCCCACAATAATGAGAGAAAATCCTATCCATTCAAACCGCTGGATTTTGCGACCAAGAATCAACGTTCCTACCAATGCATAGATAACCGGACCGAGACGCCCCAGTAGCACAGCATTGGTAACGGACGTATAGGCAAGTCCGACAAAAATCAACGATGAGAGGAGTGCTGCTAACCCCCCATTGATGAATAGTCCGATCTTAATTCGTGGTTCCAGACTCTGCCAATCTTGGAAAATAGGACGCCAGCCAAACCAGGTGCCCACTGTTAGCGCAGCACACAAATTGCCCACAAATAAGACGTTGCAAAACGAGATTGGCGTCTGCGTTCCCTTGCTCAGGAGCATGGCATTGGTGACTAAAAACGCAATCAGGGAAGGCCGTAAGGCTGCCAATGCTCTAGAAATGACTAAGGCGACTTTGGGGTTAATCGCGGAGAAAGACAGTGGGGACATTTACAGCAGCTTATAGGTGGCTGGATCTGCTTTAAGAACAAAGGCATCCGCATATTGAATCACTTCTCCTGTAATTTGCACGGGATCTGCGACCAAGTCCAGAACCTTGTCATTCACAGCTTTCCCATCCAAATCTGACAGCAGAAAATAGAGCTGATCGCCCGCCTGATTATGCACCACAAACACAGGTGGCACCCCACCACTCAGGCAGCGGATCGCACAGGTTCGATGAGTTTTGGTCCGTCCCGGTTTCATCACACCGGGATAGCATTTGCCATCCACAATTTCCCCGCTTAAGGAAAACTCTCCCAAAGAGCTGCCTTCATCCGGTTGTGTCGGTCCCGAAGCAGGAGGTTCAATGGGTTCTGCTGATTTCGTGGCAATCACTGTTAAGTGGTTGCGGTGGAAGGGGGTGCCTTTGAGGTTGACCCATTGATCTACATGCTCAAGCACCTCGGGTTTGGGCGAGGTTTTCCCCGTTCCTGACAATAAGTAGAGGGAAAAATCACTGACGGTGCCAACGTCTCCAGTTCTGGGCACAAGTAAATGGGGCGAAGGTTGCCCCACCAGCAATCCTTCAAATTCCGGTACTTTGGTGCGCTTACCTAAATTAAACTGGTCAAAATGTAAGGGCGGCAGAATGAAGGCGAAAGCTAAAGCCCCCAGCACTAGGATGGGAATAAACCCCAACAAAAATCGCTTTAATCTGGGCGGCACCCCTAGGTAGCCAATAAAAAATTCATCTTGGGGATCGAGGCTACTCATGATCGTTACGCTTGGTCAATAACAGCAGGGGCAACAGGTGTTCCAGGCAGATTCGGGATCGCGCTGACGAGAATCTGATCGCCCTGGAGTTTGACATTAAAGGTGGGAATTTTTTCTGTAAACGGGGGTGGAGAAATGCCGCTGTCCGGCAGGTATTGATAGCCATGCCAAGGACAGGTGATACAGCCATCCACAATCTTGCCTTCTCCCAACGGACCATTTTGATGCTGACAAACATTAGAAATGGCCGAGATTTGACCGTCATATTTAAAAATGGCGACGCGCTCTCCAGCGATGACTGCAATCTTAGCTCTGTTATCGGGAATGTCATTCACACTGCCCACATTTATATAACCATCGGCATCGACTTGGGGTTTTGCGGGCTGGCCGAATAGGGGAGCGCCATCTTTCTGGGCTTCGCGCAGAGCAGTGATCAGATGCAGACCCACGATCCACACAAACCCAACGCCAACTGCCAGGGTAAGAAAAGGATGGGTATTGGTTTCCAAAGCTCCTAAAACCACATGACCGACCAATAGGCCATAGGCTAAGTAGACTCCCATATGCAGGGCTTTCCAAACGGGAGCCGTGAGGTTGGTCAGCCAAAAATCATGACTGGTCGCCGCCATCAAGAACAAAATGACGAGGGCCACACCTCCCAAGGCTTCAAAGGGAAAACGGATAAAATCCGTGTAGTGGGTGTTGCTGACAAACAGGCTGACCAGGGGTTCGAGGTTGCCAAAGTCGTGATACCAGGCCAAGGCATCGCGGACATGGAGCAGGGCCAGAATAAACATGGTGACGCCCATATGCCGCCGGTTGTAGAGGAGCGGCAAGAACTTCGGACTCAGACGACTGAGGGGACCAATGGACAGAATAACGTGGAGCAGGATAAAGGCGGCAGAGCCAAAGGCCCGAATCCAAATCCCTTTAATATCTAAATCACTACTGAATTGCAGGCTAATGCCTTCAAAGCAAAAGAGATAGAAAACAACAGTGGTCAGCAAGATAATGTCGTAAACGAACTTTTGCCGATTCCACTGCACCGCTTTATATGCAACGCCCACAGATAAATTCCTCTCAGAATGGATTAGCGTTTAGGTTGGGTCAAATCAGAATCTAGGGGAAAGGTTGAGATGATTTCTTGGGTTGCTTGGCTGAATAGAAGCAAGTGTCCCGTTTGCCCCTGCATAGCGGTGGGGATGGAGAATTGACGATTAGACGCACCGGACAACGCCCCTAATAAGATCGACGTCTCGCTGAGTGCTTCCGGTGGAGTGGCTCCTTGCTGCCAATAGACCAGTACATCCGGCAGTTGCAGATCGGATTGGGGCTGGAGGTTGAGAAAGGGCTCACCTCCCTCTTTGGCAAATACCTTTTCAGCCCGCAGTTGAATTTGGTCTTGTTTGAGGAAGTTAGGTTTACGCCACACCTCCTGATTCTCCCAAGTGAAGGATGGCGCAAATCCCGCGCGTCGAAATAAGGCGTCTGCTGAGGCATCCACTGGTGCAAAGGTTGGTCGCCAGATTAAACCCGCTAAAAAACAGAGGGGAAGCACAATCGCCAGAATCACGAAGGAGTAGAGGTGAACCTGCCTGCGAGAAATGACCATTATTGAGCACCTGCGCTTTGCTTAGCTGCGATTCGGTGCGCATTCTTTTCGGTGGGATGGCCTTTGCCACGCAAAAGCCGAATCGTGAACATCGGCCAGAACGCTACCACACCAGGAATAATTAAAATGCGAAAGCCAATGGCCCAGCCCTGAGCACCCGAATCAACCCGTTTGACTAAGAAAGTGACGAACAGAAGGGCAAAAATCAAACCTGCGATCGCATAGGCTCGCACCAGATTAATCACCCACTCAACCACGGCAATAGCGACGCTATCCATATGTTGTCTACCTTCTTAAAGTCATACAGGTCAGTGCTATTAGGTATGAGAATACCAGGCTATTTAGTGATCGGTAAACTACTGATATTGATTTGGCAAATGACTCCATGATTGCCTAAATTGAAACCGTAGGATTGAACGGTACATGATGCATCGCTTAACTCAGACTCCTAAACGCAAATCCATTGCTTTAGTCTTACTTCCCCTCAGTATTGGATTATTGGTGGGCTGCAACAGTTCAGAAACACCCGCTACATCCGAATCAACGCCATCCGAAACCACAACCGAATCCCTAGACCGTTCGGTCGCTGATCCCACAACTGCATCCGACGAAAGTGCCGAAAACTCACATTCTGGCACTGACACCCTAGCGTCTTCTGCCAATTCAGGAAAAGTGGACTTGGCTGCCATTATTGGTAGTGAAGATGATGGATGGCTCCCCAAAGCCCTCTCTGAATATGATTTCAAACGAGGAATGAGTCCAGAAGAAGTAGGTGAAATTCTACCGGGTGCAGAGAAGATCTCTAAGTTTGGGTTTAGCGAAGTGCCCGCGAAAGGGTTTCCTGGCGTCGATAAGTACAAATTCAGCTACCTAAAGGACAAAAACGACCCTGAGGAAAAACGGACTTTATACAGTATCTCCCTCCTGTTCGACCCTGCGATCAAAAAAGACCATCCCTATGACAAAGTCGCTTTGGCCTTTGCTGAAAAATATGGCGAAGTCGAACCCGAGAAAATTGAGAAGAAAATCGTGACTTGGGTGGGGCCTAATTTTGCCACCGCTCAACTCACTAATAGCATCAATAAGTTCGAAGGATACGAATTTAAGATCGTTGTTCCCAAATCCTAGGCACAGTTCAGACACCCTAAGATCATGGATATAGAGATTAGGGTGCTGAACTGAATGCGCAAGCTCAATCAACAGAATTACCAACCGCATCAGCTTTCTCTATTCACCTCTGCTAGTCAGATACAACGGCTACAGATGCCGGATGCAGAGGTTTTGTTTTATCCCTGCTTTTTCAATGACACAAACTGCGAGCAGATGTTTGCAGCCCTTGAAGCAAAAATTGCTTGGCGACAGGACTCCGCAACCATCTTTGGCCGTCATCATCTTTTGCCCAGATTAACGGCCTGGTATGGCGATCCAGGTAAAACCTATCGTTATTCCGGTATCCGCATGGAACCGTTACCGTGGACACCGACGTTACGCCAGATCAAAGCAGCCATCGAGGCGATTGTTCCGGTGGAATTTAATAGTGTGTTGTTGAATTTATACCGTCATGGTCAAGACAGTATGGGTTGGCATAGTGATGATGAACCTGAATTAGGCCCCAATCCGATCATTGGTTCAGTAAGTTTGGGAGACTGCCGACGATTTTTGTTGAGGCATAAAACAGATAAATCAACCCCTAAGGTAGAAGTCAATCTGACCAACGGTAGCTTGCTCCTGATGCAAGGTCCCACACAGCATTTCTGGCAACATCATGTGCCTAAAACTAAACGGCCAGTTAATCCCAGAATTAATCTCACTTTTCGAGTAATCCGATCAATCGCTTAGCTTAATAGGAATAGTCTAATCGTCGATGTTTTCAGTAATGACATCATTGAAAGTTGCTAGATGGTGGGTGCCAATCTTCATAAATCTCTAGGGTAATGATTATACTTACATAACCAGCCCCTAATAAGGGCAACTATTTGAATCAAATATCTGCGTATAGAACGTTATACGGCAGTCTGACGTATAACCGTAGTAATACTTCGCAGACTGCGTTTGACCTGAATGGCAATTACAGTCAAGACTCGCAAAATTCTCTGGGCACGATCAGGCAATCGTTGCGCTCTCTGCCGTCATGAATTGGTCATGTCTGAGACAGCCGCTGATGATGATGCTGTCATTGGCGACGAATGCCATATTGTCTCCGCCAAACCGAATGGTCCACGTAGTAGCAAGAAGCTTTCAGCAGATGAGTACGATAAACCAGCGAACTTACTATTGTTATGCAAGGTGCACCACAAGCAGGTTGATGATCAAGAGAATACATTCACGATTGAACGCCTTATACCAATTCAGCATATGTGTGACCTGTATTATGGGGATTGATAGTTGATGCTTGTTAATCCCTTATGCCCAGACCCTTACGCATCGAAATCAGTG
>JANQPU010000317.1 GCA_028285315.1 Acaryochloris sp. IP29b_bin.176
CACTGATTTCGATGCGTAAGGGTCTGGGCATAAGGGATTAACAAGCATCAACTATCAATCCCCATAATACAGGTCACACATATGCTGAATTGGTATAACCAGCGAAATGGTTTTAACCGAAGTGCTCAATGACTTCTCTAAGCGAGGAGAAAATCTACGTCTTGCCGCTGTGAGCTTGATCAAACACTTGCGAGAACACTCAAACACAACAATTATTCCGCAGACTAGTAAACAATTTGATGATGCCCTAACGCTCTATGAACAGCGCCTTGATAAGGCTTGGAGCCAAACTGATTGTGTCTCTTTCAAGATTATGGAAGAAGAAATGATTGTTGATGCTCTTGCGTATGATAAGCATTTTGCTCAAGCAGGCTATATTGCTCTGATGAGAAAATGTCAGGCGTAATTTTGGCATGAGAAGTTGCATATTACGATCCAATCGCCATTTCGTTGAAGCGGAGTTGTGATCTTATATTTACCCGATGATTGGCCTGAATATAGTCCGCAAGATACTGAACATCCCGAGCAATCCCCGAAAAGCGTCCCGACCCCCAAGTATAGAGCCAAGGTAAGCCAACGAAGTAAAGTCCTTTAACTCCAGTAACACCCCGATCATGACCAGGGTAACCCTTGCCATCAAACACAGGAATTTCCACCCAGGAATAGTCCATATCATAGCCAATAGCCCAAATCACAGTGGTGATATGGGCAGCCTCTAAGTTCAGAGAAGTGGGTTCAGTGGCAGGTTCCCAAACCGGGCAATAGGGGGACTCCACAGGGGCCTCAATTTGATGCTTTTCAATATAGGCATCAATTGTTCTCTTGATGCTTTCAGCTACCGCATCGGCCTGATCTAAGTTCTCTCGCAAATTAGGCTGAAAGGCTAACTGAGCATCGTGAATATCCGTCAGTCTGCCGTAGAGCTGCATTCCTTCTAGGGCAAAATGACGTAAATCGATTTCTCGCCCTCCACCACGACCCGTCACATAGTGGTTTGTTTTGGTTCTCACCTGCTCTTTTTGGGGATGATCATCGATGGTCAGATCGTAGTAACCCAGTTGATTCAGCCAGTCCACGACATCTTTGCCTCGGTATTGTCGGGGCGATCGCGGCGCATTACCCACACATAAATGGACTTGCTTGCCTGCTAGATGAAGGTCTTCCGCAATCTGGCATCCCGATTGCCCCGTTCCCACCACTAGAGCTGCCCCGTCAGGTAAACTCTCAGGATTTTTGTACTCAGAAGAATGGAGTTGGCGAATCTCTGCGGGTAAACGCTGGACCATAGCAGGAATACGAGGTCGATGATACCCCCCAGTGGCCACCACAATTTGATCGGCGGAAAATTCACCAATCGAGGTAGAGACTTCAAACACATCGCTAATGGGATTTTTGCGAACCCGCTGCACGCTGACGCCTTCTCTAACTGGAGGATTGAATGAACGGGCGTAGGCTTCGATATAGTCTACGATTTGCTCTTTTTGCATAAATCCGTTGGGGTCATCCCCTGGATAGGAAAATCCGGGTAGCTGACATTGCCAGTTCGGGGTGACGAGGCAAAAAGAGTCCCAACGCTTATTCCGCCAGGAATGGGCAATCTGATGCTGCTCAAAGATAATGTGATCAATCTGGCGTTCGCCCAAACAGTAACTAACTGATAATCCCGCTTGTCCTCCACCGACAATGATGACGGAATAGTGACTCCCCATATCTGCCTCCAATCTGCGCTTGTTTGCACCATAAAAGGCATACAGGTGTGATCCTGTTACAGAAGATACGAAATCCGAATATTTAGTGGTATTCGCAGGGCAATCCAATGCTAACCATGAAGCAGAGCAACAAATATGCTAAATTGCTGCCTCATTACCTAGCATTTTTGATAGGTAATCCTGTGGTATCCTCCAGCAAAACAACGCCCTACATTTTGATTGGGCTGCAAAACTTACAGATCGAATCGGTGATGATAGAAATTTTAAGGCTGAGTGGAAAGGGTTTAATCTCACCTGCTTCCTTAGTATTTTTAACGGCTTGGATCAAAACCGGGTAACAGTGTCAGGATGATCAAGGTAATCTGAAGGCTTGTTGTCACCCCTCTGAACTGACCCTCCGCATGATTTCAAC
>JANQPU010000321.1 GCA_028285315.1 Acaryochloris sp. IP29b_bin.176
CACTGATTGAGATGACTTACTTCATCCTGCTCAGAGAGTGGCAATTTTGGAGACAGACTTAACGGAATGGGTGCAGTCGGAGTTTCAGGAATTCACAAAAGGTTTGCCTGCTTGTAGTAATTGGGTTGTCAAGGCTTCCCCTGCCTGTTCAGGAGACCCTGCTTTAAAGGGAGGCTGAGGATCATATTCCATCATTAGCTGGGCCATCTTAGCGGTTGCTTCATCGTAGAGTAAGGTCAGCAGAGTCAAGCCAAGATCTATCCCAGAGGTTACCCCTGCACCAGTAATGCGATCGCGATCGACTACGACTCGCTCAGGTACAACATCAACGCCAAAGCAGGCCAACTGTTCTCGAAAGGCCCAGTGACAAGTCGCCTGATACCCCTCCAAAAGTCCTGCTACAGCCAAAATCAGGGATCCAGTGCAGACACTGGTGATATATTGAGTTCTCGCTCCTTGCTGCTGTAAAAATTGCACTGTCTCTGTATCTTGCATGACTTCAACTTGGCCCATCCCTCCTCCAGGAACACAGAGTACATCTAAAGGTGGGCAATCAGCGTAAGTGACGGTGGGGACCAGTGTTACGCCTTCGTTGCTGATGATCGCACTAGGTGTTTTTCCAATTAAATGCATTTCGGTATTTGGGGGAAAAGCCAAGACTTGGTAAGCTCCCATCACATCTAGCTGCACAACATCGGGATAAATCAAAAAACCAATGTGAAGAGGCGTCATATCAACATCATCTGGAAAGAACGCCCCCATCTTAAAAACCTCCATTCCATCCTGGATAGTCCTCAAGTGGGTACACTTTCGATATGAGTCAGCCTCCATTACTCAACAGTTTTTCTCAAGCGCTAGCAACTGCACCCTCAGAACAAGCGTTACGGTCTCGGTTTATGGATGGTGTCAGCACCTACTTTGGCATTCAACGCTGGGGCATCTACCTTTTGGATCACCAGCAATCCCTCTTGAGTTATGACGTTGAAGGGGTGTCTTCTGCCTTTGTGGAGCGCTATAACCAGATTGGCAAGTCTGTCGATCACGTCTTGGCATATGTGCAGCAATATCATGCTCCGGCCCATGAAGAAATGGTATTTCCAGCAGGAGGCTGGCAGCAAAGTCAGCTATATCAACGCTGTTGTGTCGAATACGATCATACTCACATCATGACGGGTCCGATTGTCGGTCAGGGACAAATGATCGGCACCATTCATTTTGCCCGTGTTGGCCCTACACCAGCCTTCTCCCATCACGATCTAAGCAATTTAGGAGCAGTTTGTACCCATCTTTCTGCCTGTCTTGCCCTTCTCCGGCAGCAAATCCCCATGCCTGAAAATGTCAACTTGGGAACTCTGACCCCCCGCGAAGTTCAAATCATCCAGCTCGTTGCCCAGGGACTAACCAATACTCAGATTGGCAAAGAACTGTGGATCACTCAAAATTCTGTCAAACAAGCACTGAAGCGTATCTTTAAGAAGTTAAACGTCAGTAGTCGCACAGAAATGGTATTCAAAGCCCGAGATGTCATCTCAAATGCCAGCTCGCCCTGAAATCTAGGGGATTGGGCGTTCACATATGCCTTAAATGCTCAGACTAGCAATATTTGGCTCAAAGCTATGGCTTGCCTTCGCCATCAATACCAGCAACTCTGCCCATAAGAATTGGGTGATTTTCCCTGGATACTGGGGGAGTTGGTACTCATTGATTTGATTCACGGGCATCATCAACCGCACCGAAGAACTCAGGAATGCTTCTTCCGCCGACCATAAATCCTCTGGTTTGAGAATCACTTCCTCACAAGGGATGTGATGGGTTTGTAGAATGCGCCACAAGAAATGGCGGGTAATACCCTTGAGAAGGCCCACGTCTGCTGGTGGAGTTTGGACCACGCCCTCCCGCACGATCCAAAGATTACTGGTTGTAGCTTCAGTCACTTCTCCTTGAGCATTGAGCATTAACGCATCTTGAGCACCCTGCTGCTGGGCCTCTAACAATGCCAAGAGATTGTTGAGGTAATTGCCCGTTTTAGCGGCTGGAGACAGCGCTTGACGATCATTGCGACGCCGCCCACTAATAATCAGATGTATCCCGGTTTCGGACAATTTAGGTTCTGGCGAAATTTCTGAAATAACGATCAGTAAATTGGGCTGGAGGGCAGGACTAGGTTGGAGACTGATTTTGGTTTCTGTACCTCGACTGACTACAATGCGGATATAGGATTCTTGCCAAGGAGCTTGTTGCAGGGTGCGTTCCACCTCTGCTTGAATATGCTGGTCACTCCACGGCACATCCATATATAGGTACGCCGCAGACTGACGTAGACGATCCAGATGTTCTTGTAACCCGAAGTGGCGACTCTGAAACGTTCGTACCACTTCATAAATGCTATCCCCATACAAAAAACCGCGATCTAAAACAGAAACCGTCGCAGTTGTATCTATCACACCGTTGAGATTTGTCAGTAGACTCATGGCCCGCCAATCCAAAGTACTACAGACAATCTACCCGAACAGAACCCCTCACCCTATTTAGGTAAAAAATCCTGAGATCAATTCATATTTATTTACCCGTAGGGATTGGCTTCAACCTCTTGCTTCATCCGTTCTAGGGTGCGATTCATATTGTCAAACATTTGCTGCGGGGTCATGCCAAACTGTCCGAGCTGAGTTTGGAGCTGTTCAACCGTCATCCGGGCCATAAAATCGTCAGACAGTTCAAAGCGCTTCATAAAAATGCGATAGCGCTCCATCATTTCTTCCATGCGTTCGATGTAGAGCACTTTGCCATCGCGATCAAATTTGCCGTAGCTTCCCCCTAACTGCATGAGAGATTGATAATCCTCAAACAGCTGCTTTGCCTCCTGCTGCACAATATCAGAATCAAAAAATCCCATGATTAAATGCGATGTCCTTAGAACAGTAATGGGTGACAGTATATGTATTAATGTTATCGCTTTCTATCCAATGCACCTAGAGCAGAGCATTAGGGGAAACCGTAATCTTCTCTTCGGGTGAGATGCTCCTAGTGTCTCAGGGGCTGAGATTGTCTCGCAACTTGAGCAGATGGACAATAGCCAGCAATCTCGAATGGGACTGTTTTTGCAAATCGCTTGGGTTCGCCGGGCCTTTGCACCTCGACATGGAGGTGAGGACCTGAACTCCAGCCAGAATTACCGCTATAGCCAATCAATTGCTGGGCTTCTACCCACTGCCCTACTTTGAGATTGACTTTACGGTTGAATTTCTTTTGAAGATGGATATAGGCTGAGCGATATCCACCATCATGCTCCAGCCAAACGTAATTAAATCGGGAAGACTGGGATTTGTCCCCCCCATGATCAGGATAGTAATCCCGCACAGCAATCACCCTGCCTGAACGCATTGCATAGACTGGGGTGCCGATATTCACGGCTAAATCATAGGCATATTCCATCCGCTCCCGATGCGTTGTCCCACGAATGCCTTGACTCAGGCGACCTTGTCCATTCAGAGGATGACAAAATCCCCTCAGTGGAGAGGAAACGGTCGCGTAGGCTTGTAAAGGGAGCGGGTCACGGTTGTTGTTCAATCGTCCTCGCTGCCTTGTTGTCCCACCAATGGCATTTGGAGAGTTACCTAAACTCGTAGGATTAATGGCGGTAGCATTATGACGCTCGTGAGGGATGGGTTGGCTATAAACGAGACGAGGTAGGTCAGATACTAAGGCGCTTATGGATAACAATACTGCGGTGACTACGTTACGCCAACGCTGCTCATTGAGTACTTGTTGGAGTTGTTGATGACTAATTAAGCCTTGCTGGATGAGGATTTCACCGAGCTTTAGGTGGGTATGTTGTTGTTCTGCTAAGGCTTGAACCAGCTCCGTTGGGCTGATCAGTCCCTTTTGAACGAACAGTTCACCGAGCCAAACCTTCTTTTGCCGTTTGCGATTATTGAAGTGCATGGGCAACGTCCTCCAATGTGTATGTTTCCCGAGCCTACATTTTGGGTGCTAGCTCCTGTCACGGGCAGCAAGATAGTCATCAACGGCCTGAAACATGCTCTGTTGATTTGCACCGAGAGCCCATCATCAATCTCTCGCTCATAGGTTGCCCACCCTCAAGGCTTGAAAGAACTGTCAGTCTGGAGAGAATGAAAATTGGCGCTAGGCTTTATTTAACTGGATTCTCTGTGCGTGTTTGAATCTCATACTGTGGGTTTGGGGCCTAGAACCACGTGACATCAATCATGGGTTCTAGGCTAATGATGGAAAGTGGTGTTGCCACCACTGATGCCACTTGCCCCATGCAGTCGTTAACGTCTGAGGCAGATCGACCGAGGTTGCATCTACTGATGTTGATAAGATCATTCGGGCCCACAGGCAGCGATTGTCGTGCAGAGGAGCTTGGCCTACAATCCAGCCCAGAAAGCGTCCAGACTGCCAATCGTAAAGCGTCCGGTTGCGCTTGAATTGGTCGCTGGTAACAGTACTGGTTCCCCTAGGGTTAATGCAGGCATCCAGTTGACCTTCAGATCCTTGAGTAAACAGGCTAAAGTTGCCCACCCCTTCTACTGAATGGAGGACTGTGCCTAGGCTGCCTGTCTGGTGTTTGATCAGGGCTTTGAGATCACCATTGGTATGGGCGAAATATCGCATTTCAATTTGTAAGTCGGTGTCGTCTTGGCGATAGTGATACCGTTGCCCAGACACCATGTCACCAGGAATGCCCTGGGGATAAGGAGTTTGATCGGGCGTAAGCGGCTGACTGTCTGCGAAGGTCCAATCTGCGAGAGGAATGACTTGTGGAAACGGGTAGGGAGCAACTGAGGGAATTTGGGGTTGGAAGGATGCGATCGCAACTCCCCAGACCAAAACCGTCATCCCCCAAATCACCGCTAGCGGATTTTGTCTAAACCACCGGATCATGATGAAAATCCTCCTTGACGGGTGGGCAAGGTCCATAAGAGCAACCCTAGTAACAACACGGCTAGGAGTGAAAACAGCAGCGATCCATCGCCGTGATGCCAATAATGCAGCATGTCGGGTTGACTAGAGAGAATCGCCAGTAGGGCCACACGACAGCTATTGGCAAAGAAGCCAATAAAGACGGCCCCCAGGAGGATGAGAGATTTCTGTCGGCCCTGTGTTGCAGACAAAGTGACATAGATCCAGGCCAAACCAAGGAGTTGGGTAATGGATCGTACGCCAGAACAGCCGTTGTAGACTTCAATGGCACCCCCTGGTAGAGCAATGGTGAAGCCCTGTTGATGGACGGAAAAGCCGATCCCTCGCAGTAGAGCAGTGGCAAACTGCGCAGTCCAGGTAGTGAAATCGAGTAGGTAGAGCAGTTCCCAAGGCACGGCGAAGAACCCTAAAAGGTAGAAGGCTGATTGATATTGAGCCAACCCCTGCACGCCTGAGGCCAAGAGGCTGAGGCTCACCAGCACCAGTAGAGGATAGAGACGCAGGAAGTAATCGGACTCGAAGGCATGGAGACCTCTATACACCACTCCAGTCAGCAGCAGCAGTTCACCCCAGGTGGCTCGATGGTTGCAGAGAGATAGGGCTTGGCGCTGAGCGTAAAGCTGCATAGCGGTTGCGGTCCAGAAGATACTGCTGGCGGGCAGAAGATAGGGATATTGACTTCGGCGGACCAAGAGGAGATGGAGCAAGATCAGGGTGATGGCAATGGCGATTAACCCAGTCTTTGCTCTTTTTTGTGACTGAGCTAGGATCATGACTGCCTCCGGGTACTGAAGGGCAACCACTTCAATCCATGCTTCTTGGCCATCACCAGAAAGATGCCAAATAGAGCGATCAGATACCCCAAGATTTCGCTCGGTTCAGGGATGGGATGGGCAGATGGATTGGTGAGCTTCATGCCTTCCGGCAGGTCAACGGGAACCCGCTGCTTCAGGTTGAGATTGTTGGGGTCGACGCGAATCTCTTCGGTGACGGCGACAAAGGCGGTGTACTTGGAAAGCAAGCGATAGACAAGGGCTGTATCTGTAACCTGCTTGATGCCGGGTTTATCCTCTTTGCCATACATTTGGCTCATCAGGCTTTTAATCCGGTTCCGACCCCACAGTTGAGCAATAGCTTCATTGCCGGAGGCATTAAATTTGACGTCTAAGACCTGTTCATAGGGTTTTCCACCTGCCATCCGGCCCGTGATTTTGAGCTTGCCGGACTGCCCATCCTGTTTCCGCCCATGCAGAACTAGGGGCTGATTGGCGAAGAGATCGGGAACTCGCAGCGGATAGATATCGGGGCCTTTGCCGGGGCCAATCCAGGAAACTTCGATATCCGTCAAGACAGGCTTATTGATGGTTTGGACGAATTTAGCAGCCACCTTTTCAGCAGAGTCTTTGGGGGCGACGACTTCAACGGCTCCACGACCCACTTCTGCCAGCCGATCTAGCAAAAAACGATTGGTGGAGAAGCCGACCCCAAAGGGGTAAATCCGATTCCCAGGCTTAAGGCGATCGCGCACGGCAGCAATCACGGTTTCATCATCCCCAATCAGACCATCCGTAAGCAGGACAATACTGCGCAGACGACCATCCGGGGCAGGTGGGAAAGCGGCCACGGTATTAATGCCATTCATCAGTTCGGTACCCCCATCGGCATCCAGCTTGTTGATATAGGCGAGAGCCTTTTTGCGATTGGCAGGGGTATTAGCGAGGGGCTTCTGGGACAGTTTAGAGGTGGTATTGGAGAAGTTGATGATACTAAAAGTGTCGTTGGGATTGAGCTTTTCTAGGAATTGGGCCATCAGCTTTTTGGATTGGACAATGGGTGGCCCACTCTGGGAGCCGGAGGTATCCATCAGAAACACCACGTCCTTGGGGACAATCTCATTTGACTTGTATTTGAGGGCTGGAATTAAGTAGGTGGCAAAGTGACCGCCCCGTTGGTCAGACTGCGTCAGGAGCGTGGCCTGAGTTTGCTGGCTGGCCACCTGATAGCGCAGAATCAGGTCTTTGTTGGGAAGGGTGGTTTGATTCGCTAGCTTGACCTGGGTTTGCTGGCCTTTTTGGCTGGTAAGAATGGGATGGGAGGGCGATCGCAAATTCCGTATTGGCACCCCCGCATCTAAATTGACGGTAATACTGATATCATTGCCAGACCGCTGACTGGGCGGCAGTAGGGGAGGCGTAATCTTAGCGGCATCGGCGACCCGAGTGGTATTGCCCGCTGCATCAATCTGATCGCCGGGAATATAGCGAGGCCCGACCACGGTGGGAAAGACAAACTCATAGTCTCCCCCCTCGAACTCCAGACTGTTGGTGTAGCGAATCACCACTTCAATGGTTTCCCCTGGCACGATATTGGCGAGGGATTGGGTAAATAAGTTGGCTCGTTCTTGCTCCAGCAGAGCAGCGGTTTTGCCTTCCTGTTTGGCCGTTTCATAGATTTGTTTGGCTTCTTGCCGCTCTTTGATCACACCGCGAATAATCCGATTGCCAATCCGAATTTCCATATCGTCAACGGCAGCATCTTCGGGCAGTGGGAACTGATAGATCGCTTCTAAAGGCTGGTCGTAGGGATTGGTAAAGGTTTGCTTGACTTCTACCCGCGACAGGTTACCGGAGATATCGGCTTCGACATCGGTTCGTTTGAGGGGAAAGGACAGTTTCTTGCCATCCACCTCGGCAAACAGGCCGCTGGTGGGTACATCTGCTTTGCGATCAACATCTTGTTTGGGTTGAGATAGCCTGGGGGACTGAGCGTGGGATTTTGATTCGAATCGCAGCACATTCGAGCTGACAAACACGGTTCCCGCGACCATGCCCGAGAGTAATAGCAGGGTGGAGATGGGTTTATGCCAAGGTTGTGAATCGGGTTGTTGACTGGGATGAGACATGTGAGACTCCTTACACCAAATGCGATTGCCCCCATTCTGGTCAAGGTGAACAGGAGAACCAAGGGGAATAAGTTGGATGTTGGAGTGGGGGAGTTGGATGTTGAAATCGCAAATTATTGGAATTTATAGGTTTTAATTGGGAAGTGGGTTCCGGCATCAACAGCGCTCATAACATTGCCAAAGATTGGGTATGGAGAACGACGCAGACTTTAGCTGGCCCGTGGCTCGGGACTTTGCCAATCAACTGATCTTTACGACGACCTCCAAATACCTCAGCGATTTGGAAGTCCAGGTGCTGCAAGGCTCTTGGCATCATCAAACCTATGAGCAAATGGCGGAGCAGCTTCACTATGGGGCGGCCTATCTCAACCGGGATATTGGCAATCCCCTGTGGAAGCACCTGTCTCAGGCGCTGCAAGAGAAGGTGAGTAAAACCAATTTCAAAGAGGCATTGCGACGGGCTTGGGAACAGCAAGTCCAATCTCTACCTGCCGTAGCTGCAAGTCCGGCCCCGATTATTGAAGGTCCCATTTCGCCGGATTCTCCCTTTTATTTGGAACGGGCGGGTGTCGAACAACTGGGCTGTCAGACGTTGCTCAAACCGGGGGCGTTACTGCGGATTAAAGCCCCCCAACTGATGGGCAAAACCTCGTTGCTCTATCACTTAATGGCCTTTGCTCAGCAGCAAGCCTATCCCACGGTCTATATCGATATGGGCAGTGTTGATAAGTCTGTTTTGTCGAGTTTAGAGACACTATTGCGGTGGCTCTGCGCCATGACTAGCCGTCAGCTCCACCTGCCCAATCGACTCTCAGAACTCTGGGATGCGGAGATTTTTGGCAGCAACGACAATTGCACGGCCTATTTTGAGGATTATTTATTCCCGGAAGTGGGAGGACCGTTTGTCTTAGGATTAGACAATGTTGATCGTCTGTTCCCCTTCCAAGACATCATTGAAGACTTTTTTGGTATGCTCCGTAGTTGGCATGAAAAGGGGCGTATCTCTCAGCAATGGCAACAATTGCGGCTGATTCTGGTTCATTCAACAGAAGCCTATATTCCCCTGGATTATCATCAATCTCCTTTTAATACAGGGGTTCCCGTTGGTCTCTCGGAGTTTACTGCTCATCAAATCCAACACCTCGCTCAACTGCATCAGGTGGCTCTCACTGAGGGCGAGCTGTCGAAATTAATGGCGATGATTGGAGGACATCCCTATTTGGTTCGAGTGGCGCTTTCAGCGCTCAGTACGCGGGAACTGACGTTTAATCAACTTGTGCAAACGGCTGCTAGTGATGAAGGTATTTATCATGCTCACCTGCTCCATCACTGGGTAACCTTGCAGCAGACCCCTGATTTGATGCAAGCTTTTCAAGGTGTGCTAACGGTTACTACATCTCTTAACCCCGTGCAAGCCTATAAACTCCACAGTATGGGATTAATTAAACGAGAGAATAATCAAGTTATTCCCCGTAACGATCTCTATCGGTCTTATTTCCAAAAGGGGGGTGGCAAGTTGAACTGATGGATTTCTGCTACCTATAAAAAACCATAAAAATGTTAATGGACCTCTTGCAGTACTCATTTAATGATGTGTTTACAACTCATGAGATTTTAGATCTCTATAATTAGCTCAATTATGTAAGAGATTTAATATGGCCATCTTTCCAGAATCTAGTATTGATACTGCGATACAAGAAATTATCAGAATAGTTGATGATGACCAAAATTTATTGGGAGATTAAATTTTACAAGGCAAGAAAATACTTGTAGGTCATTTAGTGAGTTTCTTAAGAATGTAATACACTAAATACTATTTAGTTCATTTTTACGGAGTTTTAGATTTTATTTGTCAGATAATATAAGCTCCTGAGAATTCATATAGATATAATCCTTATAATCATCAGTAGTTAGTCGGCAGAGGAATACTCCACCGTGATTACGATTGCAGCATTCAACAATAAAGGTGGTGTTGGTAAGACAACGCTTACCTGCAATATTGCTGCATTTTTCGCATTGCAATTGCGAAAACGGGTGTTAGTTGTTGACTGTGATCCACAATGCAATGCCACTCAACTAATCATGGGACAAGATGCAGCAACGGCGTTGTACTGGTCAAACAAAGGTTTGATAAATGCAACAACAATACGCGATGTTCTTCAACCAATTGAAGACGGAGATTCTTATATCGAGACTAGGATCAGGCCATATCTCTCATCTCAAAACCGTTTCAATGTCGATGTTGTTTGCGGACATCCCAGTTTTTCAATTATCGAAGACAGACTTGGTGCTGCATGGCATGAATTACTCGGTGGGGATTTAGGGGGCATTCGCAAGACCAATTGGAACACTGCTCTTCGGCAAACATTATCCGCCCAATACGATATTGCCTTCTTTGATCTAGGTCCAAGTCTAGGATCAATTAATCGAAGTGTACTAATTGGCTGCGATTACTTCTTTACTCCAATGGGAACAGACATTTTTAGTATCCTTGGCATACGAAATATTTCGAATTGGTTGACTCTCTGGGGAAGCCGCTATGACCAGGGTCTAAGACTCGCAGAGCAAAACAACCCTGGCCGTCTCAACAACTTCCCGATCCAAACCTCCCTCACAATAAACAACGGCTATGCTGGCTACACCATGCAGCAGTACATTACTAAGTCAAAGGGAGGTGAGCGACGCCCAACAAAGGCGTACGATGAAATTATCTCTCAAGTGCCAAATGAAGTACGTAAATCGCTAGGAGACTTTTTCACAGACAGACTGTCAGAAGATAATGCTCACTTAGGTGATGTTCCTCATCTGTATAGTCTTATCCCACTTGCCCAGTCAGTTGCGTCCCCTATTGTCAGCTTACAGTCGTCTGATGGAATCGTTGGGTCACAATATAAACAGCGCACTGAATACACAGAGATTCTACGAAATATAGCCGAAACTCTCGCACAAAATATTTCGTTGAGGTAGGTGATGATCTATTGGCCAGATGCCTTGGTAAGAGAGCTTGCTGAGCGGCGCTGTATGTTGTTTCTTGGTGCTGGTGCCAGTGCTGCTTGCATTGCCCAAGACAACCAAACAAGACCTCCAACTTGGGCAGACTTGTTGCGTACTTTGATGTGCAAGATGACTGATAACACAGAGAAGAAAATTGCGGATGACCTTATTAAAGACCAAAAATTCCTTGAGGCGGCAGAAGTTATATATGCTAAAGTGCCAACCCCAGATTTCTCTCAGTTTATTAGAGACACATTTGTAGCTCCGAAGTTTGAACCTTCGCCTATTCATGAAGCGGTATTGAACATTGATCCCAAAGTGACTCTCACAACAAACTATGACGATGTCTACGATACATACTGTCGCAGTGGGGATGCAGCTGATGGTTACAATGTCGTGAAGTATTATGACTCACATCTGGTGTCAGATCTACGCTCTCCCGTACGTTTGATTGTCAAGGTACATGGGTGTGTCAATAACCCAGCCAAGATCGTTTTGACGCGATCCCAGTATTTTGAGCAACGACGGAATTACACAAATTTCTTCCGTATTCTTGATGCACTCTTTCTCTCAAGTAGCTTGCTTTTCATTGGCTATAGTCTTTCTGACCCTGATATTCAGTTAGTCCTCGAAAATGCAAGTATTGCTGCTCCGGCTTCACACCCGCACTACGCCGTGGTTGCCGACGATGTCCACCCTGCTCTGAAACTGTCATGGTCAAAGTCGTATAATATCCATTTTCTCGAATATCCAGCGGGAGATTATGAAACTCTCAATGAAAGCCTCAAAACACTGGCAAATGATGTTGTCGCTTTTCGAACTACTCACCCTACATAAGGTGGCTACTCTGCGTAGGAACCGAGAAGATCCTTACAAAATCCATAATTTGTTCAAGTTACATAAGATTATTGTGAATTAGCCTGCTAATTGAACTCAAAAAGCTGCGTTCTAGTCCTTCTGATATAGTTATGCAACCTATTACAGTTCGAGACTACTCAGAGCATTTTAAACATGCTTTTGAAGAGACAAATAATGGGGCAAATGAAATTCGCTAATAGTTGTCTCATCCTCTTCTAAATTATAGAGAAGAATGCAGTGACCTCTTGAAGTAAGGTGCACATTATGACTGAACTCGTTGAACAAGCAATTGCCAAGATAAAAGCCTTATACCAATTCACCTATTAGGTGACCTGCATAGCTAAAGCATCCAAGATATAAGAATATCCCGTGAGTGAAGCCACTACCTTTTGGGAAAGAGCATT
>JANQPU010000226.1 GCA_028285315.1 Acaryochloris sp. IP29b_bin.176
GAAAGCGTTAGCATCATTCTAGTGGAGGAAAATTTTTACCTAACATTACCCTCTTCAACTTGAATAGAACAACCTCCCTGAAACAGCTATTGAGCCAAATTTTTGAGAGTCAAAATAAGCCTAAAGTACCGACAATCATCGCATTCAACCACATTGGCCGCTACTCAGGGACAACTCGTCACAGGTGTAATTTTGATAGCTGATAGATACCCAAAAAAAACAAAGAAAAGGACTCAGCGACCCCAAGGATCTGTAGGTGTTGGAAGAATTAGGCTCGTTTACACCTGTCCACTGAAGAAGAGATAGAAATATTTGTACCTTGGCATACCTGACAATCTAGCGAAGACGGCGCTGGCTGAGCAGAGAGCTTTTACTCGAATTAGAAATTCACTCAGACAGATATCGCTTTTTCATCACTCTAGGTAGATAAAAAATCTGCATTCACGCTAAGTGCAACCCTAGGAATTGCTCCATGCAGCTGATTCATCACCTCAATCAATTGCGGGAACCACAGCGTGCCCAAATAAAGTTGAACAAGAAGAGTAAAACGTTGGGGATTAAATTTTGGTTCTCATTATCCACTGCAATATCGATTAGAAGTTGATTCTATAGTATTCGATTCCTGAGTTAAGAAGACGTTTGTCCTGGAGGCAACCTTATTCTCTCAACTATTGTTCGTTGGACGATCGGCAGCTTCAGGCGGCGATACTTTTTGGAGATAGGGTTCAATGGGCACCACGGTTGTCATTTTGTTGAGAATGGCCTCAATTTCGCTGAGGTACTCACATTGAAATCGATTCTGGGTGGATAGGACTCGCCGCAGGGCATCTACTACAATCTTCTCACAGGCTTCTGCTGATAGCCCCATGTCACTCTGATGGCCCACCATAAAATGATGCAAGAAATAGGCATATCCTCCCGTCATCAACCCTTGCAGCAGGGTGTTTTCTTGTCTCAAGGCTTCCAGTTCTTGTTCGAGGTTTTCCATAGTAGCTTAAGAGGGAGGGTAACAATTTGGCGTAACAGTCTTATTCAAATTCTTTCACGAAAACCCTGCTGGAGACCAGGATGGCTTTGGCAGGTGCAGTCTCTGTAGGGTGGCAGACCAGATTTGTGTGTAGCTTGCGTCAGTTCTGATTACGATAAATAAGGCAGGACGGAGGATGGAACGACAGATGATCAAGCGTTGGGTTGCGATCGCATTGCTTACCCTAATCACTTGGCTCGGGCCAGTCAGTATGGCAGCACAGGCCCAAGAGTTGGCAAAGGCAACCTTTGCAGGCGGTTGCTTCTGGTGCATGGAAAAGCCCTTTGATGTTATGGATGGCGTCGTTTCCACCACATCAGGGTACACCGGCGGTATGAAACTCAATCCCACCTATAAAGAAGTCTCGTCTGGGAAAACCGGACATGCAGAATCCGTACAGGTGGAATATGACCCCAACAAAGTCAGCTATGAGACCCTGTTAGATACGTTTTGGCACAATGTTGATCCATTGGATGCTGGGGGACAATTTTGCGATCGCGGCGACCAATACCGCACCAATATCTTCTATCACTCAGATGAACAAAAAACCCTAGCCGAACAATCTAAAACCGAATTAGATAGCTCCGGGAAGTTTGCCACGCCTATCGTCACGGAAATCGTAGCCGCTGAGACCTTTTATCCTGCCGAAGACTATCATCAGAACTATTATCAAACCAATTCCAATTGGTATCGCTTCTATCGATATAGCTGTGGCCGTGATCAGCGTTTAGCCAAACTTTGGGGAGAGTAGAAACTAAGAACTATACACTGTTGATTAGCGATACCTGTATTGGCTAGGCATCGGCAGTGAGTTCGAGCAATTCTAAGAGTTGGTTGTAGGGTTTATCGATGACTCTGTCAATTGCACTTATCATCTCCACGAAGGTAAAGGAGGTGGTGACACCCAACTTTTCGATGACAGTATCTGGATGGGAGAGAGGAGACTTTTACCCAGCGGAAACCAGCGAGATTTTTCCACTTAGATCCCGGTGATTGGGCGTAAAAGCGTGGCGTAAAGGTTATCCCACATTCCGCTGTTTGGAGAGTCCGTTGAGGAATTAGGATCAAGTGAGCGGACTATAAGGTCAGCGAGGAGGTTGCCATCCCATCAGACCTGGTC
>JANQPU010000228.1 GCA_028285315.1 Acaryochloris sp. IP29b_bin.176
AGGGTGTCAAAGGTCTCACTAAAGGTTTGTTGACAGTGCAAGCAGCGATAGCGTTGACTACCTTTGCTGGTCTTACCGTGTTTGTGGGTCTTAGGATGAGCACATAGAGGACATTGCATGCGGGAATGAAACAACTCAACTCCCTATCGGTTTAGCAAGCCCACACTTTTTTGATGCACGACCGATTAAACGCCGTCATTTGCCGCAATCTGCTGGGGGCTAGGCAAGCGAACCTTATCCGCTAAGCCCAAGGTCTTCAGTAACTGCACCATCATCCAAGTGGTGTCAATTTCCCACCATTGCAAGCCGTGGCGAGCTGACTGAGGAAAAGCATGGTGATTATTGTGCCAACCTTCCCCATAGGTGAGAAGCGCCACCCACCAGCAATTCGTGGATTGATCATCGGATTCGTAGGTTTTGTAGCCAAACTTATGAGTGGCGCTATTCACAAACCAGGTACAGTGATAAACCAACACCAAACGAACGAAAATACCCCAGACAACAAGGGGCCACCCCCCAATCAAATAGAGGAGGACGCCAAAAACGATCTGCATGGGGAAGAAATAGTCATCCAAAAACCGATAGAAGGGATCGGTATTGATATCTTTAGTGAGTTTCTCAATTTCTGATTCTGCGGGAGTCTCATGCATCATCCAGCCCATATGGCTCCACCAAAAGCCTTTCTGAGAGTTATGCTGATCCAGTTCTGTATCGGAATGGAGATGATGATTACGATGTAACCCTACCCACCAAATGACTCCACCTTCACAGGCTAGGGAGCCACAAAAAACCAGAAAATATTCTAACCATTTCGGTGTTTTAAAGCTGCGATGGGTCAGCATTCGATGCCAACCTAAGGTGATACCGAGTCCACCTGTAATCCAGTGCAAGAGTAGTGCTAATCCTACGGCTGTCCAGCTAAAGTTGCTGGGTAAGAAGGCAAAGAGTGCACCGATGTGAATAGCAGTTAAAACGACAATGAAGGTCCAATCGCGCTTAAGAGGTGCAGACGTTGTTGCGATAGTCATTTAGTTTCTTGGTAAAGGAATAATTCGACAAAAGAGTAAAGTCAAACAACTTTTAAATACAAAAAACTTGCCTAATCTCCGCCCTAACCCACTTTTTCGCTTGCAAATAGTCGGAAAGCTGACCCATCTGTAACGAAACGTTGTAGAAGAAAAATAGTAATTCTATGAAATCCCTTACACAGCTAGAGGCAGCCGAACAGGCAATGTCTCTCATCTTTTCTAAGATTGACGCTCAAGTCAAGAAAAACTTAACACAAATATTAAAATCTTTTCATCATCATCGCTTGGGTCCTCACCATTTTGCCAGTGTGTCGGGTTACGGTCATGACGATTTAGGTCGGCAGGTCCTGGATCAGGTATTTGCCGAGGTCATGGGCGCAGAAGCGGCGCTGGTGCGGGTGCAATTTGTATCGGGTACCCATGCGATCGCAGCAGCCCTATTTGGCGTATTGCGCCCTGGCGACCAGATGCTATCGGTGGCAGGAGCCCCCTACGACACCTTAGAAGAAGTGATTGGAATCCGGGGAGAAGGCCAAGGTTCCCTTAAAGATTTTGGAGTGGAGTATCGGCAACTGGAGTTAACCCCAGCCGGAACTATCGATTGGCAAGCCTTAGAAACCAGCATTCAACCTCAAACGCGCCTCGTTCTCATTCAGCGATCCTGTGGATATAGTTGGCGGCCCAGTTTGAGTATTGAAGAAATCGGCAAAGTCGTGGACCGGGTAAAAGCGCAAAACCCAAACACCATCTGCTTTGTTGATAATTGCTATGGAGAATTTATCGAAGGCCGGGAACCCCCCGCCGTAGGGGCCGATCTGATTGCGGGTTCGCTGATTAAAAATCCTGGGGGAACCATTGTGACAGCAGGCGGGTATATTGCCGGTCGTCGTGATCTAGTTGAAGCAGCAGCCTGCCGATTAACCGCCCCAGGAATTGGCTCAGCAGGCGGGGCCACTCTGGATCAAACTCGGTTGATGTTTCAAGGGTTGTTTTTAGCTCCACAAATGGTAGGGGAAGCCATGAAGGGGAACCATTTAGTGGCCCAGGTGTTTCAGGAACTGGGCTATTCCGTCAATCCCTTGCCAGGAGTGCCCCGTCGAGATGTGATCCAGGCAGTGAAGTTGGGAACGGCTGAGAAACTGGTGGCTTTTTGTCGGGCCTTTCAGCAATATTCGCCGGTGGGATCTTATCTCGATCCCATGCCCGCTCCTATGCCTGGCTATGAAAGTAATTTAGTGATGGCGGGTGGCACTTTCATTGATGGCAGCACTTCAGAGCTTTCTGCGGATGGGCCGCTGCGAAAACCCTATATTGTGTTTTGTCAGGGAGGAACCCATTGGACGCATGTTGCGATCGCATTAGAAGCTGCCATCGAAGCGGTAGGGCCAGCATCCTAAGGTGCTCAGAAGGGGCATGATTTAAACCCATGCCCCTAGGCATGAAATTCAGGCTGTGGCCATTAAAGAACCTGTTCAACCTCAGCAATCTCAGGGATGGTGTCTCGCAATTTGCGCTCAATTCCCATTTTCAAAGTCATCGCGGAGCTTGGGCAAGATCCGCAGGCCCCTTGTAAACGTAGCTTCACTACAGGACCTTCGACTTCAACCAATTCAACATTGCCCCCGTCCGCCATGAGATAGGGACGAAGTTCATCTAATACGGTTTCTACGTTTTCAGGATTGAGTTCTAACGTTTGTGACATGGCTAAACCTTGATGTGCTTGTCCATATTGTAGCGATAGCAGTGGGTACCTTGAAACCCATGGGAACTTACCTATTAAACGATACCCATAGCCTAATGTCTTGGATCGGCAGATATAAATTTCCTGCTAAAAAAACAAAAAATAAAGGGTGAAGCCAACCTTCACCCTTTGATATTTAGGAGCTTGAACTATCACCTTGCAAGAGACAATTCTTCTGCTTCTGTCCTTAAGCTGGGAAAGAGAAAATGATTCTCTTCCACATACTGAGCACCGAACAATCCTTTCTCGGCCCAAAAATACCGATCAGTAGTGTGTTCGTTGCGTTTGACTAGAAGCAGAGCCGGAGGGATAACCCCTGCAGTCTGGATATACTTCCGGGCTGCAGTTACTGGTTTATCTTCACCGCTTTCAATACTGAACTGAGGAACATTTTCCAAAATCCGACGTCCTTCTTGACGACGACGACTTTTGCGTTTCCGTCTTCTTGCCAAACCCAAGACCTCCTTAAGCTATACCGTAGTGTAGTCAAAGTTACAAAAGCTTAATGAGTATAACTGGAGACAAAATAGAATTCAACTTTATTTAAAGTTTTGATAAGTCAGAATGGTCTTATTGACGAGTTTCTGGGGTTTTAAGACTCTCATTGACGTAAAAGAATGTAAAGTTTTTTCAGGGGTTTGTGAGACAATGCGGTGTTACCCTCCTACTTTGGCCTGATATTCTGCTGCGGTCATGGATTGTTCGAGAGTAGCGGGTTCATTCAGCTTAATTTTAAGGAGCCAGCCATTGCCGTAAGGATCTTCCGCCAATTGCTCAGGCGCATCGGCAATCTCGGCATTACATTCCAGGACTGTGCCGTTGACAGGGGCATAAATATCTTCCACGGCTTTGACAGATTCGATATTTCCCATAGTTTCACCTTGGGATAAATCATCTCCAACTTCCGGCAATTCGATAAAGACAATATCTCCAAGTTGATCGATAGCAAAGGCAGTAATGCCGACTGTAGCGACATCTCCCTCTAGCCGAATATACTCATGGGAATCCATATATTTAAGATCATCAGGATAGTCAAAGCTCATAATTGATTGCCTCAGTCAGTAGGGGAGTTGCTAAGATTTTGGAGGTGCTGTTTAACAGCATCGAACGCATATGATCCAAACCATATTTTGCCTCAAATCTTACAGTTTGGGTCGCCGATAAAAAGGCTTTTTGACCACTATCGCAGGTTGAGGTTTGTTGCGAATCAAGACCATTAATTCAGTGCCTGATTTAGCAAGAGCAGTAGAGACATAGGCTAGGGCAATAGATTTACCTAAGGTGGGAGAGAAGCTGCCGCTGGTGACAATTCCCACTTCCTGATCATTGACCACCACAGGATAATCATGGCGGGCAATGTGGCGGCCCTGCATTTGCAAACCTACCAGTTTTCGCTGTGACCCCGATTGTTGTTGGTCCTTCAAAGCATCCATTCCGATGAATTCGCCTTGATCCAGGTTAACTAGCCACCCTAACCCTGCTTCGTAGGGAGTGGTGGTGTCATTAATATCTTGACCGTAAAGGGCCATGGCGGCTTCCAATCTTAGCGTGTCCCGAGCCCCAAGACCACAAGGAGTAACCCCCGCATCTAACAGAGTCTGCCATAGCTTTTTCCCGGTCTCTGGATCAACCATGACTTCAAAGCCATCTTCACCTGTATATCCTGTGCGGGCAAACCAGGCGGGTTGTTCCAGGATGGTTCCTGACTGATGACGATAATTGCGAATGGTTGTGAGAGCGATGGGCGTGAAGCGTTGCAGGGTTGCGATCGCATCCGGTCCTTGCACAGCAATCAGCACATGTGAGTCCGACACATCCTCAAAGCCAATTGCCTCAGCGGAGACATGCTTCAATAACCAAGCTTTATCTTTGGCTGTCGTGGAGGCATTGACTATCAGCTTGCCTGTTTCTACCCCCGATTCTGTGCCCCCTTCAAAGTAAAAGATCAGATCATCAATAATGCCTGCCTGCTCATTGAGGAAGACTGAATACTTGGCCTGTCCGGGTTCAAGTTGGCTGAGGTCAGACGGCACTAAAGGCTGCAACTGTTGGCGCAAATTATTACCCTGGAGCAAGAACTTCCCCATATGGGAAATATCAAACATGCCCACTGTTTGGCGAACACTTTGATGCTCAGTCGTAATCCCTTCATACTGAACAGGCATATTCCACCCCCCAAAGCCCATCATCCGGGCGTTGAGCTGTTGATGTTGCTCCAATAGGGGAGTTGGTTTCAAGGAGTCTGCCATGGTGATCCACGCTTGTATTGAGCTGGCGGTTAGGATAGATGCATCTATCTCGAAGACACTGCAATCTCCAAACCAGCACTCGCATTTATATCATGAACTCAACGTCTGGATCAGTGCTATGGCGATATATCCATTAGGTCTTGGAAGGATGAGTTGCCTTGCGGTAGGGAGCCAATAGAAAGTTCCAACTCCGTTCTCGGCGCTGATATTCTACGGGGCATAAGTTAGCCCTTTCTTGGGGAAGATCACCACTGGTGACAAAGTCAGCAAATTTATCAGGATTACTACCATAGATAATGCAGGAAACGGTGTAATATCGCTGTGCCCCCAAACCATGAGACGCCCAAAATGGTAGTTCTTTTAGCTTCTCCTCTTCTTCCGCATCTACATCAAACTGATCTATACCAGCGATGACCGCATCATCGTCTTGCAGTTCCAACAACATCACAGCAGCAAACTCATCAACGACATTTTCTTCTAACCCTGTAATGGGAAGTTGGTATTGGTCAACAAAGGCATGGCCTAGTTCGTGAAAAAACGTGGACAGTGTGGAGTAGATGACCTCATCTGCATAGGCTTCAGAGGACTGATTGCCTTCTCCAAGAATGTCGGTGTATTGTTTGAGCAGCTCATAGCACATTTCGATTTTGACTTGCTCTGGATCATAAAAAGCATTCGCCTCTCCGCATTCTTGAAAGCTAACGATGATGTCTCTAGGGAAAGCAAACTTGGTATTGAGTTGGGCAATCAGTCCATCTTTCTCTTGGGGCACAGAAAATTCTAGAGAATCTTGTAAAGCCTCGTAAATAGCATTGAAATTCGCATCACTGGGCTGCACATAAACGATCCGAATGTCGCCTTGATCGGCAATTTTTTGGCGCGACACCTGGGCCATTTGAATCGTACCAGTTTGAGGAGAAGCGTTAGTTAAGGGATTCACACATCCAGAAGTAACCCATAATATGCTGCTTAGAGCGACTAAATGCCAAGACTTGGATTTCCAGAGCTTAACCATGAGTGACACTCCTCCACATCAGTAAGCCAAAACGCATTCCATAGAAATGTGTCTTGGCTTACACATCATAAATACTGTGATTACTCTAGTTGACGGTTAGTCTTCGTAATTATTTCTGCCAAAAAACTTACGATTTTTGAAGTCTTGGAACAGTAAGAAAGGGCTGTTACCAAATTTGCAACCTTTGCCGAATCTAACGACGGTTGGGCTAAAGTCGAGATGACAAGCCTTGACCGAAACCCATCCGTAGGTCGGGAGATCCATCTTAGCCATCTTTGTTGTCGAGATAGTCATATGTTTAAACGATTGCCCTTAATTCAGACCCTCTTCAGTACCCTAGCTGTATCGATGGTGCTGACGTCCTCAGCCCTAGCAATAAAGCCCATCGTGATTGCAGAGGAAGAATCGTTTAATCCCATCGCACCGAAATCAGAATCCGCTCCGGTTGAGAACAACGATGTCGTTGAACCTCAGCCCCGTCGTCCTTTCTTCGACAATGGCTACCAGCGGGTCATTGACCAAACAGTGCAAATGGTCTCCAATCCCAAAGCTCAACGGTTGGCACAGCAGTTTGGCTTAAACATCCTCAATGTCACCTGGGAAGATACGGGACGCTACAAGAATTCTGCGGTGGGTCCCAATATTAGCGATATGACGATTCAAGTTCAGCATCGCGATCCAAAAACGCGGTCCAATCGCCTGCATCTGATGCCCGTGATTCGACATCCTAACTTCTCTGATCAAACCGCTGATGTCCGCCTCGATCGATTCTATTTAAAGGTAGGCAATGAAAAAGGGGCTAAATTACGGAAAGTGGCCCTGAAAGATATGTTGAAAGATCTGCGACGCTATCTGCATCAGCCCAATTCGTGGACAGGTCGCCAAAAGTCGTTATTAGCTCCCCGAGATACCCATGCTTTGGTAAGTGCCCAAGCCAGCTTTTTGCCGATTCCTAAAAGCGGTAAGGCAGAATTTAATCCAGTACTGTTTAACTATCAGTCCTATGCAGGTGACCCCGCTGTCCTCACCATCCTGGCAACCCGAGAAGGGACTAGCGTGACAGTGATTGATAACAAACGTGATGCTTTCTCCGCAGGACAGACTTGGGGACAACGCCTATTCTTCAACCAAAATGGTGAGCGCGCCAGTTTGACGGGCGAGCGGGCCAGTGATTTTGTCAGTAGTGGCCAGTCTTCCTCTGCTACCAGCTCCGCTGAGGTGGAAGATCGAGGCTTAAACATGGTACTGCTGATTCAAGTGCCGCTCAAACAAAAACGGCCGATGCTTGAGGCCGAAGCGATGGAAGATAGTGCGGGGGTGACTGCGAATGCTCCTGCTGAGAAAGCCCAACGCAGTAATGTTGAGGCCGCTGTGATTGGTCATGGTGAAGTGGAAGGTCCCTTTACCGAAATTGATAATTTAGCGATTGAGCGCGATCCACGTTTTCCTATTCGGGTCACCGTCCAGTTTTATAAAGCGACGAGCAATGGTGTGGTGTCTCAGGCAGATATAAAGCACATCAATCAACAAATTGCTCGGGTCTATGACGATGCTGACTATGTGGGAAGTCTAGTGGTCGAGGGCGATACGGGGCGACCGACAGAATATGACGGCTCTAAACAGGAACCACCGACTTGGTGGCAGGAATTCTGGAAGCGGCATCGTTCTAATACTGGACAATCGAAGGAAGATGTGTGGGAAATGCTTAATCGGCTAATAGCACAAGCATGGTCTGCGAATATCGATTTCTAAATAGTGAGGTCGTGGGGTTCTAACCTGAACTATTGTGATTTAGTTTGGCTTCAGAACCCCTTCAATTAGGACGAAATTTAAAGGATTCAGCTTTACCTTGGTTGAAAGTCAGAGGTATTTTGTATTTAATATCATTAGTCGCGATACAGTATTAGACCTCGCATAGTCGCGTGATCGCAGCCAATAATTGGCTAGGATTGTCAATCAAAATATCAGGGTTAGATGCTGATAAAATCTCCCGGTTGTTAAACCCCCAACCTACTGCGATATTTGGTAGACCTACACATTTTGCTGCTTGAATATCACTAGTTTCATCTCCGACATACACCAATGATTGTGAAATAGATTTATTTCGCTTAGATAATCTTTTTAGTACCTGAGTTTTGCCGGATAACACTTGTCCCCCATAGATAAAGTCAAATAAGTGACGCACTCCATGTAAATCAAGGAAAAATTCAACATTTTGGCGAGAATTAGAGGTAACTATTCCAAGTCGATAGTGCTCCTGATAAATGTTAAACAGTGCTTGTTTCATGCCGTTTACAAGCCGAGCATCAGCCATAAGACCACTCAATTCTTTCCGAAATCGGCGAATAAAAAAAGGAAATTTCCATTTAGGCATCCCCAAATGACCTATCATTTCCCGTAAACTTAATTGTCTGAAGGAAGACAGCTGAGCAAAAGAAAGAGGGGAATAACAAAAATCTTCTGCTAAGCGATTAGTAGCTTCTATGAAGATTTCCAAAGAGTCTACAACTGTACCATCAAAATCGAAAACAATTAAAGCTGCCATTTTGAACAATTCGAGTCCTCTTAATCATTTGTCCATGTGATAGAACGACAGGTATTGCTTGCTGAGCAAAATCGTAGCCTTGCAGAGTACTTACGAGTAAGAAAGGAGAATATGTAATGCCAAATTGGTAGACAAACACTATCTGTGATCCACTAATCACAGTTGTGTGAACACGGATGCTGTTTACCTATCAATCAATTAGCCTCGACCTCCTGAGAGGGCGACATGTCCCGTGAACACCTTGCTACTTGGGCAATAACCAGATAGACAAGAAAAAAGATGGGCTGCAAATGATGTATCTCCAGCTC
>JANQPU010000238.1 GCA_028285315.1 Acaryochloris sp. IP29b_bin.176
CAACTCAAGCCACTCAAAGTCAAAAAACACGGCAGAAGAGCCAAAAGCATCTTTCGTTATGGCTTTGACCATTTACGAGGCATTGTCCTCAATCTCGACTAGAGGGCAAATGAGTTCCGAGAGGTGCTACCTTTTTTGTCCTGTACTTAGGCCAACACCACATTTCAGAAATAATAAATCCGTAGAAGTACGGATTGTATCTTGAAGAGAAATTGTAATCTGCCAAACCACCTTTATTTTGTTTGCAGATCAGTTGAGCTGTCGGCGATCAAAATCCGAGATAGTACGGAGAATTGTTTACAGAAATATCCTCAAACTTCAGTGGTTCTGCGGTTTGGCTTATAGGGTATCTGCAGCTAAATTAGATTCATTGGGCTGTCATACCCCCCGCATAAGCCCAGTTCAAGTCCCCGAAATGGCAACTTGCACCGAAAGGGTAAGGCGCAAATTAGCAGGCCTAAAATCCAAGCATTACGGGGTATGGATGCTGCTAGTGTCGAAGGGACTTTCCTTATTCCTGCTGATGCTCTTTGCAACATTCATTGCAAAGAGCATTGCTACTTTAAAGGCTTTCATAAGCGCAACGCTCAGGAGATCTAGTTTGTTTGAACTTCCTAGGGGCTTGCAACTTCGTGTCATTTTGACCAGGCACTTGTGAGCATAACCTAGGATTTGGCCCCAATCTGGGGATGCCTCATACTCGATCAATGGGCGATCGCTTATTTGAGCTAAGGGTAAAGAGCAAAGAAGGAATTGCGAGGGTATTCTACTGAACTCTAATCGGCGAAAAAATAGTGATGCTGCATTGCTTTGTGAAGAAGACTCAAAAAACCCCCAATCGCGAACTTAAGATTGCCTATAGACAATGGCTCATAAGGAACTAAAGGCCAAAGCCTTACAAAATCCAAAAGTAGCAGAAGAATACGAAAAACTAGAGGAAGAGTTCAGTCTGTTGAAGCAAATGCTTGCTGCCCGCCATCAGGCAGGTCTAACCCAAGCTGACATTGCCCAAAAAATGGGGACTAAGGCTACAGCATTGACCCGACTGGAATCCTCTCTCAGTAACGGTAAACATTCACCATCCCTATCGACTTTGCGGAAGTATGCTAAAGCTGTGGGTTATCGTTTAGAAGTGAAGTTGATTCCGAAACAATAGTTTCTGGTCCAAAACGAACTAAGCTGCGATATCGTGCCATTTTGGATGCAAAGACTTACCAAGTCTACCATTTTTGGCAATCAATAGGGTTTAGAGAGCAAAAAATAGACTTTTTACCGATTCACCACTCGGTTATAAATCTGCTCATTCACCTTAGCCGACTGCCACAAATCCACCATCGGTTCTGGATAATTCTTGCCCACCGTCAACCCAAACATCTCCTGCTCCAACGCCGTTAACTGCCAAGGCGTCTGCACCTGCCTTCCCGGCACAGCCTTCAACTCCGGTAACCAATGTCGCACATAATCCCCTTGGGGGTCATAATCCTTCGCCTGTTTGACAATATTGAAAAACCGGAATCCACGGGCATCATTCCCCACCCCCGCCGCATAATTCCAATTTCCCCAATTGCTGCAGACATCGTAATCAATCAGGCAAGATTCAAACCATTCTGCCCCCATCTGCCAATTCAGACCCAAATTCTTCGTCAAAAAGCTGGCTACATTCTGCCGCCCCCGATTCGACATAAATCCCGTCACTGCCAACTCCCGCATATTGGCATCAATCAGCGGAAACCCCGTCTGGCCCCTTTGCCATTGCTCAAAAACTTGTCGATCTGCTTGCCAAGGCAGCGCCAGCCCCTGCAACCCCGACAGACGAAACACTTGCTTGCCATGCTTGGCACAAATAAACCGAAAATAATCTCGCCAGAGCAGCTCAAAAATCAGCCAGTACGTGGAATTATTTTTCACCCGCTCCTGTTCATAGGCTTTCACCTGCTGGTGAATATAGCGCGGCGACACACAGCCCAAGGCCAACCAAGGCGAAAACTTGGTGGAATCATTGGGTTGCAACATGCCATTGCGGGTTTCCTTGTACTGCTTCAGGCAATCCTGCTCCCAGATATAGTCCTGCAATCGTGTTAGCGCCGCCGTTTCCCCTCCAGAAAACCGAATCATTGCCCTAGGATCTGGATGAGGTGTCGATAATCCCCAATCTCCCAGGTGGGGCAGCTCACCTGGGTTGATATTATGCAGCGCCGATAAGGTCTGTGGCATCGGGAAGGGGGCTTTGGGTTTCGCCGATTTCTCTACCTGTTTACGAAACTGGGTAAACACCTCCGGTAGTTCTCGAATTGAAAAGGGAAGCTGCTCAGGATGATAGAGGGTACTGCTCCAAAACCGCAGACAGTCAATCCCCAGGTCCGCTAAAGCTCTGCGCAGACTGTTTTCGACCTCCACCTCTTCAGCGGTAACTTCGCGGTTAAAATACACCGCATCAACATGTAGCGCTTGCGCCAACTCCGGCAGAACCGTTTCAGGATGACCCTGGCGAAGGATGAGATCGCTCTGTTTTGCCCGCAAGGATTGACGTAAATTTGCCACACTCTCTAGCAGAAATTGGGCTCGGAAGGGTCCCGTTTTCGGAAAGCCAAAGGGAGTTTGCCCAAACTGACGCGGATCAAAGCAGTAGCAGGGAATAATGTCAGCCTTGGAACGCACCGCCTGATGAAGTGGGGCATGGTCATGGAGACGCAAATCATTGCGAAACCAGATCAAAACGCGCATCCTTACCCTCCCGGAGGCGTCACACCACTCACAGGTTGGGTATAGCTAGTTGCCCGTTGGAGCGCAATCAAGGCTCGGTTATAGTCCAAGATAGCTGCGATTAGGTTGCCCCTTGCCTGAGTCAACGCAGTTTCAGCAGTCGTGACATCTAGCTGCGTACCAATGCCTGCCGAAGAGCGTAACCGGGCCAATGCCAAGCTTTCTTCCGCCAGTTGGACACTACTTTGGGCCGTATTGATATTGCGTAAATTAGAGGTGAGGTTGGCATAAGCTTGTTCCACCTCAAACCGCAGATCATTTTTGGTATCGGCAAATTGGGTTTCTGTGATCGCAATATTCTCTTCCTGCTGAGCCGCTCTAGATTTAGCTGCTTTACCATCAAAGAAATTGATCGACACTTGTAAGCCAACCGCATAGCCAAATGCACCAGAGACATCGTCATCTAGCTCATCCGCCACTTCCAAGTTGGCAAAAGCTTGTAATTGGGGCTTATTAGCAGCTAAGGCAACTCGGCGCTGCTCCACCGCAAACCGACGTTGATTTAGTAGCTGTGCGAGTTCAACCCGATTTTGCAACGCCAACACAATACTTTCTTCTAAGGTCAACAGCCATCCGCCAGCAATATTGACCTGATCCGCAGCAACCAGATTTACCGTTTCTTTGACATTCAGGCGCTGCGCCAACTGTCGCTGGGCAATTTTCTGCAAATTATTGGCCTGGGTAGCATTTTGCACCGTATCGGCTAACTGCACTTCAGATTGGAGCACATCAAACTTCGTCCCTAGTCCAGCCTGTTCTCTTGCTCTAGCCACTTCTAGGCTGGCCTCAGCATTTCGAACCGCATCCCTGGCCACCGAAATCAGGGCAGAGGTTTGCTGAAGATTGTAATAGTCATTGGCAACATCTAATCGTAACTGCTCCAATTGGCGCTTAATTTCCAATTCAGAAATTTTTACCTGGGCTTTGGCCGCCTCAATTTGGCCAGACCGAAACCCCGAAGTATAGATGTTATAGGTCGCTGAGACAGTCCCTTGAATCAGATTAGAAATCCCTCCTGTGGTTCCTTGACTCTGAGGGACAGCCGCGATCGGCTGTAGAGGTGTCACGCTGGTAATTTGAAACGGAGAGGCACTGGTATTGGCCCGCAACTGTAACTGCTGAATTTGCTGATCAAAAATTTGCTGTTGAATTTGGTTTTGATCTTGCTGTAAGCGCAACTGTAACTGCTGAATGTCCACAGCCAATTCTTGCTGAGCTTGGAATTGTTGGGTTTGCAAGCTCAGCAGCGTTCGCTGTTGTGCCGCTAGTTGAGCAGCGGCATCCACTGGAATGGGCGTTTGATTGACTACAAATGTGGCCGAATCGGTTCGGGTCAGAGCCGATTGCACACTAATTATGGGCCAATTTGCAGCTCGAGCTTGCTGCAAGAACGCCTGGTTTTGCTGGAGCTGCAACTCTGCAAGTTGCAGATCGAGGCTATTCCGTAACGCTAGCTCATAGGCCTGCTGTAGCGTAATGGGCTGGTTGAGATCAACTTTTACGGCTGACCCTTCGGTAGGGAGGTTGAGCAAGGAGGAGTCCCGGTTCAGTTGCGATTCCGGGATGGTCGTCTCAGCAGGCTGCCCCAGGGACGGTTGTCCCCCAATACCGATCAGGGCTATCCCTAAACCAGTCACTAAAAGATACGGTCGGATCACCATAATGCTGGACTCATCAATTCTTTGCTCATACGCTGTGGGGATCGGTCTAATTCTGCATTAAACCACTCAAGATCGCAAATCTCAGTGTAGACCATTGTCTGTTTGAGCGTGAGCTGGAGCCCCCATCCTTCAACAAGTGACCACAGTCGCATTCCCAGATCATTAGGTTGGGGCCAGTTCCCAAGGCGGGGGTTCTAAATCCTGTGCAGGAACGGTATCCGACACCCACGCTGTCTGCCAGGGACCACCCCCGACTTCCAAACCACACAGATGACTATGAGCTTTCAGGAGTAGGGTTGTTCCTTGCTGATGATAGCGTTTAAGGGTAAGGATGACCTGACCATGCATCGTGTCCTTACAGACAAAAATCAGGCCATTTTGAGTGGGAGCGCGTAGGGGAGTGCCGATGCGATCGCAGCTGGCCCACACCTCCACTGCATATTCCGCATTATGGGCCGCCATCGTCCATTCTCCCCAGGGGGTTACAGACCAGGAGATCTCTGAATTCCAGGGGGCAAACTCATAGAACTGACCTTGATGATGGATGCCAATCAAACCCACAGATTCCATCCACCACAGTACACATCGCCGTCCCGCAGCAGCAGTCAACGCTAAATCAGGCTGATCGACAAAGCAATTGCAGTTGATCCAAAACCACTTCTGGGGAAAGGCTCCTCCCCAGTTTTTTTCAGCATAAGCAGGTGCTTTTTCGAACACGTAGCGCTGCCCTTGCCAATCAATCCAGCCTGTCGCTAATCCGTGAGCCATCATGACTTGCCAGCCCGGTTCAAAAATCGGCAAAAACGAGAGTAGTCCTCCCGTTGATCGAGCGGGTCTATCCACCTCTCCCCATGCATAAACCGGTTGAATTTGATAGCGCCAATGGGCTTCGTGCCCCGTACCTGGATCCCGAAGGTGGCCTTGATGCCAGGTATTTGTCCCTTGATAACCTTGAGTCACCTGCTGATCAAACGCAGTGGGCTCTAGAAACTGAGGTTGACGCCCTGAGACAGAGCCCCCCCAATGTCCCAGCCCTAGCGGCCCCATCCCTGCAGGAGCCCCCCAGGACCAAAATTGGCTGACATCCGCAAAGGTTCGACAGAAGTAGCTATCTTCTGGGCCTAGGATCTGAGCTGCTCCACCACTGTAAGGCTGTCCGCCAATTGGATCTTCAATGGAGTACATAAATGCGAAAGTCTGATCCAGCTCAGGCAAGGTAACCCGATAGTACCAGCCTTCAAAAAATCGCCGCTGACTGCCATCCCAGTGATAGCCACTGTGGGGAGTAATGAGGGTGGTTGGCAGCGTATCCATAACCAAGGCGAACAGAACAACAGATTGTTCTACAACGCTCGGATGCCTTATTTCAATAACAGATCTTCTTTACATCATAGAATCTGGCAGAGAAGAAGACAGAAAGTAATGGACAAAAGTAAAGTTTGCCCCAGGAGGGCTCACGAAGAGCCAGGGAGCAGTACCCCTGAGGCAAACGCTATCCTAACAAGCTGGCGAACTAACCCACCTGAGTGGATTTACGGAAACTATTATTCTCTGAGAACCTTTATTCGTAAGGTTATACACCCTTTTCTACCCTTCTCCGAGGATGAACAAAATCTGCATTCACAAGCCATCTAGCAGATAGGGTGGCTTGCCTCCTGCTCACAACCCCTCAGCCTCTCCTAAAAAGTGCAAGCTGGACAGTTCTTCATCCCCCTGGAATAGATGAGGAGAGTCAATCTAGGGAGTGGGGGTCGCTGGGGCCGACTCAGGTGGAAGGGCGGCATCGGATGGGGGGGTGGCATCAGGAGCCGACGGCGTCGGTGCTGTGGGAGCACTATCTAATGGCGCAGTTGGCGTATCTGCGGGTGTAGCAGAGGAAGCATCAGCTTTCACGCAGTTAAGAGTCCTCAAGGTAGCCGCTGCGGCATAATTACGCTGAGCCGATTGATTCGGCGTAAAGGCCGACCCCTGCTCATTGAGCGGAGAAGCAACGCCACAATAGCTGGACATCTCTGTGATCACGGGAGCAGCCCAATGGCCGCTGGTATCAGTGAAATTGGTGGGGGGCTGTTTTGCAGCCAGTTGAGTATCCAGTCCTCCTAGAGATTTAGCGTAAATTGCAGCGTTCTTGAGCACGGCCATCATTTCCGCCCGAGTGACTTTCCGAGTCGGCTGGAAGGTTCCATCTGGATAGCCCTTAACGATATCATTTTCCTGGGCAAAGGCAATCTTGGCCGCACTCCAACGACTCGCCGCCACATCTGGATAGGGATTGCCGCTAGCCTGGCTGGGCATCGTGAAGTTGACCCCAGGAATATTCTTCAGGGATTCCAGAATCATGGACACCAATTGCTCACGGGTGAGGGATTCTAGAGGCCGGAACGTATTATCTTCAAAGCCAGCAATAAACTTGAGGGCGACGGCCTGGCTGATGTCTTTGAGGTAGATGTCATTTTCGACATCTGGGAACGGTACAGCACTAATCCCCTTGGAGATATAGACATGGCCTAGGGTTTTCTTTTTGAAGGTACGTTTGGTGAGTCGCCAGTCTGGATCAAGGTTAATCTTGGCAAATCCAGAGGTTTTGCCGTTCGTCCGGCCCAATTCAATGGCTTGATCCCCCCCTGCCTTGGAGTCAGGGATTCCCATTAGCACCATGTCCGTATCGGTTTTCCGAATTTGGAGTAGGTAGCGTCCGCCCAAATCTTCGCCATCCACCCGGATCGAGTAGCCATTACTATCGACGCTACGGCCACACAAACCCGTGAAATCAAAATTGAGCAACAAAGGGTCAATCACCACAGGATTACTGCCACTTTCACTCCAACATTGTTTGTCAGGGGAAATTTGCTCCAGGATCAGGAGTTGGTGGATGCCGCTCGTGCCTACGGGAGCAGCAACCAAAACAAACTTAGACTGATCAATCTCTTTTTCACTAAAGGTCGCGGCTTGGACCTCGGAAAATGTTGCTCCTACTGCAAACGTGGCAGAGGCCGCAATAGTGATGACTTGGACAATGGGGCGGAAGGATAATTTCATGGGTTTGGCTCTAGGGTTTGATGGTGAATTGTATTGAGCGACAAGAGTCAGCCCTTGTGACGTCCAGCATCATCTGGCTTGTTCCAGGGCGTTATTTCAAGTCGAGAGTGTATCACGCCAAACCGTTTATTTCCTTTATTCCGCCAAAATATAACTAATTTTTAAGCCCTGATTGCGGTAGTGAGGGGGGACGATACCACCGCCAAAGGCGATGAGGGCTGACCCCCAGGGTGTACAACCCTAAAAGCAGCCAGTTGCGGAGGGTACAGCGGAGAATTCCTTCTTGCTCCCAGCGACGAGGGGAAACTAAAACGCGATCGCGCACAATCCGAATGGGAATCCGCTGCTGCTTAAGCTGCTGCATCAGGGCGACATCTTCCATGATGGGAATATTGGGAAAGCCCCCGACCTGTTTAAACGTGGCCCGATCGATAAAAATGGCCTGGTCCCCATAGGGAATACGCGTGAGGCGCGATCGCAAGGAGGACACTCGGCTAATCCACTGTAGGCTAGCCTTAGGACTATCAATTCCCAGATCAAATGCGCCAACAGAGACTTGAGCCATTGTCCTGCGGATTTGGGATAGCGCGGTCTGCGGCAACCTCGTATCGGCATGTAAAAACAATAGCGTTGGCGCTTGGGTCAGTTTTGCCCCTGCATTCATCTGTGAGCCTCGACCAGCGGGAGCAATTATCCCTTGGATGTTGGGGGGGAGATATTGCAGCGTTGAGCCTTCTGGATCACCATCTACGACAATGACTTCGCAAGTTACCTCTCCGGCAATCGTACTGAGATGATTCACTAGGGGCAGGATGTTCGCCCCTTCATAAAGCACAGGGATAACGATGGCAAGTTCAGGTTGCATCGTGGCCCAAGCGGTCAAGATGTTGCTGAATGAACGTCATACTCTCGGTTTGGACTTCAGCTTGGGAGAGTCTTTGATGGAAGTGACGTAAATCTTCTAATGTATCGACATCATACCAAGTGGGCAGTTGATACACCGGACGGGACTTCAGGCGGTTCATCGTCTGCTCAAAGACCGTCGAGGTACTCCAAGGAATATCTGAAAAGACGTCAGGTGTAAAGGTTTCAGGGGTAAAGCCCAGGGTATAGTACCCGCCATCATCGCTGGGGCCAATCACAATTTGTTGTTGTTTTAGGGCATTGAGGCCCATCTGCAAATAGGATAGAGGCAAATCAGGACTATCGCTGCCGATTATTAAAGCACCGTCATACCCCATCTCAAAACAGGTGGTAAAGGCCTGGGCCATCCGTTCGCCTAAATCCTCTCCTTGTTGCGGAAGATAGGTGTAGTGAGCACCTAACCAATCTTGTACCGCAGCTTCAGCATCTGCAGGGGCAAAAAAAATAAGTCGGTCTATCCCCAATTGTTGGGTAGTGAGGAGTAAATCTCTCGCAAAACAGCGATACAGCGCAGCAGCAGATTCGAACCCAATGCTTCGTCCTAATCGCGATTTAACGGTACCTGGGATAGGATTTTTGACAAAGTGCAGCAGACAAAAAGAGGCATCAGAAGAGGACCTATTCTGGTCGTTCATACAGATTGTGACAAACTGAACGTCCTGATCATATCGGCTCTAAGCCGCTTTAAGATTAGGAGATACTGGATGGCGGCGTTGACCCAAGGCATAGCATAGGCGACGCTCTAAGGTGCGATGGGTACAGCGAATCACTCGGTTCTGATCAGTATTGGCAAAGAACCAGTCACAACGCCATAAATGTCGCTGACAGGTTAGTACCCACTGTTGGCCCTCAAATTCGAAATGGGCTATGAAATGGGCATGATGTTCGGCTTGCTCACTTAAGCGAATTTTTAACCCCAAGCCTTGTTGCAGTCGGGCACTTAACGCTCGATCCAGTTCTTGCTGAAAGGCAGCTCGCAAATACACTAGCCGTCGTCGATACCGAATCGCTATGCGGAGCTTGCGCTGTTGATACCGCTGACGTTGATTGAAATAGGCTTGATCCACTTTGGTTGAGACAAAGGTTTGGGGGGAAATAGGGGAGGTAAGACCGATGGACATCGCTTGTGTCTCCATGGGTGGACTAAATTAGTACAAATGTACTTTATCTGTATTTTGGGGCTCTGTCAATCCCTAGAGATTGACAGAGAGGATATCGTAAATTTATGGTGGTTATACCGCATGTAGTCAAAAAATATTTTCATAGCGCTATATGTAGCGCCTTTATCCCATAGTCATCAAAAAAGAGGCTCTACTATCAGCAGAACCTCTTGAGGTAGTCAATGATTAATGCAGATTGTGAAATCAACAGAGATCGTTCTCTGATGATGCAGCGCTATGCGATCGCAGCCATCTTCACGTCGTTCGTATTCAGAATTTCCTGGAGTTCTTCAGCATCAACCGTTTCCTTCTCAACCAATCGTCTAGCAATTTCATCGAGAACCGCACGGTTGGACACCAACACATCCTTAGCGCGACGGTACGCCTGATCCACCAGGTTACGAACTTCATCATCAATGGTGGAGGCAGTCTCTTCCGAGAAGTCCCGCTCACTCATGATGTCGCGCCCTAAGAATGGATTGCCTTGCTGACGGCCCAAAGCCACAGGACCCAAGCGATCGCTCATGCCAAAACGGGTAATCATTTGTCGGGCCACGCGAGCTACTTGTTGTAGGTCGTTAGACGCACCCGTGGTCACTTCTTCTTCACCAAAAATGATTTCTTCAGCAATCCGACCGCCTAGGGCCACGGCCATCTGATTCTGCAAGTAGCTACGGCTATAAAGACCGGAATCCATTTGATCTTCATTAGGGGTGAACCAAGTCAGTCCTCCCGCTCGACCCCGAGGAATAATACTGATCTTTTGGACTGGATCGTAGTCAGGCATCAAAGCCCCCACGAGAGCGTGACCCGCCTCATGATAGGCAACCAAAGTCTTACGGCGCTCGCTCATTACCCGATCTTTCTTCTCAGGTCCGGCTAACACGCGGTCGATGGCATCATTGATTTCATCCATCGAAATCTCAGTCAAATTGCGACGTGCTGCTAAGATGGCTGCTTCATTCAAAAGGTTAGACAAATCGGCACCCGTGAATCCAGGGGTCCGACGGGCCATTTTCTCCAAATCAACGTCCTTAGAGAGGGTTTTACCCCGAGCATGGACATTGAGGATTTCGCGGCGGCCCTTGTAATCAGGACGATCTACGACCACCTGGCGGTCAAAACGACCGGGACGCATCAGGGCAGCATCCAGCACATCGGGGCGGTTCGTGGCTGCAATGATGATGATGCCAGTGTTACCTTCAAAACCATCCATCTCCGTCAGGAGCTGGTTGAGGGTTTGCTCCCGCTCATCGTTACCGCCGCCTAAGCCAGCACCCCGCTGACGACCAACCGCATCGATTTCATCGATAAAGACGATACAAGGGGCGTTGGTTTTCGCTTGCTCGAACAAGTCTCTCACCCGAGAAGCACCCACTCCCACAAACATTTCCACAAACTCTGAACCAGAGATAGAGAAAAAGGGTACCCCCGCTTCTCCAGCCACTGCCTTTGCCAGAAGGGTTTTACCTGTTCCAGGAGGGCCAACTAATAGCACGCCCTTAGGAATCTTGGCACCCACAGCGGTAAAGCGATCGGCATTCTTCAGGAAGTCAACCACTTCCGTCAGCTCTAGTTTGGCCTGTTCAATACCGGCCACATCATTAAAGGTGACTTGGGTTTGAGGTTCCATCTGTACTCTGGCCTTGGACTTACCAAAGTTCATAGCTTGGTTGCCAGGTCCAGATTGAGCCCGACGGAACAAAAAGAATAATCCCACCAATAACAGTACAGGCACCAAGAATGTGCTTAAAGCTTTAAACCAAACTCCTTCTTCGGTTTGGGGAAGGACGGAAATATCAACATCCTTTTTCGTCAAGATATCAATAAAGTCTGGATCCGGAGGCAAGTTAACGATAATCGTTCCCTCACCTGCCTTCACTTCAGCGACGGTTCGGTCGGCACTGATCCGGATCTTTTCAACATTATTATTTTCAACTTCTTCAATAAGTCTGCTGTAACGCCAAGTTGGGTTATCAGCAGGCTGACGCTCTAGTAAAGCTGTCCCTAATGCCAAGACAACAATCGCTAAAAGCGCATACAATCCTGCATTTCTCCACCGCTTATTCACGGACTTTAATCCTCCAGGTTCAGAATGGGGCGATGCGATCGCTACATTAACTAATGTTAACCCATTCTTTCAGAGGTGGGGCTAGCTACTGGGAATTACGCTGTTCTCCGGGTTAACCAAACGCAAAAGCTTTTGCTTAATTTGGGTGTCGTAAACACTCCACTTCAGCTTGGCATAATCAGAATTCTCATTCAGGCCCGACAAAAAGCCCATGGGGATCTCAAATCCACCTGCAAGGGAGCGCCCACCGCCAAAAAAGCGACCTTGCGTATCTTGGCCAAAGGCTTCTTTAATAAATTCATCTGGGTCAAGGGTCAGCTTAGTGGTGCGAAGTGACCCTACAACTAGTTCCAGGTCCTCGTCCTCGTCATGGACAATGCCATACACGACAGCAGTATGCACATTGTCTTCAGTCACCAAGAAATCCGCTGCTTGCGGAATGGCATCTCGGTTGTCGTAGCGGAGAAACCCCACCCCAGCAATCGTCACATTGTTATAAACACTGCGATTCTTAAGGGCACTCTCAATCACATCCATCACCTGCTTGGAGCGAGAAGATTGCAGAACCGTATTCAGTAGCTGGCTATCATAAAAGCGACTGAGATAGGCAGCCGCCAGAAAATCTTCTTCTTGAGCTTGTTTCAAATAGTTGGTGTCTGAGCGCAATCCATGCATTAAAGCAGTAGCGCAATTAACATGTTCGCTCACACTGCTATCAAACTCTAGTAAGCCTGCCTGGAGGTACTGCGTGAGGATTGTCGCTGTCGCTCGAGTATTGGGACGGACATCCGTGAATTCGGCCTCAATCCCTTCTTGTAAACTGTGGTGATCGATGATGATGGTGATCGGGATATTCGCTGCCTGGAGAAGTGGCAACAGCTGACTCGTTGTACCCTGATTATCAATGAGAACACAGCCCTGGTAGGCAGATAAATCTTTTTCTTTGGTTTTAGGAGACTGACAGGCCCATCGTTGCACAGGTAGGTTGGTCAGCTTCACAAGTGCAATGTTTTCTTGGTGGCTGAGGGTGCCAGCGTATAGAATCTCGCATTGAATATCAAACTGCTCCGCAATGAGTTTGTAGGCCCATGCAGAAGACAGGGCATCAGGATCGGGAAAGTCTTGCAGAATGACGAGCTGAGAATCACCCCGATGACTTTCTAGAACCTTCGCAAATGCATCCGTGCGCTGCTCCTGGGCTCGCCCATTCAAGCTGGTTAGATTACTGGGGGCACGAGAACCCAGTTTTTCAGATGGATTGAGATTGGCTGGACGGGGCTCTAGTTTGGGGTCAACTGACTTCAAAGAAGTTGAAACCATAGTATAAAAACCTAATTTTAGGTAGGAGTGATATTCAGATGGAACATAGACACGGACGGAATTGCTTTATCAAGACAAACCTGATTCTGAAGGTTATCATGAATCGCCGGGCTTGGGATCGGTGCTCACTCTCCCGCAGGAATTTGCCGCTCCATTTCTCCAAAGCATTTAACTTATTCGATCTTAGCCGAAAAAAAACTTGCCCTATTGTGAGGATACCCCTAAATTTCTAGGAAGGAATACTCGCCTTCCCAACCTTTGCAAAAAAGACAGGGAAGCGTATCACATACCAATGACATACTTCCGCCATTCTTGGTGAACACCATTCCGTAGATGCTTTGTAACTTCAAAGTACAAACTACTATAGGGACGGCGAGGCGTTTGTTTGAGGAGCATCCGTGCCTCTTTCGGGGTGCGATTGCCTTTCTTGACGTTACAGCGCACACAAGCAGTCACCATATTTTCCCAAGTATCCCCTCCTCCTCGCGATCGGGGCATCACATGGTCGAGGGTTAAATCATCACCGGAATGTCCACAGTATTGGCAAGTATGACTATCTCGATGAAGCAGATTACGCCGGGTTAGTGGAATCTCTTTGTAAGGAACACGCACATATTGGCGCAACCGAATGACGGTAGGCAAGGGAAAGTCTCGATACACAAACTTGCCGTTGTGTTCCACTTGCTCCGCTTTTTCTTTCAGGACTAAAACAACCGCTCGACGCCAACTGGTGATATTTAGCGGTTCATAGGAGGCATTCAGAACGAGAACTTTGCCCATGAATCCTTATCCAAGGAGATCTGATACAGATAGTAGCACATACCCCGTGAAACCCATTATTTGGCAGTGGTTAGGCCGATTTACACCCATCATCGGTAAACCCACCCCCAACGTTACGGTTGTCCCAACGACAGTCCCAAGTAGAGCTGTCTATAGTGATTAATGTATTCACTCAGCAAAACAGGTTATTGCGATCGCGTCGGGGTAACCCTAGCTATTTCCCAGTTATCTCTCCCCACTAGTGCTGATCCACCTCTGAGAATCCACTTGATTTTGCATTGATGGCATACACCGCACTAAAACCGTCTAAACCAGGTTCGGTAAATACCCCTTCAAGATCTGGCTAGGAGAGCCAAGTATAGAGGTAAGTTAATCATCCCAAGATGCTTGCAATTAGTACGGATAGACTAGTATCCCCGTTAAAATGGGTGTTCAAGAATCTGGTCATTGACCTGTTTGCTTAACAGACAATTTTATAGAAGGAGCCTGTAGAAACCCATGGCAAAAGTTGTTGGAATAGATTTAGGAACCACTAACTCCTGCGTAGCAGTGATGGAAGGGGGCAAACCCACAGTCATTGCCAATGCAGAAGGATTCCGAACAACCCCCTCCGTTGTCGCTTATGCAAAGAATGGTGATCGCCTCGTCGGTCAGATTGCGAAGCGGCAGTCGGTCATGAACCCCGAAAATACGTTTTACTCTGTCAAACGCTTCATTGGCCGTCGTCAGGATGAAGTGACTCACGAAACAACCGAGGTATCCTACAAGGTTCTTAATGAGAGTGGCAGCATCAAATTAGACTGCCCTGCAGCGGGCAAGAAGTTTGCTCCTGAAGAAATTTCAGCCCAGGTTCTCCGTAAATTAGTGGATGATGCCAGTAAATATTTAGGGGAAAAAGTCACTCAGGCTGTTATTACGGTTCCAGCTTATTTTAACGATTCCCAGCGGCAAGCCACTAAGGATGCAGGCAAGATTGCAGGTGTGGAAGTGCTGCGGATTATCAATGAACCGACAGCCGCTTCTCTAGCTTATGGGTTAGACAAAAAAAGCAATGAAACCATTTTGGTCTTCGACTTAGGAGGGGGAACCTTTGATGTCTCTGTCCTCGAAGTGGGTGATGGGGTATTTGAAGTGTTGTCAACCTCTGGAGATACCCATTTAGGTGGAGATGATTTTGACAAGAAAATTGTAGATTTTCTAGCAGAAGAATTCCAAAAAGCAGAGGGGATTGATCTTCGCAAAGACAAGCAGGCACTACAACGACTCACTGAAGCTGCTGAAAAGGCCAAGATTGAGCTTTCTAATGTGACTCAAGCCGATGTCAATCTACCCTTTATCACGGCAACTCAGGACGGTCCTAAACATCTAGACACCACCTTAACCCGTGCCAAGTTTGAAGAGCTATGCTCTGATTTGATCGATCGCTGTCGGATTCCCGTAGAGAATGCTGTTCGTGACGCCAAAATCGATAAAAGCACTCTTGACGAAGTGGTGATGGTCGGTGGTTCGACTCGAATTCCTGCTGTGTTGGAAGTTGTTAAGAAAGTCCTTGGCAAAGAGCCAAACCAATCCGTTAACCCCGATGAGGTGGTTGCCGTGGGTGCTGCCATTCAGGCAGGCGTGTTGGCCGGTGAAGTCAAAGATATTCTTTTGCTTGATGTCACTCCCCTATCTTTGGGTGTAGAAACCCTCGGTGGGGTAATGACCAAGTTAATTCCCAGAAACACCACCATTCCTACTAAAAAATCGGAAGTGTTCTCGACGGCTGTCGACGGTCAAACCAATGTGGAGATCCATGTGCTCCAGGGTGAGCGAGAAATGTCTACCGATAATAAGAGTTTAGGGACCTTTCGTTTAGATGGTATTCCGCCTGCACCTCGAGGAGTCCCTCAAATTGAAGTCACCTTCGATATTGATGCCAATGGTATTCTCAATGTCACCGCTAAGGAAAAAGGCACGGGCAAAGAGCAATCCATTAGTATTACTGGCGCTTCCACTCTATCCGATGACGAAGTCAACCGGATGGTTCAAGATGCTGAACAAAATGCATCTGTAGATAAAGAGCGTCGGGAAAAGATCGAGACGAAGAATCAGGCCGACACTTTGGTCTATCAGTCAGAGAAGCAATTGTCTGAGTTAGGCGATAAGGTTTCCAGTGCCGATAAAGAAAAGGCTGAAGGTTTGATCAAAGATCTGAAAGAAGCCATTTCTAGCGAGAATTACGAGCAAATGCAATCTCTAACCACTGAGTTGCAGCAAGCCTTGTACAGCATTAGTACTCAACTCTATCAACAGGGTGATGCCGCGGCAGCAGCAGGAGCACCTGAAGGGGCTACGCCTGAACCTAGCAACACCACTGGTGGCGATGATGATGTCATTGATGCTGATTTCACTGAAACCAATTAAAAACTAAAAATGCAAGCATAGCTTTTGGTGAATGGGTTTCTATCACTCCTTCTAAAACTCTGCCTTGATGTCAAGGCAGAGTTTTCTTATGGTTAGTAAAAAAGCACAGGTGTTTAGCAATTGATGCAGATTCTGCTGTCACATGTTTTTTGCGCTCAAGGGAGAATGCTAATCAATGCCACCTGTCTGCATCATCATCACCAATCTCTAGTAGCGCAATAGATTCCGTTTAAATTACAGAACATGATAAGAGAGTAACTTAAACTAAGATCTTGCACTAAGCTTTCAGTTTCTGCATTTGGCCCCTGTCCTCCAAGATTGAGGGGAGAAAGTTAAGCTCTCTTAATTTCCTCCCAAAATATAGCCTTTGGAACTCCAGAGAGGGAGGCTAGGGGGGCTGGTGCAAGATGTCAGTTGATTGACAATGTTCCCTACCGCTATTGATAGCAATTGTGCTGCTTACTCACTGGCATCTCTGGGTCTGTACTCCATGTACAAAAATCACTTGATTTATGAACAGTTTCAGACTACCTCAAGCCCTAACGTGCCTATTCCATTTAAAAATCATCACAGAAACGCATAAGCAAGCGATAACTAAAGAAAGCGGGTATATGCTACTCAAGACTGGGGTATGGGGCTATTTTCGTTCAGGATGGTAGCGGTCTTGGCTGGCATCTCCCATCTGGTTGATAGTTGCAATCATCTGATTCAAACGTCCATGATCACGCTGATTAAAATAGAATACTAATCGGGGTAAATGTTCGGTTTCATCTTGAACCTGCTGGGGTTGAGGCTCTTGGAGATCGCGTTCTTCCGATAAGGCTCCACTTTTATGAATCTGACCATGAATGAGAATATCCGCAAATTCTTGGTTCAACCATTCCACTGCTGAGTCGGAGAGTTCTTGATTGAGCCGCATGACCAACCGATCGCCTACATACCGACTAGAGTGGTAGACCTGATAGAATTCCGAGATTGCTGAACAAGCCATCTCCAGGCTGTCCGTAATCGTATATAGACGATGGTCATCTGCACTAATCAACCCTCCAGCAATCAAGTGCTTGTGGATATAATCATCCCACTCTTGCCAATAGCGAGTTCCTGGAGGATCAATTAAGACTACGGGTACGGGAGGAGATTTTCCAGTTTGGCTCAGGGTTAGGCATTCAAAGGCTTCATCTTGAGTACCAAACCCACCGGGAAAGAGTGCGATCGCATCCGTTTCTCTCAAAAAAAACAATTTACGTGTAAAGAAATACTTGAAGTCAATTAGCTTTTCATCTCCAGCGATGTAGGGATTAGAGTCTTGCTCAAAAGGAAGCTGGATATTTAAGCCAAAGGACTTTTCCGCTCCTGCCCCTTGGTTGCCTGCTTCCATAATGCCGCCCCCCGCTCCCGTCATCACCATAAATCCTTTCTGGGTAACGCAGCGGGCAAAATCAACTGCCATTTGATATGCAGGACTATCCGGCGGTAAACGGGAGGACCCAAAGATAGAAATTTTACGCACATGCCGGTAGCGATGAAACACCTGAAATCCTTGTTCTAGATCTTGCAACGCAGCCGTTAGGATTTTCCAATCTAAGCGATCCAGATCCTCTTCTGCCATATTCAGCAAGGTTTCAATGGCCTGCAGAATCAGTGGGCCATGATTGAGCTGGGGGAAGACCTCGAAGAAATGGTTCAAACGCTGATGCAAAGCAGCGGATGGGTCAGCAGGCTGAGTCATACACATGAGTCACTCAAAATAAGCTGGGGCAGCTCAAAGATAGCAAGTTAGAAACAAAAAAAGCGGCCTTAGCAAATTTGCCAAGGACCACTTCATAAAATGAATTCTGTTTGGATGAAATAGAACAGCGCGTCCATCCAAAGGTCTCCAAGCGAGAACCCGAAAGGCGTAATAAAAGCTAGAGATACTTATCTAAGGTAGTGGCCAACGTTGTTTTAGGAACAGCACCAACCACCATATCCACCCGCTGTCCGCCTTTAAAGACCATCAAGGTAGGAATGCTCCGAATCCCGTATTGACTGGCAACATTGGGGTTTTCGTCTGTGTTAATTTTAACAACTTTGACTTGCCCTTTATACTGCTCAGAAATCTCATCAACAACTGGAGCAACCATCCGACAAGGCCCACACCAGGGTGCCCAAAAATCAACTAAAACAGGAACGTCACTTTCAATGACTTCTTCTTTGAATGTGGCATCTGTGACTGGGGCAGCTGATGACATGCTTAGAAACCTTTATCGACTGTAGCTTATCTACGATTTGTACCATAGCAGGTTCAACCCCACCTAGACATAAACAGAAAATTAACAATCAAAACGCCCATACCAGCGCCTAACATGAGGAAGCCGCCCGAACAACTGTCCAGGCGGAGTGTGGTGTGAGGAGTGAACGGAAACATGCGTCTCCGCTATTCCCATTCTAGGCAACCTATCCATGTTTGCCATACCTTTTTTGGCAAAGTCAGCATCCAAACATGTTAAGTTTGACAAATTTTTGTTATTTGCCCATTCCTAATTTTTGGGCTGCCTGATACACCTTTCCTTCAGTGAGGAGTGACGGGGCAATCACCACTTCCACTTGCTGCATCTGTTTGAGATCTTTCGCTCCTAAGGTTCCCATACTGGTTTGTAATGATCCAAGGAAGTTATGGGTTCCATCATCCAGTTGTGCTGGTCCCCGCAAGATTTGCTCTAAGGTCCCCGTTGTCCCAACCCGAATCCGCGTTCCCCGAGGTAAGACGGGACTGGGGGTCGCCATTCCCCAATGGAAGCCTCGTCCAGGTGCTTCAGCCGCTCTGGCAATCGGCGATCCCATCATGACCGCATCAGCACCACAAGCAATACATTTGCAAACATCTCCTCCGGTAATGAGTCCACCATCGGCAATGATTGGGATATATTGGTGGGTTTCCTGAAAATAGTCATCACGAGCGGCAGCACAATCTGCGATCGCAGTTGCCTGTGGCACCCCAACCCCCAAGACACCTCGAGTCGTACAGGCCGCACCTGGGCCGATACCCACCAAGACCGCTGCAGCCCCTGCTTGCATTAAGCTTTGGGTCACTTCATAGGTCACACAGTTCCCCATCACCACGGGAATCGATAGCTCTTGACAAAACTGAGCCAGATCAAGGGGGCTAACACTTTTTGGAGACATATGATCTGTCGAAACCACCGTTGCCTGAATAAAAAATAAATCTGCTCCCGCTTCGGCAACCGCCTGCCCAAACTGCCTTGCGCCTACAGGTGTTGCGCTCACCGCAGCAATCCCGCCCTGAGACTTAATCTGAATGATACGCTCACGAATCAGCTCTGGCTTAATGGGTTCCGCGTAAAGCTGTTGCATTAAAGGCACAAAGCCATTCACATCAACTTCAGCAATTTTGTCCAGAATCGGATCTGGATCGCGATAACGGGTTTGGATGCCTTCTAGGTTCAGGACACCAAGTGCCCCTAGCTTCGATAAGCGAACTGCCATCTTGACATCCACGACCCCATCCATCGCACTCGCTAGAATCGGGATCTCCCGCTGAATACCGCCGACTTGCCACTGGGTGTCCGCAAGTTGTGGATCAAGGGTACGTTGTCCAGGAGAAAGGGCAATTTCGTCAATTCCATATGCTCTTCGCGCCATTTTGCCACGGCCAATTTGAATATCCACACCAGTAACCCTTCCAGAACGATTTAGCTAGACTAACAAAGCCAAATAGCCCTGTCAAAGTCTCACAAAGACTTCAACATTCACCCATAAAGACTGTAGATCACGTATCTCATTAGCCGTAAAGATAAGATGTCAGCTTGCTCGGTCTCCCCTTTCCATCAGCATAAATTTCCCCTAACCGTTAAGATTCAGAGGAAGAACGTCGCTTAATAATCGGCTTGCCAACTGAGCGGGGTTTAGCCGAAGTTTGACTCGGACGAGGTGAGCTAAACTTTCTAGGCTTATGAGAATCCTGCCTTTCCCGTTTGGATTTGCGCTTGGGTGGCACGAGAGCCACTTTTTGTCCATTCACGATTGCTAACTCGCCACCCCGTCTCTGAACATGTAAATCCCAAAAATAGCCCAACGTCTTATCCGTTAGATTCCCTAAGAGCTTGAGCTTAAAGGCTTTAGGGCGATCTGAGCTTTTCCGGGGAGATTGCTGGATTTTTACCAACAGATAATTCTTCTCTGTAGATTGAAAAACAATCTCACCCCGAATGGAAAAATAACCATCTTGAAGGGGAGCAGCAAGCTGGCTGGGTTGTTCAGGGGGATCTGTTCCATCTGCTACTGCCGCCATAGGCCCAAAGCCTTCCGCCGACCAAACCCCTACAATCTGCATATGGAGGGTTTCCTCTTTTTCGCGAGTTCGAGGGTAAACCACCCATAAATAGGTTTGCTCCAGATCCAGATATTTTTTAACCAAGCTCATCACCTGGCCCAATAGAACCGCATCCAAATAGGTTTGGTCCTCTGTAATAAGTTCCCCTCGATTAAATTGTTCTTCCGAAGGTTGATACTTACCCTTGATTAAACCAATCGCCCGATACTGCATCGGCTCACTCGGTGGCGGAATCGGTTGCTGCCCCAAAGATTCAGACCCATCATTAGTAGGAGCAGCGGCAGAAGATTCTTCTTTGCTCACTGAAACTACTGCGGGGGCTTGAGGCGGAGACACTTTAGGCACAGGGCGACGGGGTGGACCTTTTAATTGCATGCTGTCCACATGAGTCTCTTGAGTCTCATCTTTGGGGGTATCGGGCTGAGAATCTGACACCAACTGTGGATCCAGATCAGCAGATTGTTTTTGTGTGTGACGAGTTGACTTAGATGGCTGTTCGCTAGAGGAACTCATAGACTTCGGAAAGATAATCGAGCAACAGGGGGTGAAACCTGATTGTATTTTTTTACCATCCTAACCGGGCAGTCGATCAAATCCTAATCTCTGAGGAATTAAAAATGATCGTTTTCGACAAAATGCAAGGAAACGGTTATCCACCTTGAATAAAAAAGCTTAATTAATACAAGCAATCTCTCCCGATTTTTGGCTGAACATTAAATTCTCTTTGTAATCAATGGGACAGTCTATAATTGTCGGCACATCTTGGGCTAACGCAGTCTCTAGACAGGGGACAAAATCTACACTTGCTTTCACTCGATAGCCCTTGAGGCCCATACTTTCTGCCAGTCGCACAAAATCGGGGTTGCCAAACTTAATAAAGGAAGATTCTCCATAATATTGTTGTTGTTTCCACTCAATCAAACCATAACCACCATCGTTAAAAATGATCGTGGTGAAGGCGACGCCGAGACGGAGGGCTGTTTCCAATTCCTGCATATTGATCATGAAGCCACCATCACCAGTTACAGCAACAACATGACGATCCGGGTAGACCAATTTGGCCGCTAATGCACCGGGAATGGCAATTCCCATGGCTGCAAAACCATTAGAGATTAAGCAAGTATTGGGGCGATCGCAATGATAATGCCGCGCCATCCACATTTTGTGAGCGCCAACGTCAGAGATGACAATATCCTCAGACGCTAAAACATCACGGAGATCATAAATGAGCTTTTGAGGGCGCAGGGGGAAGTGATTATCTTTGGCATATTGCTCGTAATCTGCGCGAATTTGGGGGCGTAGTTCTACCCCGTAAGGATCAGGCTTACCATGGCGATCAGCTCGTCGCAGAATTTCGATTAGAGAATCAGAAATATCCCCCACCACTTCGGTTTTGGGAATATAGCTACTATCGATCTCAGCAGGTTCTGCCCCTACATGCACGATCGGAATGGTGCCATCTGGATTCCACTTTTTAGGTGAAAATTCGATCAAGTCGTAGCCCACCGCAATGACAAGATCGGTCCGATCAAATCCACAACTAATATAGTCTCGCTGTTGTAGTCCTACCGTCCATAGGGCTAGAGGATGGGTATAGCGAATCACACCCTTTCCCATGAAGGTATTCGCCACCGGGATATTTAATTCTGTCGCAAATTGGGTGAGGGCTTCACTCGCGTTGGCTCGAATAGCTCCATTGCCGACTAGAATCAGGGGATTCTCGGCTTGAGAGATAATTTCTGCTGCCTGCTCTAGGTTACGGGGAGAGGCAAAGCTGCGCTTCAGACTATCCTGTTGCAGCGGCATGCCTTCCGCAGGCATAGCGGCAATATTTTCGGGTAAGTCAATATGAACGGCTCCAGGTTTTTCGGCCTGAGCCCGTTTGAAAGCTCGTCTCACAATTTCTGGGGTATTACTGGGACGAACGATTTGAGAATTCCATTTGGTAACCGGGTTAAACATGGCCACCAAATCTAAATATTGATGGGATTCGATGTGCATACGGTCTGTGCCCACCTGCCCCGTAATCGCCACTAGGGGAGCGCCATCTAAGTTGGCATCCGCAACCCCCGTCATCAGGTTAGTGGCCCCTGGTCCTAGAGTTGATAGGCAAACGCCCGCTCGTCCGGTGAGGCGACCGTACACATCTGCCATAAAAGCAGCCCCTTGTTCATGGCGGGTCGTGATGAATTGGATGGAGGAGCTTCGCAATGCTTCTAGGACTTGGAGGTTTTCTTCTCCCGGCAACCCAAAAATATACTCAACCCCCTCATTCTCCAGGCACTTGACCAACAATTCTGCTGTATTCATTAAAAATGACTCACTTCACCCATACGGTTTTGATGTTAACGAATTCGTGAATGCCTTGAATGCCTAATTCGCGGCCATAGCCAGAGCGCTTAATGCCCCCAAAGGGGAGGCGGGGGTCAGACTTGACCATGCCGTTGATAAAGACAGCACCTGCTTCCAAATTTTTGATCAGGTGATCTTGTTCTTGTGGATCTGAGGTCCAGGCACTGGCCCCTAGGCCAAACGGGCTATCGTTGGCTAAAGCGATAGCAGCTTCCCTATCCGCAACTCGAAAGACTAAAGCAACTGGGCCAAAGCATTCTTGCGAGTAAATCGGGTTATCTTTCGTGATCCCAGACAGGATCGTAGGTCGATAAAAATTCCCAGGCAAGGTTGACCAGCGCTCACCACCAATGAGGACTTGAGCACCATGAGCGACAGCGGTTTTTACTTGTTGTTCTAGTTCTTCCAGAATAGGGGTGGTCGCCAGTGGACCAATATCGGTTTGTGGACTCATGGGATCGCCTAGCGTCAGTTCGCTAAAGGCTGCAATAAATTTTTCTAGGAATTGATCTGCGATCGCATCCACCACAATAAATCGCTTGGCGGCAATACAGGACTGTCCTGTATTCAACATTCGGGCTTTCACCGCTGTGGCGACTGCCGCCTCCAAATCAGCACTTTCTAAAACAATGAACGGGTCACTGCCTCCTAGCTCTAGGACTGTTTTTTTGATTTGACTGCCTGCGATCGCAGCTAGACTGGCCCCTGCCGGTTCACTCCCGGTGAGGGTTGCTGCTTTCACCCGATCATCCCTAATGACCCTTTCGACTTGCTGTGCTGAGATCAATAAGGTTTGGAACACGCCCTCGGGAAATCCTGCTGCCAACAAGATTTTTTCAATCGCCAACGCACACTGGGGGACATTAGAAGCATGTTTGAGCACACCCACATTTCCGGCCATGAGTGCTGGAGCGGCAAATCGAAAAACCTGCCAAAATGGAAAATTCCACGGCATGATCGCCAAGATAATGCCTAGGGGTTGATAACAGACCCAAGAGCGTTGAGCATCCGTTTCTACTGTCTGGCTAGCTAGGAATAAGGGGGCCTGTTCCGCATAGTATCGACAGACCCAAGCACATTTTTTCACTTCGCCTAAGGCTTCTTGAATGGGTTTACCCATTTCTAAGGTCATTAGGGCAGCATATTGCTGACTCTGGTCAGGGTCTGCCAACCTATCTGCAGCCCGCAATAACCATTGGCTTCGCTCTGCAAAGCTTGTCTGCCGATAGGACTGAAACGCAGCTTCAGCCTGCGCTAACTTTGATTGAATGGCATCTGTAGAAAGGGCTGGGAAGGATTGAATTGTTTCTAAGGTTGTCGGATTAACTGTTGCAATGCCCATACTCCAACCTCTGAATCCAGTTTCTCACCATGAATAGCAGGTCCTACTGTGTCAATCATCGCAAAAAATGCTCGACGTGCAGATGGAATAACCGTTAAGTTAACAGATTTAGAGTAGATCGATCGCTTTTGGTAAAATTTTCTCCATGACCACATACTGAGGGTCATCAATTGACTCAAAATGGTTCGAACTCAACCCATAACCAATGAGTTATTGAGGGGGGTAATGCAAGATCTTGGCCCTCAACTATCAACACAGACTGAGTAAGACTTTTTATATACTTTTGAGAAAATTATGGCTTCAACTTGTTCTTTTGATATTGTGAGTGACTTTGAATGGCAAGAATTAGTCAATGCCATTGATCAAGCGAATCGAGAAATTAAGGCTCGCTACGATCTCAAAGATACTAAAACCGAAATCAAGCTAGAGCCGACTGAGATTACGATCAGTACAGACAGCGAATTTACCCTAGATGCGGTTCATAATGTTCTGCAAACTAAAGCGGTGAAGCGTAAGCTCTCGCTGAAAATTTTTGACTATGGCACCATTGAGTCGGCCAGTGGCAACCGGGTCCGGCAGGCGATTAAGCTGCAAAAAGGCATTGATGCCGAATTGGCGAAAAAAATTTCTAAGCTGATCCGTACGGACTACAAAAAAGTTCAAGCGAGTATTCAAGGCGATGTCGTCCGGGTCTCCTCCAAATCCAAGGATGACTTACAGCAAGTCATGCAAGATCTGAAACAAGAAGATTGGCCCGTTGCCCTCCAGTTTACAAATTACCGCTAATCTTAAGAGTGGGCGATTCTACTTTTTTCTTGACCCGATTATGGAGGTATTATGCTGCGCCGGACTTCAGTCGCAACC
>JANQPU010000391.1 GCA_028285315.1 Acaryochloris sp. IP29b_bin.176
GCCCTAGAACCTCAACCTACACCTCTTCATAACCAAATGTTATAGAGATCATTCACTAAATGTAACAGAGATTTGCCAGAAAATGTAGCGGCTACAAAGGCACTTCCACAGAGGTTTAGCCCACTTGGACGTGGCCCTGAGAGTAAAGCTTTAGCCACCTCAACTATCGATTTTTTGGGGCTTGGCTACCAAAATAGCTATTCATCATTGTGGACTTAAAAGAAGTAAAGTTATTTAGGGCTATTGAAACAAAACTTCATATATCAAATCAATAACTTTATCGATCTCACAAAATTTATATATAACGCTAGTAGTGTCTGAATATGGCTGCAAGCGTACTAGCATCCAGGGAGCATAAAAACAAGCTCTGAGCGGTCAGCTGTTGACTCCTCCATTGATAAGCTGAGCAGCTTATACTCATATATCAGTGCTTATCATTAGTTTAGAAATCACAAGAACGCATCTGAACCATGACCACACAGAAACTATTAGATCAGCTAGATCAGCAAATTTTGCGCTACGAAGTTCTTGGGACTCGCCGATTAAGTAACTATCTAATCGCGACGATGGTCTCCATCGGAGGGGTTGGTTTCTTTTTAGCTGGTCTCTCTAGTTATTTCAAAGTTGATCTACTCCCAACGGGTAATGCTGTTAATCTTATTTTCATCCCTCAAGGCATCGCACTTACGTTCTACGGAACCTGTGGTTTACTGCTAGCAACCTATTTATGGTTAACCATAAGCTGGGATGTTGGTGCTGGATTTAATGAATTCAGTCAAGATTCTGGTCAATTTCGACTATTCCGTTGGGGACGCCCAGGAAAGAACCGGAAAATCGAGCAGACTTATCCTTTAGAGAATATCCAATCTGTTCAGATCAAAATTCGTGAAGGACTAAACCCTCAACGAACTATCTATCTGAGAATTAAAGGTCGGAATGACATCCCCTTAACCCGAGCTGGTCAACCCATGCCTCTAGACAAGATTGAGAATCAAGCGGCTGAGATCGCCCGTTTCTTGGGCGTTCCCATGGAAGGCTTGTAACTCCAATACCTAAGTTTATTGACTCTTTATGCTTCACACAACAAAATCCATCGACTTTTTGAGGTCATTTTGGGTGATGCTACTCGTGTTCTCACTCATGGCATGTAGTGATCCTTCCAACTCTTCCAGTACATCAGAGACTGGAGCATCACCTTCTGGTTCTTCTCCTGTGCCCACCAACATTAAAGATGGCGACTCAGAAGTAAGCCCTGAACCTTCTCCAGTTCCTGGTTCTGAGTCAACGTCTCCCTTAGCTCAACTGCCGCAGTTACAAGGGAAAGCTACAGTGGTGCTCCAAGTTAAGGGAAAACCAATCACCCTGGCAGTTAATGGTAACGATGCACCCATTACAGCAGGGAATTTTATTGATTTAGTGGATAAAGGGGTTTACGACGGTACTGCTTTTCATCGGGTCGTTCGAGAGCCATCTCCTTTTGTCGTTCAAGGGGGAGATCCACAAAGTAGGGATCCCAATTTTCCCATACAACGATTGGGGACAGGAAGTTATATAGATCCTGACACAAAGCAACCTAGATACATCCCGTTAGAGATTCTGCCAGAAGGAGCTGAGCAAGCAACTTACAGTAAAACCTTCAAGTCTGCAGGAGTGAGTAAGCTACCGAAGCTGCAACATACGCGTGGGGCTGTTGCTATGGCCCGTTCTCAATTACCTGACTCTGCTTCCGCTCAGTTCTATTTTACTCTTGCTGACGTTGGGTTCTTAGATGGGGACTATGCAGTGTTTGGTTATGTGACTGAAGGGATGGAAGTGGTTGATCAGATCCAACAGGGTGATCGCGTTGAATCAGCCAAAGTCACTTCAGGTATCGAAAATTTGAAGCGGTAATAGGTTTATTAACGATTGTGGCTGGCCGTATATGGATATCCATATTAGATTGGCAAGCACTAGTGATAGATATACCTTGCTAAGTTTACTGATAGCGCTTCATGATCACTTGCAGACTCCGATAGTAAGACGAGGCAATCTGCACTCCGCGTTGGAAAGGTTGATCAAGGATCCGATATGTATTTTACGCTTGCAATTGCCACCAACGGATCTGGCTTGGCTTACACACAAATCCGCTATTTCTACTCCTTATGGTCTCTCGGCTTAGAAGCCAAACTTGAGGATTTATACGTTAGGCCTGAAGCACGAGAGCAAGGGTTGGGTTCCCAATTGTTGACCTTTTCAATTGAACAGGCCCGTCAGCGACAATGTCGACTGATCGCCTTGAATACGAATGAGAGAAATATAGCCGCACAAAATCTCTACACTCAGCACAGGTTTAGCTGCCAACCATCGCGATGGCAAGGAGGACGACAACTGTGGCTTGAAAAAAATTTGTGATCTCGCATAATGATCAAGGTTGTTGTCACTGGTATGGGCCTAGTTTCGGCCTTAGCATCTAGCCGGGATAAGACCTGGCAACGACTGCTTTCTGGTGAATCAGGAATCAGTTTACATCAACCTTTTCCTGAGATTCCTGCCCAACCCTTGGCCTTAGTAGGTTCTCAGCCGAGTCAGCTTGGAGACTTATTAAAACCCGCTGTGGCTGAGGCTGTACGAGATGCGGGTTTATCTCCCCCCCTAAATTCTTGTGGAGCCGTCATTGGTTCAAGTCGTGGCTTCCAATCCCAGTGGGAAGAGGATGCGTCTATCTATATGAATACCATGTCTCCTGATTCGCGGGAAAATATGGTACTAGCTACCCTAGAAAATTTTGCTCAAACTTATAGTTTTTCTCCTGCCACAATTGTTGCTCAATCTGTTGCAGCCGAAGGTCCTGTTTTAGCGCCACGCGCTGCTTGTGCTACAGGAATTTGGGCAATTGCCCAAGGTGCAGACTTGATTCGTGCAGGATATTGTTCACGCGTGATAGTTGGCGCTGTTGAAGCACCCGTAACGCCGTTGACCATAGCAGGTTTCAAGAAAATGGGAGCAATGGCCCAAACAGGTGCCTACCCTTTTGATCAAAAGCGAGAAGGCTTTGTTTTAGGAGAAGGAGCTGCCATTCTAGTCCTAGAAGATGAGTCCCTCGCTAAACAACGCCAAGCCAAAATATATGGTCAAATCTTGGGGGTAGGTTTAACTGTCGATGCCTACCATATGAGTACTCCTGAAAAAAGCAGGTATGCGGCAATGGTTGCAATTCAAGATTGTCTTCAACGTAGTGCTCTGGAGGCATCTGATATCAGCTATATTCATGCCCATGGAACAGCAACTCGATTGAATGATCAGGCAGAGGCTTTAGTGATTAAGAAACTATTTCCATCTTCAGTAGCCGTTAGCTCTACTAAAGGGGCCACAGGACATACCTTAGGGGCATCGGCAGCATTTGGATGTGTATTTTGTCTGATGGCTTTGTCTCAAAAAGTGCTTCCACCTTGTGTCGGATTGCGATATCCAGCATTTGACTTAAATTTTGTCCGGGAACCGCTTAGCCACGATACGAAGTCTGTTTTATGCCTAAGCTCTGGATTTGGTGGACAAAATACTGTTCTAGCCTTATCGTCTTGAGAATTGCCCATGAACACTACAATTAGTTTGTTGCAAACGCATTTAGTTCTATTGTGAGGGTTTAGTGGTGTACTTTTGCCGAAGCTGTTTAAGTTATGGAGAATAATGGTTCTCTTTGGCAAAGAATTGGGCACACTGGATGCAAGCTATTTAGCGTAGTTGCAAGAAGTTTGTAGTTTACTATCGCTTTTTGCCCAAACTAAAGCTTGCTAAGCTTCTTGTACTGTTTGCAGTAAATTTTGATTGTTTCTAAAAAGATATGTTTGAGGAAGTCAGTTTAAGCCCTACATTAGATATCGATGAGCCCCAACAATCATCAGTATCGCCTACATCTCAAGCCAGTATGGGGGCTGACGAATTGATGGATGAGTTATTTCACGATCTTGAAGTTGAGCTGGATGGTCCTCCATCTACCGAAAGCTCGGCATTATCAAGGACGGGGAGTGCGCGTGCAGGACGTGCTTTGCTGGAAACATCTTTTGAGCAAGGTTTATCTCGTCATCGATCAAGCACTCATTTTGGTGATGATTTATTGGTACCCTATACGCCATTGGATTCAACCTTGGCACTCAAACAGGGTTTGGAGGCTTCGCTCAGTCTTGATGTCGTGTCCACGCAAGAGCCCTCTCAAAAACGGCTAAGACGTTTACTCACATCTTCTGCTTGCATCTCCTTAGTGGGCATCAGTATGTTTTGGGCAGGGCGGCAGTTACGTTTACAGCATGCATCTGTAGTGGCTGCACCTCCACCTGAGATCGCACCCCCTCAGGTACCTGCAGAGACCGTGGCATTTGCTGACTATGTTAGCCAATCTCTCGAAAGAATCAATCAAGAAACTAAAGCTCAAAAACTAGCTGCTGCATCCCAGTCTAAAACCGCGCAGACTCCTACCAATGCGGGCCTGCCAAGTTTGCCGAATGTGCCTAAGGTTGGTGTTGCAAGCCCAAACTCAACGTCAATTCCCAATAATGTCGAGCGAGTCTACGTCCCTGTTGCAGAAGTTCCCACTTTGAAAGCTCAACCCCCAGTTTCTCCTGCTCCTGCAAATACCCCTGTGATTGCAGCGGCCAAAGCTACTCCTCAGAAGGATGAGCTACCTGCTGTTAAACCATTGCCACTTACCCCACCTAGTAATGGTGAGCGTAAGTTTTTGGGTGGCACGAACCTTGGTGATCAGCCAGTCTTTATGGTGTCGATTAATGGTTCAACTCGTCACATTAAGTTAGGGGAATCCATCGATGAAACAGGGGCAACCTTTGTGGAATTTGATGGAGAACAAAGTGTGTTGAAGCAGGGTAATCAATTGAGATCTGTCACAGCTGGGCAGTCGTTTTAGGGCTCTGATGCAGTTCCCTCATGTGGCTCAATCCGCACATTGGAAGATGGATTGGATCAAGGTTTGGTCTCACTTCAATGTCTAGGATGCATGGGTATGTCCTAACATAGGAGACAGCTTGAAGTAGTAGACCCTTTGGCCGAGGGACTATACCTTGCTTAATCCTAGATACGTTCAATTGACTTTGATGTCTGAATTTTTAACGGTTGCCTTCTATAAATTCGTTGAACTGCAAGATTATACGGAGTTAAAGGCGCCTCTCTTAGCGTGCTGCCAAAATAATGATGTTCAAGGAACTATTCTCTTAGCTGCAGAAGGAATCAATGGTGCGATCGCAGGTTTGCCCCACAATATCCATGCGGTCTTAGATTTTTTGCGCCGTGATCCACGCTTTGCCGATTTAGCACCTAAAGAATCCTGGTCAGAGAAACGCCCTTTTTATCGGATGAAGGTCCGGCTCAAGCAAGAAATTATCAAAATGGGAGTTCCTGATATTGATCCTACCCAAACTGTAGGGAAATACGTTAAACCTGAGGACTGGAACCAGTTACTCGCCGATCCAGACGTCGTGGTTATTGATGTTCGTAACGATTATGAGGTTGCGATTGGTACGTTCAAAGGAGCGATCAACCCCAACACCAAAAGTTTTTCAGAGTTGCCTGGCTGGCTTAAAGAACAGGCTGCATTGGAGAAGAAGCCGAAAGTCGCCATGTTTTGCACGGGTGGCATTCGCTGTGAAAAATCAACCGCCTTATTGCGGCATAAAGGCTTTGACGAAGTCTATCACCTCCAAGGGGGCATTTTAAGCTATTTAGAACAAGTGCCACCAGAGGAAAGTCTGTGGCAAGGGGATTGCTTCGTCTTTGATGAACGGGTTGCCGTCGGTCATGGCCTCAAACCCGGTCGGTATCAGCTTTGCCGAGCCTGTCGAACTCCCATTAGCCCCGAAGATATGGCGTCGGAACACTATGTTCCGGGTCAGAGCTGCCCCCACTGCTATGGCACCAAAACTGACGCTCAACAACAACGATTTGCTGAGCGTCAGCGACAAATGGAGTTGGCAAAGCAGCGGAATCAAATCCATATTGGGGCAAAATATGCCCGTCATCAACCGGATTCAAATCTTTAGATTTCATGGCAGCCTATCCCGTTTTATATTCGTTTCGCCGTTGCCCGTATGCTATGCGGGCTCGACTGGCTTTAAATGTTAGTCAACAGGTCTGTGAACTACGGGAAGTGGTGTTGCGAGACAAACCCCAAGAGATGCTTGATAGTTCTCCTAAGGGAACGGTTCCCGTGCTAGTTAAGGTTGACGGTTTTGTCCTAGAAGAAAGCCTGGATATCATGATGTGGGCTTTGAAACAGCAGGATCCTGAAAACTGGCTCCGATCTGATCTTGAGCAAATGGCACACCTGCAAGCACTAGTGGCTGAATGTGATAGCACCTTTAAATATCATCTAGATCGTTACAAGTATGCTCAGCGTTACGAAAATACCAATGCCCAAGAACACCGTTCTGAAGGCTCTAAGTTTCTGGCAAAGCTCAATGGTCAGCTAGGAGAGACTCCTTATTTATGCGATCAGCGAAGATCATGGGCAGATATGGCAATCGCCCCCTTTGTTCGTCAATTTGCGAATACAGACAGACGTTGGTTTGATGCTCAGCCTTGGCCCAATTTACAAGCATGGTTGACTGAGTTTTTGGACTCAGACCTCTTCCAGCAGATTATGGGAAAGTACCCTCAGTGGAAATCAGGCGAAGTTGGCCCTTTATTTCCCAGTGTTTAAGCCCCAGTCATTCGCCACTTATCGGCATTGACGTTGCTGTTTAACAGTCCCCAGGAGGGCCAACCAGCCACTATAATTTGATGTCGACATACAGCTTGTCATTGTTCTTATCATTTCCTGATTCAATCCAGAGTGCTATCCCGCGCCATACCAGATTTTGATGAAGATAACTATCTGAAAATCAGTGGTTCTCGTTTATGGGGAAGGTTTAGATATAAAATTCGATCAACTCAATAGGTATCGAAATTGACAAATCCACAAGTTACCTTCGCTAAAAACGTCGGGTTTAGGAAGGAATTGAACCGGCGAGTAAATCAATACTTCACCACAAACAATATCAAACCGAGAGACAACCCAGCGATGTATTGCAAGACGCTGGTGATCACCACTTGGACTCTGGCCGCTTGGGCGATTATTCTTTTTGGCCCACCCCATCTGACTGTAAAGATTCTGGGTTGTGTTGCCTTAGGGATGGGGGTGGCCGGCTTTGGGATGAGTGTGGGTCATGATGCGAATCATGGCGGATACTCTTCTAGCTCCCTTGTAAATCGTTGGATTGGCTTCTGTTATGACATCATTGGTGTTTCTAGTTTTCTATGGAAATTTCGCCATAATCAATTACATCATGTCTATACCAATCTAGAAGGGTACGACAATGAAATCGAGGGAGATGGGGTGGTCCGCATGTCCCCCCATACAAAACATCAGCCCCATCATCGGTGGCAACACTTTTGGATTTGGTTTGTTTACCCCTTTATCCCCATTTATTGGTATTTCAGGGATATCCAACGGTTTATACTCAATCAGCCTTATCAAGGTCATGCCCTTCCTCCTAAGCAATCCATCGATCATCTAGCCTTTTGGGGAGGACGGTTGCTTGGTCTCTTATTCTGTATTGGCATCCCATATTTAGTTGGCTACACACCACTAGAGATAGGACTTGGTTTTTGCATCACCTATTGGACTTATGGAGCCATTGTCTGCGAGATTTTTATGCTAGCCCATGTTTTAGAGGCTGTTGACTTTCCCCAGCCCAACCCAGATTCCAATCATATTGAGGATGAGTGGGCCATCTTTCAGCTCAAGACAACTGCAGATTTTGCACCCCGTAATCCTTTTTTGAATTGGTATGTGGGAGGGCTGAACTACCAAGCCGTGCATCATCTGTTTCCCCAGGTCTGTCATATTCACTATCCCCAAATTGCACCCATCGTGGCAGAAGTTTGTCAGGAATTTGAAGTCAACTATGTGGTTTACCCCACTTTTGCAGAAGCAGCGGCGTCGAATTACAGATGGCTCCGGTTGATGGCAATTGGAGAAGAGGTAAATTTCTTAAAGGCAATGTAGTCGCAAAGCCTAATCTAGATGAACGACTTGTTCTCTGCAGAGTAGAAGTACTTTAAGCTTGCTCATTTTGAAACAGGCTTGAGGCACCCAGATAGCCTACACTAGATAGCATTTAAAAAAAGCTAATAGAGAGAAATGCCGTTTTGATTAGTGAAGAAGATTGGCGGATAATTGGACAAACCCTTAGGCTTAAGGGTGATCATCTATCTCCGTCTAGCGAAAGCTTCAACTGAACAGTTTTTTATCGACCTACGCTGCTAGGGGCCAAGGTAAGGAAGCGGACAATGAGAAAAGGTGCTGTGGCATCATTGCTGCCATTATTTAAGGGCGGTGATTTGTGGAGCTGGTTAACCGTTCCATAAACATAGCTATCCGGGCCAATCGCTAGACCATCCGGCCAACTCAGTGTTTGATTGTCTTGGTAGAGAATCTGGTATTTCCCAGATGAGTTAGTTACGCCAATCGCGTTAGCCGTAATATCTGTGATGTAAATATTTCCGGCACTGTCAGCCGTAATGCCATCACTAATGGGTTTATCGCCGTACCGCTGGACTTTTTGCCTCAACTGCTGCTCACTCAAAGATTAATTCAATAAGTCTGAGGTGCGAATTCGATAGAGGGACGTGCCATTCATTGCCCCAAAATAGACCCACTCGTAGGTAGGATCGATGGTAATTGGATTGACATCAATTCTGGCAGGTTCATCTCCTGACCTAATCACTCGGTCGTCAATCTTGATGTCAATATCTTCTGGGACCGTAGACGGACTTCCTTGCAGGACTCGTCGGGCCAAGCCAGACTTCAAGTCAACGATGATCAGAGCAGCATCTGCCCCACCTGCGGTATCCGCAATATAAATCGCCTCATGTTTGGCATCCACTGCAAAATCATTGAGAAAGGCATTCTCCGTGATGATGGGTGGAGGTAAGTAAATGACCTTATATAACTCGTTGCGGCGAGTATCCCAGGCAATCAGACGTCCCGTAGGAAATGCTGGGCCAGGATTGTCCAAGAACCAAACCTTACCCGTACCATCTGCCTGAATCCCCAATGTATTGTTAATGCCTGACCAATTGGGAGGAGATGCATCGGGCGCTTTCCCCCAATCTGAATTGGGATAGATCTGCCAATTTTGCTTGCCGAGAACTTCTATAGCCCGATTCGTATTGCCAAAGAAGCTATGGACGCTACAAAAAATGCGCTGATCTGCCGTAACCGCAATATTACCGACTTCTAAGCCCTGAGGGAGTTCAGCTACAATCTCTAATTGATTCGTAGAGGGTTTGGCTGTGACTCTGTGGGGAGTATGGAAATGAATGCCGATTAAAAATAAGCAGGTACAGATTGCGATCGCAAATCGCCTACGGGAAACATTCAGGTCAGGCCAATTCAATTGGGACACTCCAAACGCTTACTAGTGGTGATTAATACCAAACTGTGCCTGCAAGCGTAATTTTCAAATCTGTGAAATCCTCTCCTAGCCTACTTTAGTCACTAATCAAAATTACACTCTTGGAGACTTATTG
>JANQPU010000408.1 GCA_028285315.1 Acaryochloris sp. IP29b_bin.176
TATTCGCTTCGCTATGTCAGTGGTCAGGTTACACTTTATCGCATATCCCAAACCTAACCATCACAATACTTTCAAGACTTGTGGGTAAGGCATAGCTCAAGAGAGTGAGATTTTATATCTATTCATCTACCGAAAGACATAGAACATTTCTTTGGACAACCCTCTAGTCGACGTACCCATATTTTTTACAAGCCAAAAAACAGATAGCCCAAACACTAGAGGAAACCCTAATATTTGGACTATTGTGCAAGGAATTATATTCTGATGCCCCTGGAAAGGATGGATTATTTATTCTGATGGCTCAGAACCCACTCAGAAGGCAGAAGGCTGGAGTAGATTGACTGGGCTTATAAGGCCAATAGATGGTTGTAAAGGCCATGCCCAGTGATTAACTCGGCAATAATTGAGAGGGTAAATCCCATCATGGCGAGACGGCCACTCCAAGTTTCAGCAAACTGAGTAAAACCAAATTTTGCTTGTTGGCGTTCCATAATTACTATGCTCCTATGAATGTATACGATATAACAGCAGAAACCTGAGAAATCAATACCTAATTTACTAAGGTTTCTAACGTGAAAAATGTTTAGTGATTCAGCTTTTCCATGCAATGCTTGAGTCAATCGAACCTAAATATGGAAGAAGCTAATACCAATTCTTAATCGGGCTGGAACCTTTACTCTTCCGCAAAAGAAGTTCTTGAGTAAGCCCAGCCAACACTGACATTGTCAAGTAGGGCTAATCTTTGTCATCGCCATTTCATACCATTTTGGTGAGGATAATGCGTGACTGTCGATGCATCTTTGTACTTGAATTCAAGGGCTCAAATTATCCCCATAAGTGGGTAATCCCTTTGCCAGTTACAAGCTCAGTCAGAACCAATAAGTCAAAGCCGATCATGGCGAGCCGCCCACTGAAAGTTTCGGCGAACGGGGTAAACCCAAGTTTTGATTCAGCAGCATAAGGCTCGGGTTCAACGGCGAAAGCATTGGTTAAGCCAGCATCATCCTTGACATAACCTTGTTCTCTGTCTTCAGATGTAAGCTCGTCATTTAGTTCAGAAGATAAGTTCTCGGTACTCATAAATAAAACTCCGTAATGGTCCTTGTGTTCGATGTCTTCAGTATCAGGGAAACCAGCCTAGCTCGACATCAGCCTAAAGACGTAAAGTTTTATTAAGCTCTTATTCCTCAGGTATGGCTCTTTCAAAAAGCTCCTAGTGAAACATCCCGATACATCCCTTGGTTAGAATACTTCTGTGATATTCGTTGAGGAAGACGAGAGATTACTCCATTGTGAAGTGGATGTGAGTCACTTTGTAGCTGATCAGCGATCCGAGAGTCTCATTCTCAGAGTTGTGACATGAGACGGAGCTGTCATTACTTTTATTGCATTTAACTCATAGAATAACGTCCAGTTTCAAAAGACATAAAGCTAATAAATCCCTACCACATCGATCGTCAATATTTGTGTAGATCGATTGGAGAATCTACAATCATTTCTCACTTTCATGAAGTGTCCCATATTCGCTCTTAAGGCTTAGGGATATCAATCTCGAAATCCTCTTAGAGATCAATATTTATTCTTTCGAAATCTTGCCAACAACACACACAAGCAAGCAGCGACACACTCTACCAATAGACAGATTTATCTATGTAAATATTGGTCTTGTTTAGGTCTCAGGAGAGATCTATTGTTCTTATCTACTGAGGTAAATATGAGTAGAAACCTACTCAGGGTGTTGTAGCACCCAAACCTTAAAGGAGGGGACTATGCGTCCTAGTTTTTCAAGAATTGGTCGCCAAGTTCTATATACTTTGGCGCTATCTTTCTCAATTCTGATCAGTAGTTTAGGGGCAATCTCTGTTGATGCGATCGCGGCTCCTAATCAGCCACAACTCATGGCTTTGTTTGGCTCTAATCGAGCAGAACAGTTAGATGACATGGCCAAAACAGATGTTGATAAGACGTTTGGCACTGGCACCAGCAAACAAGCAGAAGGGGCTGTAAAGCAAGCCCAAGGGAGAGCCCAGAGAGATATCCAAAAGACTGGAAGTTCTCTCAAAGAAGCACAAGGGAAAGCCAAGCAGGACATTGGTCGGACCCAAAGTGCTGTGGGAAATCTTGAGAAAAACGTTGAATTCGCTGCTGAAGATGCTCAAGACGCAGTGAAAGGATTATTCAATTAATTGCTCAACTATGCGGTCCCACTATTTACAAGACCGATAGGGCTTCACCCAAGTTTAGACAAGCGAGAACGAAATAAACCACTGGAGGTAAATCCATGACAATGATCCAAGCATTCTTTGCCCAGACCGCCAGAGGAATGGTAGTTGCTTTTACTTGCGGCCTACTGTTACTCTCCAACGCTTTACCTGCTGCTGCTATCAGCGGTAGTTCTACGAGTTCCCCTGCCAAGGGCCTCCCTAACCTGGAAAATATTCAGGAAAACACTGAAGAATTCATGTACGGTAACGGCAATAGAATGCCAGGGATGAAGGAAACCCAAGAGCGGTCTGCTGGCGGTCTTAATTCCGTGCAAGGCAGTGCAGACAAAGACAAAATGCTCAGCCCTGAAGATGCTCGCGGGGCAACTACAACTGTAGAAAATATGCAGAAAGGCTTAGACAAGCTGCTAGGCAACAGTTAATTTATCCACTTCTAGATACAACAGAAGCGTTCTTGGTCAGCCATCAAGAACGTTTTCCGCAATTGTGATTGGATGTTCATCATTACATGCCATCCAAAGCTGCAGACAAGACTGACTCTTTCTGGCAGCCATTCTGAATTAACAGGAGGATAAATGACGACTATCAACTATGATCAAACACCACCCGAATATCGACGAGCATTAGGTGTATTTGCTCGGCGGACTGACGCAGAGTCAGCGATCGCAAACCTACAGGCCAATGACTTTCCCCTGGAAAAGCTTTCGGTGATTGCTAAGGACAATCATCTGTCCGATGAAATAAGGGGAGTGGAGGTCAAAGAGCAGGCTGGAAAACCTACTGAAGAAGCTGCAACAACAGGAGCCGCTACTGGAGGAGCCCTAGGTACAATAGCTGGACTACTAGTCGGCTTAGGCACCTTGACTATCCCAGGAGTTGGTCCCATTTTGCTGGCAGGTGCCACAGCATCTACTCTAGCAACAACCTTGGCTGGAGGAGCCATTGGGGCAACAACAGGTGTGTTGATAGGAGCCCTAGCCAGTTTGGGAATTCCCGAAGAACAAGCGATTATTTATAACAACTACGTTGCCAAAGGCTACTATTTGCTCATTGTCGAAGGCACGATATCCGAAATTCAGGCAGCAGAGAAAGTTCTCAACCAGAGTGGTATTCAAAGGTGGGAAATTTTTTATGCCAAGAACCAAAAGACAACAGCCCTAACAAACGTTTTGCCCAATGCTGAATGATAGGGGCATCCATTGGCTTACATCGGTTTATATCACCAACCGAACTACTTTGAAAACCATTCCCATATCCATCGATGACTCGTTCTTTACCCGAATCTATTGCTTGCTGTTTCTATAATGACAAACCTTATCCCTTAATCATCCGCATTCAGAACATTGCCCATTGTTCTTTCGAACGCACCGTCTTACCCCGGCAAATACTGCGTTTCGAGACCTTGCCCAACGCAGTCCTAGAAATCCGTAGTCCCAAAAACGCAACCTCAATCAAGGCAGACCAAATCTCCTGTCAGCGGCTAGAAGCTATTCCAAATTAGTGTCCATAACAACCTGGATCAGCAAGATTGTTGGGAGTCATTATTACCCTGTCAGCAATGCTGAGGTTGAAGCTACAGATCCCCTAGAACTAATCCTATCGGGATACTCGTCTGGCGGATTAGATACGACTCAAGTCTATCTTCAGATGGACTGCCCCTAACCCGGTAACCATCCCTTGGGCAGACGAGTTTTAGGATGGCCTTCCTTAGGATAAAGCTATACACACCAAACGCGACGTAGCCTTTAGGAGGCGCAACTTTTATGAGTACTGAAGATAGAGTAAAAGCCACAGCTAAGAATATTGAAGGAAAGGCTCAAGAAGCCCTAGGAAATGTGACAGGCGATCCTGAAGATCAAGCTGCTGGTAAAGCCAAGCAAGCAGAAGCAGAAGTCCGTCATACAACTGAAGACGCCAAAGATAAAGTCAAAGAAGCAATCGACTAACAGTTTTTCAATTAGCCATTTTAGTCATTTAGTTTCTGGTAATCAGGTCCGGTTTGCCCTAGTTGGTTTCTGGACCTTTTTTTAATCACCAGATTTTGTCATCCCTAAGCATTATTGACATGAGCATGATGTTTCTACTACCGCAGATCCAACCGCTAATCCGTAAACCGGAAAGCCAAGGTGATGGCGCCAGCTTGCCAGCCATTCATCTGGGGTAGGACTCAGATGATCAGTAGGAAACAGCTGAATGCACTGCTGTTAACAGGGATATTGATGGCAAGTCCCTCTCCTAGCCTGGCTCAAGACACCGAAGTACTTCCAACGGGTTCAACACCCACCGCTGCCAACCAGTCTGTCTATTTTGCCGATATTCTCGTGAGAGGCCGTCCAATCTTTCAAGTCGGTAGCCTATCTGATATGGATGCCAGCGAGAGAGCCAAAATTATCAATCGGCGGATCGCCAGCTTACTGTCGCGATCAGAGTCCCTGGGAACGGTTACCGTTCAAGAAGCAAACGAAAAAGTCGCTACCTTACGGCTCAATCAGCGGGTGCTGATGACCGTTACTCAGCAAGATAGTAAAGATTACGGTCAAACCGTGCAGACCTTGGCTACAGACTGGGCTGATCGGCTGAATCAAGCCTTGGATAAGCCACCCTTGGCTATCGATGTGGCTCAACGGTTGAGCGCCACAATCCGGGGGGTCGGGCGGAATACGATTGATATGCTGCCAGCCCTAGTAGGCGCGTTGATTGTGATCATTGCCACTTGGCTAATTGCGGTTGGAGTTCGCTATGGTGCCTTTCGCTGGGCCCAACAAACAGAAGGAGATCGCAGCACAGAGATCTTAATTGGTCGGCTGGGATATGGCGGAGTCTGGGTAATTGGTTCAGTTATCGCCCTTGGCGTCTTGGGGCTGGATTTCGGGGCCTTGCTGGGGGCATTAGGCTTAACCAGCGTTGCCATTGGCTTTAGCCTCAAAGATGTTCTCAGTAACTATATTTCTGGGGTGATCTTGCTGGCCGCCCGGCCCTTCCGCTTGGGAGACCAAGTGGTGATTGAGGATTTTGAAGGTACGATTACGCAGGTGCAATTGCGGGGAACCACCCTAAAAACCTATGACGGTCGGATTGTTTATATTCCGAATCAGGAGGTTTTTTCTGCCAGTATTACCAATAATACAGCCTCACCTCGGCGGCGAAGTTCAGTGATGGTAGGGATTGATTACGATGCTGATCTGAGTGTGGCGATTCAAGTAATTCAAACGGCAGTTACCAAAGTTGATCTAGTGGAACCGAGTCCGCCCCCAGAGGTTCTGGTGCGAGAACTCGCAGCCAGTACCGTTAATTTGGAAGTACGGTTTTGGGTGAACTCCCAACGGGGTGAGTTTTTAGCCATGACTTCCAAGATGGCTCAAACCATTAAGGAAGCGCTCCAGCAAGCTCAAGTTGAGATGCCAACAGATATTTATACCCTAGTGTTTCGAAATTCTCCCTTTCAAGTCAACGGAATTCAGACAGACCTAACCCAGGCTTAATTCAGTCAGGACTGGGTTAGTCACGATGCCTATCCTATCTATCTGTTCTATCTGTAACTTTTATTCTCTGAGGTAATGTTATGGCGAGTTCTATTGGATTTAAGTTATTTGCTCCCTATAACCAGGGGGTTTCTTTAATCGGCTCCTTTAATGACTGGCAAGCCACGCCCATGGACAAAGGAGACGATGGATTTTTTCGCACCTATGTTGACTTAGAAGATGGCTCTCATACCTATAAATTCCGAGTCCAGTCCAAGAGCTGGTTCTTAGAACCCGATGAATGGGTGGAGATCGTCGATCCCTATGCCACGGATATAGAAGATTCGACGCAAAACGGCATTATTCGCATCAAAGACGGAGAACCGATTGTTGACACCTACGTTTGGCAACATGATAACCAGCCGCTGCCTGCTGATCACGAACTTGTAATTTACGAGCTGCATGTGGGTGACTTCTCCGGGGGAGAGGATGATCCCTATGCACGGGGAACTTACAAGCATGTGATTGAGAAGCTCGATTATCTGACGGATTTGGGGATTAATGCGATTGAGTTGATGCCTGTGAAAGAATGTCCGGGCGACCACATCTGGGGCTATAATCCTCGCTACTTCTTTGCGACAGAATCCAGTTACGGCTCTACATCTGCTCTGAAGCGACTCATTGATGAGTGCCACGGTCGGGGTATCCGGGTGATTATTGATGGCATCTATAACCACTCTGAAGCCTCTAGTCCCCTAACTCAGATCGATCATGATTACTGGTATTATCACGAGCCGAAAGATCCTGATAATAATTGGGGACCAGAGTTTAATTATGAGCATTTCGACGAAAATTTAGAGACTTATCCTGCCCCACGATTTGTCGGAGATAACGCCCGCTTCTGGATCAATGAATACCACATTGATGGCGTCCGATATGATGCCGCCCGCCAGATTGACAACTACGACTTTATGTACTGGATTGTTCAAGAAACAAAGCAAACCGCAGGGCCAAAACCGTTCTACAACATTGCGGAGCATATTCCTGAAACATCAGAAATTGTGGGTTTAGAAGGACCCATGGATGGCTGTTGGCACGATAGTTTTTATCACACTGTCCTGGCCCATATCTGCGGTGATCGCTTTGATTTGGAAGAACTTAAGAATTCCCTGGACGGGAAACGGCAAGGTTTCTTAGGGGCAACGGATGTGGTGAACTACTGCACCAACCATGACCACAATCATTTGATGGCAGAATTAGGCGATCGCAGCATTCTCAATGAAGCTGCCTTTAAGCGGGTCAAATTAGGGATGGTCCTACTGATGACGGCAGTTGGCGTACCGATGCTATGGATGGGCGAAGAGTTTGGGGAGTATAAGCCCAAAACCATAGAATCGGCCAAGATTGACTGGACGCTACTGGAGAATGATCTCAATCAAAGTTTGTTTGAGTATTGCAAAGGACTGATTGCCCTCCGCAAAAACAACCCTGTGGTGCAAACTGAAAACATTGATTTTTTCCATGAGGATCTTGAATCACGAGTCCTAGCCTACACGCGCTGGAATGATGAAGGATCGAGAGTGGCAGTCGTCGCTAACTTTTCCGATCAGTTCTTAGCAGGATACCAAGTCCCCCATTTCCCCGCTAATGGCACCTGGCATGAATGGACGGGAAACTACGACCTATACCAATAAGTCTCCAAGAGTGTAATTTTGATTAGTGACTAAAGTAGGCTAGGAGAGGATTTCGCAGATTTGAAAATTACGCTTGCAGGCACAGTTTGGTACTAGAGGCGGGAGACGATCAGATTTTGATCGATCTACCCGAGTATGAAGCGCAAGTATTTGTTTGGAACTAAATGGAAACCTATACCTGTATTTGTGGAAACACACTTTTTTTTGAGAATAGCCATTGTGTGCAATGTCAGCGGTCTGTGGGCTGGTGTCCAGGCTGCGATCGCATCACCACCTTATTGGATCTAGGCAACCACCGCTATCAGTGTGGCTTTGCAGACTGCCAAACCCTGTTGACCCAATGTCACAACTATAAAGTCCATCAAGTTTGCAACCGCTGCATTCCTAGCAATGAAGTGGAATCCGCTCAGCCCCTTTGTGATACCAATAAGTCTCCAAGAATGTAATTTTGATTAGTGACTAAAGTAGGCTAGGAGAGGATTTCACAGATTTGAAAATT
>JANQPU010000419.1 GCA_028285315.1 Acaryochloris sp. IP29b_bin.176
TGAATTTGTGCATAATGCCAGAAAAAGGGGGAAAGCCTTGATGAGTAGCCTATTAGGCACCTTGCTTAGCTAACTCCCTGAAACACCGATTGAGCCTTAATCTTTAGAAAGCTACAAGATTTTCTCCAATCCATAAATGAGAGTTTGTAGTTGGGTTACTTTCCGAATAGAGAGGAGAACCCCTGGCATATAACAGGCGCGATCGCTGGTATCATGCCGCAACGTATACAGTTGACCAGGGGCACCAAATAAAACTTCTTGATGGGCAATCAAGCCGGGTAACCGCACACTGTGGATCCGAATATTCTCGCTGGCTAAACTTCCTCTAGCCCCAGCCAAATGCTCTTTCTCCTCTACGACAGTTGGATTGTAGGTTTTGCCCAGCTCTCCCAGCAATTGTGCCGTTTTGACTGCGGTACCACTGGGAGCATCTGCTTTTTGGTTGTGGTGTAGCTCAATAATTTCGACATGATCAAAATATTGAGAGGCTTGAATCGCAGCTTGCTGCAGAAGTACCATACCAATGGAGAAGTTGGGAATAATCAGACAGCCCATACTCGCTTTTTCGGTGAACTTTGCCAGATCTTCCATCTGCTCATCGCTGAGGCCTGTGGTGCCTATGACTGGGTAGACGCCATAGGCAATCGCAGCTCGGATATTACTGTAGACCGACTTAGGATGCGTAAAGTCCACCATGACACAGGGCTGTTTTTCTTGAGCCGCTGCCGCTAAAGTCGGTTCGAGTTCATGGGTCAGTTCAATATTTAAAGCCTCAAAACCCACCAGTTCTCCCGCATCTAGACCAAAGACTTCAGGGTTGCGGTCAACAGCAGCGTAGAGCCTCAGATCGCCTGCCTGGGCCACGGCTTTGATCACTTCCCGCCCCATTTTGCCTGCGGCTCCAGTAACAATAACGGGAATTGGCGTTGTACTTGTCATAATTGAGCTGCTCAATTAACCTACTGAGTTGACTTTATCAATATAGAGAAGATTATGAGAGTGGGGGACAGAAGAAATGAGGGGTGTATTCTTCCTGACTAATGTTGACCCTCGCTATAGTAGATTTGAACGGTTAATGTTGAAAAAGTTTTGGTTTGAGATTGCCTGTGCCTGTAGCAGTTGAGTCATTAATTACTCCCGACATTATGAAGCCCGCTCGTTATCTGGGTAACGAGTTAGGAGCCGTGCATAAAGAGTGGTCTGCTGCTACGGTGCGGTGGGTATTAACCTACCCTGAAGTGTATGAAGTAGGTGCGTCTAATCTTGGGCATATCATTCTCTACAATATTTTGAATACGCAGCCGCGACAATTGTGCGATCGCGCCTATCTCCCTGCCCCTGATCTGGCAACCAAGCTGCGAGAGACCCACACCCCACTATTTGCAGTCGAAACCAAACGTTCCCTAACGGACTATGACATTTTGGGTTTCAGTCTCAGCTATGAACTCGGGGCCACTAACATCCTGGAGATGTTGGATCTAGCGGGGATTCCCTTAACTTGGCAAGAGCGAAATCAGGGGAGCTGGGGCATTGCTGGCGACACTACCTATCCACTCATTTTTGCAGGGGGTCAGACGGCGACTTCCAATCCCGAACCCTATGCCGAGTTTTTCGACTTTATTGCCTTGGGAGATGGCGAAGAACTGCTGCCTGAAATCGGCTTAATTCTAGAAGAAGGCAAAGCCCAGGGGTTAAGTCGCCAAGCAGTACTGCTAGATTTAGCGCAAATTCCAGGGGTCTACGTTCCCCAGTTTTACAATATGGCTGCCGATGGGTCAGTACATCCCAGCCGCTCCGATGTTCCCAAACGAATATTACGACGGGTAGCCGACCCCATGCCTGCCTATTCTGTTGGTTTGGTTCCCTACGTCCAGACCGTTCATGATCGCCTCACGATTGAAGTTCGGCGGGGCTGTACCCGGGGTTGCCGCTTCTGTCAGCCGGGAATGCTCACGCGCCCTGCCCGCGATGTTGAACCGGAACAGGTGGTAGACGCCATCGAAACGGGGATGCGAGAGACGGGATATAACGAGTTCTCTTTGTTATCCCTAAGCTGTTCCGACTATCTGGCGCTCCCTGCCGTGGGTATGGAGATCAAGAATCGCCTTAAGGATGAGAATGTATCTCTATCCTTACCCAGCCAGCGAGTGGATCGGTTTGATGAAGATATTGCCAATATTATTGGTGGCACCCGCAAAACCGGCCTCACCTTTGCCCCAGAGGCAGGCACCCAACGCATGCGGGACATCATCAATAAAGGTTTGACCAATGAAGAGCTGTTGCGAGGTATCAAAACGGCCCATGAGCAAGGCTGGACCAAAGTCAAACTTTACTTCATGATTGGCTTGCCCGGCGAAACCGATGCCGATGTGTTGGGGATTGCGGAAACGATTCGTTGGTTGCGCCGAGAATGCCAAACCCCTGGCAAACGTCGCCTCAACTTCAACATCACCATTTCTAATTTCACGCCCAAACCCCATACGCCGTTTCAATGGCATTCTGTGTCCACGAAGGAATTCCAGCGTAAACAAGATCTCCTGCGAGCCGAATTTGGCTCCTTAAAAGGCGTGAAGGTTAACTATACGGATGTGCGGATCTCGGCGATAGAAGATTTTGTCGGTCGCGGGGACCGTCGCTTGGCTCCTGTCGTCCGTCGCGCCTGGGAATTGGGAGCAGGCATGGACTCCTGGTGGGAAAATTTAGAGCAGGCCTTTAGAGCTTGGACCGATGCGATCGCAGAAGCAAATCTCACCTGGAAATACCGTCAAGTTGAACAAGGAGAATGGAACCTGTTCGATCTACCAACATCGAACCGCGAAGCGCCTCCACAGGAGACCCTCCAATCGCCCCAGGACTTAGACGCCCCTTTACCCTGGGACCATCTGGATACTGGCATTGATAAGCAGTGGCTACAAGATGATCTCAAGCGCGCCCTGGAAGCGGCAACCGTTCCCGATTGCTCCTTCGAGGGTTGCTCTCACTGCGGGGTGTGTAGTGTTGATTTTGGCCATAACGTCGTCATTCCACCTCAGCCGATTCCCACCTTTCAAGGAAACTTTGTCCCTAACCAAGATCGCATCCAACGCATTCGGGTCTGGTTTGGAAAGCAGGGGGATATGGCTTTAGTCAGCCACCTGGATTTACTGCGACTGTTTGATCGGATTGTGCGGCGATCGCAAATTCCCATCGCCTATACCGGAGGATTCCATCCCAGCCCTCGCATTGCTCCGGCCAATGCCCTGCTGCTGGGTGCAACTAGTTCAGGCGAAATCGTAGATTTTGAACTGACCCAAATGATGAACGAAAGAGCATTTGCACAAACCCTCTCCACTTATTTGCCAGATGACATTCCCATTTATAGAGTCGAAACCATTGACCTTAAAGCTCCTTCTGCGACTCAAGCCATCCATCAGGCCGAGTACCTATTAACGGTAGGCTCGGCAGATACTGACCCCGTGGCGGTAGAACAATGGCAAGCTTGGATTGATCAAATCCTGGCTACTTCAGAAATTCTATTTGAGCAAACTACTAAATCTGGGAAAAAGAAAGTGGTTAACTTGCGTGATCGCTTATTCTCTCTAAACTTGCGTCAGTTAACTAACCCAACACAAATAAACTATATTGGCAGTTGTCGAAATGACGGTACTATCTTACGTCCAGAGCATCTCATCTTTATGTTGGAACAAGTCAGTGACCAACAGATGGTCTTGAAGCAAATTCATCGTTGTCAGTTGCTTCTGTCAAACTCGGCATAACTGAAACTGGGTCTCCGTTACATTTGCAGGTAATCTAGGTAAGCATCCTTCTAGAAATGTATGAACAATGCTGAGCACAGATAGCCTCTTCGTATCTGAAGGCATGCCTTACTACGTATCTGAAGGTATGCCTTACTAGTTGATGTCCTGAGCTACAGAATCTGCTCTATCCCCCTACATGAAATGAAAAACCTTCGTATCGCTTGGCTCTTAACTTCAGCATTTTATTACTGGCATCCGATGCTGAAAAGCCTCTCAGATATTTACCCTGATACTCAGGCTTTCGCAGCAAATTGGAGGGGATACGCACCAGGTTATGAAGATGCCTTCAAGGTTGACATTGTGGGAGAACGAAAAGTTATTTCCTTACGGAAGTCGGCGGCTAGTTATGGTGATAATTTCACTGTGATGCCCTTAAACATCGTTAACCGCTTGCTGAAATTTAAGCCTGACGTCATCTTCTCCAATTCTTTTGGGGTCTGGACTATCCTGGCTTTATTGTCCAAGTCAATTGGGAGATGGCGCGTGGTGATTGCCTATGAAGGAAGTTCACCTGGCGTAGACTATCAGAATTCTCATCTCCGATTGACCATTCGTAGAGCAATGGTTCGTGCTGCGGATGCCTGCATCACCAATAGCCATGCAGGCAAGAGATATCTGGAAGAAATACTAGCTGCTTCTCCTGAGTTGGTACACCTACATCCTTACGAAGTCCCTTCAGGGGAGGCTCTCAAAGCATCTTCGTTAGGAGAGGACTTGAGTTATCTTGGATTTAAACGACCCATTTTTATATTTGTAGGAAGTGTCAGTGTTCGTAAAGGACTTTCTTTACTCCTCAAAGCTTGTGCGTCATTAGTCAAAAAAGGCTGTCAGCCCTTCACTGTGATGGTTGTCGGAGATGGCGATCAACGCCAATCGTTAGAAACCTTTTGTCAGACGGAAGGCTTGGCAGACTACGTCCAATGGATTGGAAAAGTCGATTATCGGAAATTAGGGGCTTACTTCGAATATGCAGATATTTTCGTATTGCCGACATTAGAAGACACCTGGGGCATGGTTGTATTAGAAGCTATGGCTGTTGGTAAGGCGATACTATGCTCCCAATTTGCTGGGGCATCTGAGCTGATAGCGAATGATGACAATGGCTACATCTTTGATCCCAATGACACAGAAACCTTTGCCTCAGTCATGAAAAAGTTTGTAGAGGACCCTTCCTTAAGCCAGCGAATGGGAGAGCGATCCTCTCAAATCATGGATCAATATACCCCCGACGCCGCAGCAAAGTTTCTTGCTACAGTTGCTAAGGGCACATTGCAATAAAGGTGATTTTTGCCAATGTCTCAACGCTTGAATGTGTTGATTTCTGCTTATGCCTGCCGACCTCATGAAGGATCTGAACCAGGGGTAGGTTGGAATTTAGTGATTGAATTAGCAAAGTACCACCATATATGGGTGTTAACTCGAGGCAATAATCAATCCCCCATAGAGGCCGAACTGAGTCAGCATCCTGTTGCAAATCTCAACTTTATTTATTGTGAGCCATCTGAATTCTTAGCAAAGCTGAACCAAAATCTAAGAATTGTTCACTTACACTATTATCTCTGGCAGCTAAAAGCATACTGGGTAGCTAAAAAATTACATGATGAGATTAATTTCAACATCATCCATCATGTGACGTATGTTCGGTATTCAACCCCAAGCTTTTTGGCCTTCCTACCCCCCCCGTTTATTTGGGGGCCAGTCGGTGGAGGAGAAACCACACCCAACCATTTTTGGCAAAGTTTTAGTCTTCGGGGGAAAATCTATGAAATTCTTCGAGATACGGCTCGTCGTTTAGGAGAAATTGACCCTTTTGTACATCAGACCGCCTTGCGTAGTTCTCTTGCCCGAGGCACAACTCAAGATACGGTAAATCGGTTAAAAGCTCTTGGTGCTTCTGAGGTTGAAGTCTACTCTCAATTAGGATTGTCTACCCACGAGATTACCTCTTTAAATCTAAAGTCCAATAATCAGCAGCGGGCAATGCGATTTATCAGCATTGGGCGTTTGCTGCATTGGAAAGGATTTCATTTGGGACTGCAGGCATTTGCTCAAGCCAATTTACCTGAGGATGCTGAATATTGGATTATTGGAGATGGACCTGAACGTCAACATTTACAACAACTTTCAGAGGCGCTAGATATCAGTCATCAGACTAAATTTTGGCACCAACTGTCCCGAGAGGAAACACTCAATAAGTTGGGGGAATGCTTAGCACTGATTCATCCGAGTTTGCATGAATCTGGAGGTCTAGTCTGTCTTGAGGCAATGGCTGCGGGTTGCCCAGTCATATGCCTCAACATTGGAGGCCCAGCGATCCATGTAACTGAAGAAACGGGTTTCAAAATTTCAGTGAATACTCCCCAACAGGTCATTGATGATTTAGCATCTGCCATGATCCAGATTGTCAAAGAGCCAGATCTTTGGCAACGCTATAGTCAGGCTGGTCAAGAGCGCGTGCAAACAGACTTTAGTTGGGAAAGTAAAGGATTAGCTCAAGCTAAGCTATACCAAGAACTACTGTTAACTACTTGCCAATAAGCTAACACTTTGTCTCGCATATCGATATATTTTGCCCCCTAATAGGTAGAGAGTTCTTTTTTTCAATGAATATCATTATTTTTAATAGCTTATTGTTACCTCCTTCCCAAACCTTTATCCGAGACCCAGCCGAAAAGTTAGAGCGGTTTACAGCTTATTATGTGGGGTCACGCAGAGTTGAGGGTCTAGAACTACCAGCAGAGAGAACATTTGTTGTTAATCGAGGTAATTTTCTTGGCAAGGTTGAAGAGCAGTTCTTTAAATTAACCGGGTTTGCGCCTCAGCTTTATCAACAAGTTAAGGAACTGAGTCCAGTACTCATCCATGCTCAATTTGGCCTAAGTGGTGTGCTAATGCTCTCTTGGGTAGAAGATCTAGGTATTCCCCTCATCGTTCACTATAGAGGTGCTGATGCAACAATATCTGAAGCAGATTCCAAATATACCTCACTGAATCATTGGCTTTACTTTAGGAAAAAAGATACCCTGAAAAAAAAGACGCATCTATTCCTAACCGTCTCTCAGTTCATTCGACAGAAATTAATATCCCAGGGATTCCCTGAAGATAAGATTATCAATCACTATCATGGTGTTGATATACAGAAGTTTATTGCAAAGCCTCAAATTAAGCGTGAACCGATTGTACTGTTCGTGGGTCGTCTCACAGCGAAGAAAGGGTGTAAATATCTGATTGAAGCCATGTCTCTGGTTCAGCGAGAATGCCCTAATGTGGAATTAGTCATTATTGGAGATGGGCCTCTAAGAGCAGAGTTAACAAAGACTGCTCAAAAGAGCCTTAGAAAATATCAGTTTCTAGGGATTCAACCCCCCGAAAATGTTAAATCCTGGATGAATCGAGCGTGGTTATTGGCTGCACCTAGCGTCACATCATCACTAGGCGATGCAGAAGGATTACCGAATGTTGTCCTTGAAGCACAAGCCATGTCCTTGCCAGTCGTGAGTACAGTTCATGCTGGCATCCCGGAGGCAGTCGTTGATAGTGTTACTGGCTACTTATCCCCAGAAGCTGATTCACAAAGTCTTGCTAGATCCATGATGCACTTATTGCAAGACCATACCACATGGCAATCTATGAGTTATAAAGGGCGTGAACATGTTGAAGCCCACTTCGATCGGGCAAAACAAACTAAGGTGTTAGAAAGGATCTATGAATCTGTGGTGAGTGGTGAGATTTAGAATTTTATCCAGAGCTAGCTCCACATTCCTACACTATCCAAGCAATTCTCTCTAATAGATGTGGGTCAAAGAATAGACAGTGAGGGTCAAACGTGGGTTTGCCTCAACCCAGTCATACTGTGAGCAGTGGGAGCATCGAGTTTAATATCGCTAGCTGTCGACTTTAGCCAATTCTTCTTCGACTTTGAAATAGGTCATTTTATGCGTATTCTTAGTATTCACAATTATTACCAAATTCGAGGAGGTGAAGATGAATCTTGTCGAGCTGAGAAATCTCTAATGAGAGAGATGGGGCATCTTGTTGATGAATATGAGAAAGATAATATTACGATTCCGTCTTATCAAAATCTACAGCTAGCTGCTCAAACAATTTGGTCCCAAGAGTCATACCGAGCTGTGAGGAAGAAACTACAGCGCCACTGTTATGATGTTGTCCATGTTCAGAACTCTTTCCCTTTGATTTCACCTTCAGTTTATTATGCCGCTCAAGCAGAAGGTGTTCCAGTTATTCAAACAATCCGAAATTATCGATTGTTGTGTCCCAATGCTCTTTTTTTTCGCCAAGGGAAGGTCTGCGAAGATTGTTTAAATAAGGCCGTTCCTTTACCGGGAATTATTCATGGCTGCTATCGTAACAACCGTTTAGCGAGTGGTATCACTGCAGGCATGATCAGCATACACCGGTTACTAAAAACATGGGATAGAAAGATCGATAAATATATTGCACTGACTTATTTTGCAAGGGATAAATTAATTCAAGGTGGCTTGCCAGGAGAGAAGATTATTGTTAAGCCAAACTTTGTGAACCCAGATCCTGGCATTGGTTTTGGAAAAGGCCAATTCGCATTGTATGTAGGACGATTATCCGTTGAGAAGGGACTTGATACTTTAATGGCTGCTTGGGAAAAATTGCGTTATCCCTTTCCACTGAGCATTGTAGGTGATGGCCCTTTATCCGAATTAGTTCTTGAAAAGACGAAGGAGGCTCCTCACATCACATGGTTAGGCCGTAAATCCATTGATGAAGTTCATCAACTGATGGGTGAAGCCTCTTTCCTTGTTTTCCCTTCTAAATGGTATGAAACATTCGGTCGAGTGGCGATAGAAGCTTTTGCAAAGGGAACACCAGTTATTGCTTCCAAGATCGGTGCAATTGCAGAATTAGTAGAGCATAAAAAAACAGGTTTACAATTTCAATCTGGAAGCCCCCAAGATTTAGCCGAACAAGTTGAATGGGCTCTGGCGCATCCTGAAGAGATGCAACAAATGCGCCTAACTGTCCGCCAAGAGTTTGAGGCAAAATATACTGCTAAGATCAACTATAAACAACTAATAGAAATTTATCGGATGGCTGCTAACAATTAATAATATCCTGGATCTTTATATCAATTTAAATAAATGAGCATAAATCAAATTGCGAATGTTAGTCGTCGAAATTATTATAAAACATCTACACTCATTTTAGTGGCTTTTGCAACAGCATTTTTGCCACGTATTATTACAAGCCTAGGGATTCCAAAGCCACTCAATTTTCTTCATTTTATTACGATCCCATTTGCTTGTATTCTAGCGATATCACAAAGTCGGTCTAAAGATCCTAAACAAATCAATATTTCTTGGCTCATTATTGCTGGGCTACTAATCTACTTGACTGTTATGACAGCTAGCGCACTGATCAACCAAGCGGCTGTCATCAATTTAGTGATCGATTATTTACTAAAAGTAGAGCCATTTCTCCTTCTTTTGGCAATAATCAGTGTTCCTCTATCCACACAGAGTTATGAATTTATTCGAAAATGGTTGATCCGGTTTTGCTTTTCTCATATCTTTTTAGTCTATGGCCAGTACTTCCTATTTATGGTACTCGGACGTCATCCTAAGGCTGGCAATCCTGATTATGTGCAGGGAATATTTTATGAATCTGGTTCGGGACATGTTGTTGGCGCTTCAGTTGGATTAACTTTTGGTCTATACTATTTCCTCTCTGCAAAAGCAGCACCGACTTGGCTGAGGATATCAGTGCTGTTTGCAACTTTTTGGGGAATGTTACTTGCAGATGCAAAACAGGTACTGTTTACTTTTTTGATCGCTGGTGTAATTTTATTTATTACGAAGACTAAAGACATTATTGAAGCACTTAAATATTTAATTTCTGGCCTTATTCTCGGTGCTGCTTTCATGTGGTGTGTTCAAAATGTACCTGCTTTTGGGGCATTTAATACTTGGATGAGACCAGAAATATATGGGCCTGATGGTGAAGCAACTTTATTAAAGACAGCTTCTTTGCGAATCATACCGACTTTTTATGAATCCCCATTGAATATGTTTCTGGGGCTTGGGCCAGGACATACCGTTGGTAGACTGGGAGGTTGGATGTTGCGTGAATATGAAGATTTGCTGGCCCCACTTGGCTCTAGTGTTCATCCGGCGAGCGGTGCAGTTTGGAATGCGGTAGGGGAGAGCTGGCTGGGAGATCAATCCAGTATGTTCTCACCTCTATTTGGTTGGGCGGGGATTTGGGGGGATACAGGCTTGTTTGGCCTAGGGTCTTATTTATTTCTTTTTGTCCTGGTACTATGCTATTTATGCAAAGATGATTTCTCTAAACTCTGTTGGTTAACTGTTGTTGCTCACGGCTTGATTTTTTCGCAGATGGAAGAGCCAGGTTTTATGCTGTTTATTGTTATGATTATCGGCTTGCAATGGCAACAAAAACGCATTCGTGAACTTCAGCTAAAACAACTACAATATTCGACTTACTCTCAAAGCTATTAGAGGAAAAATGTCCTTGTTTGGTGTTTTTTGAACAACGAATTATATCTATAGATACAGTACAGTCTCATTAGAAAGAAGTTGATATTGCTTTCTAAGTTAGTGATTGTCGGTATTCAGCTAACAATTTCGGTAAATATTCAAAACCATCTACGCCAATACAGGCTAAAAGTTTACTTTGAAGATGGTTGAGGTGTTCTTGAAAGGTTTCTGGACCAATCTGTCCATACAAAATACTTAATAATCCTGCAGCTTGACGCCAAATTGATGACTCAATTTGATACATTAGATACATAGCTAAGCTGCCAGAGTAAATAGTATCTTCGATATTCCCCAGTTCGCGATAGGCTTCCGCTAAGTAGTAATAATTGAGACTGACAAGCCATTGATCACCAATGACCTCAGCAATTTGCATGCCTTGCTCAAGAACTGGAATTGCTGCTTGGTTTTTTCCCATAACCACTAATACAATACCCAGGCTGTTGGTACACAATGCTTGACTGGGGCGATCTTCTAGCTGTTCAGATAACTTCAATCCTTGCTCTAAATAAGGCAAAATACGCTCATATTGTTGAAAATCCATTGGATTCTCAGCCTGGATTTGCAAGACTTCGCTATACCCAAAGTTAGCAAGGGCATTAGCTTCTCCAATCCGATCTCCTACTTGGCGGGCAAGAATTAATGCTCTCTGACTACTAGTGATCGCTGCTGAATACTCCTGTTGTGATACATAGATCCGGCTTAGATGGTTATGACTAGCAACCTCACAGTTATAGTCTTGGGTATCACGGGCAATTTGTAGGGCTTGCTGATGAAAGGCGAGTGCTTGGTCATAGCGGCCAAGGGCCTGTTGTGTATAGCCTAAGAGGGTGAGGATGCGAGCTTTGGTTCCTGTATTAGGGGTTTGGTGTAACGGACCGTCTAGATAATCTAGTAGAGTTCGTAACGATTCTCCTGAGAGTGCTGTGAATAAACCACCGTATAGGGGAAAGTAGGCTTGTTGAGCAAATTGCACTAGCCCTTGCAAGGCCATTTGAAAGCAAGCTCCTGTCAACATTGACTGCTTTAAATGGTGAAATTGTTGAGAAAGCTGGCCCCATACAATGGTGAATGTTAGGAATGTGGCAATAGAAAGACGCTTGCCTGCTTTAGGATCATAGGGTTGCTGATCAAACCAGCGGACGAGGTTGTTTTGCAACCTTTGGAGAACTAAAGCTAACTCTACCCAATGGCTGATCTGAAAGGGTTTTGGTACTCCAAGCTCTGTGATTGTTTGGTGTTGGGCTAAATCAGTAAATACTTGCTGGAGGAGTTCACTATCGACAACCTTGGCCCAGTAGCTCCAGGGGCCACGTTGTTCAGTTATACTGCCAAATCCAAGAGAATTTTGATTCTGGTTATAAATCCAATGAACCACTTGGGCTTCAAGCTGTTGCCAGGAGTACAGACCTTGTTGGAGACCTCTGGCGACTTCTAACAAAGCAGTGAGTGACGCAGGCTCCAAATCAGGATGAGAGGCACCGACTTGCTCTAGTAGCTGCTTGAGCTGTCGCAGTTGTTCTAGGGACAAGTATTCCTTTTGGTTAGGGTCCAGAACTATTAATAGCTGCTTCAGCTTCTGTTCGGGGGTAGCTAAGGTTAAGGTTTGAACAATGTTAGCCAATACAGTATTGTCCTGGTTCTGCTTTTGCCAATGTTCCCACTCACCTTGGATTGTTTTTAAGGCTCTCTGTTTACGAGCAGCTTTGGCTTGCTTGAGTTCATCTTCAGTTTCTAGTTGTACTTTGACTTCATCTATGCGCGTTTGTAAGCATCGCTCAAAGAGTTCTCCAGTACCCGAGCTAATCTCAGTTGCTAAGGTATGGTAAATCTGCTCTTTGGAGCGAATATTGCCTTTCAAAGTATCTGCAACAATCCGATCTAGTAGTTCAAGGTAGAGATCGCACATAGGTCAATAGGAGTGAATTGGTCTCAGCCTAGCAAATACTGTCGGTTACACAGTAAGGTCTTGTCCAAATGAAGTGCAACAATGATCGGAGAAAATAGAGGAAAGAGTACATCAGGTAAAAGGATAGTCAGGTTTTGCAAATTACCTTTTTAGGTACCAGTTCAGGAGTGCCTACCAGATCGCGCAATGTCTCCAGTGTTGCCCTTCGATTAGCCCAAAGAGCGGAGATATGGTTATTTGACTGTGGTGAAGGCACTCAACATCAACTACTGAGGAGCGATTTAAAGAGCAGCCAAATTAGACGAATTTTTATCACTCATATGCATGGGGACCATATTTTCGGTTTGATGGGGTTGTTGGCCAGCTGTGGGTTAGCCGGAAACACAGAGCGAATGGATATCTATGGACCTGCAGGTTTGGAAGAATATTTACAGGCTTGTCGCCGTTACTCTCAAACCCATTTCTCTTATCCGGTTCAAGTCCATACGGTTCATCCTGGATTAATATTCTCTGATACAGACTACTCTGTTATCTGTGCCCCACTTAAGCACCGAGTTCCAGCGTTTGGATATCGGATACAAGAGTGCGATCGCCCCGGCCGTTTCGATGCCCACAAAGCCACAAGCGTAGGGATACCAGCAGGGCCACTGTATGGTCGCTTGAAACGAGGCGAGACAATCACCTTGCCTGATGGACGATCCTTTGCAGGCCAAGAGTTCTGTGGTCCTCAGGAAATTGGGCGAAAAATTGCTTACTGTACAGATACTATCTATTGCCCAGAAGCAGTAGAACTATCAATGGATGCTGATGTGGTTATTCACGAATCCACCTTTTCCCATCAAGAAGCCGAATTAGCATATCAACGACTCCATTCAACCTCCACAATGGCTGCACAAGTTGCCCAAGCTGCAGGTGCTAGAAAGCTCTTTCTGACCCATTTTAGCCCTCGCTACGCACCCAATAGCTCTACTGGATTACAAGATCTGTTGACTGAAGCAAGCGCTATTTTCCCGCATACCGAATTAGCTCACGATTTTCTCAATTACCAAGTTCCTCGTCGTACTCCTGGCACACCGTAGATGGCTTTTAGACTAAGCTATATCGCGAAATAATATCCGTTGAGATGTCTTTTCGTACGCGAGTCTAGGGTAAGAGAGTTTCTATTTCTCAATTTCTTCACACTTTAAATTTATCCTCGGTATTTGAAAGAGTTCTAAAGAAGCTCTATTTTCTCACTTTGATGGAGGTATTTGAAGTGAAACTTAAACTTATTCCAGCATTACTAACTTTAGGACTAGCTACATTACTGGGTGCTTGCGAAACAGTTAGTGAAAATACTCCAACGCAACCTGGAAGCGAAGCCGATGTTCCTCAAGGTGGCGCAGAATTAGAAGATCCAGAAAGTCCTAAGTATCCGCCTGCACCTGACGCAGTTCCTGGGGAAGATCCCGCCGAAACATCTGAAATCCCTGCTGCTCCCGATGCAGAAGCACCTGCGATTCCAGATTCACCTGAATCAACTGATTCATCTGAACCTCCAGCCCCTTAAGCTCAAACGCTAGTCTTCTCTCATTCAACTGTTTCTTGGCCAAGAAACAGTTGAATCTCTTATTGATGAGGAAGCCTGATTTTGCGCATTAATAAAGCTTGATTTTGTGCATTTCAAGGAACAACTCCCCTAGTAGTGTGGTTAGGTCCACCCAATCTTCACTGAACAGAGTCATCGCAGGTTGGCAGCAACCGTTGAATCGCTTTGGATAGCACGAAAGCACTTAAAACATCAATGAGCTGAGTTTTACAGATCACTCCAGACCAATCATTATCAATCCATAAGGAATACCTATGAATACTCAAAAGTATTTAACAACTTTGAAAATCTTCCCCACGTTGCTCGGTCTAACAAGTATGAGTGTTTTGACCAGCCTACCTAGTCCTGCAAGCCAATCTTCTCCTCTTGCTACTTCCTCTAAGCAGTTGATCGCTGAAGCTGAGGCCCCCAAGGAGCTTTCCCCTAGTGCTCTGAAAGTTCTCTGCAAAAATTTCCCCTTGAACTCTCGTTGCACAGGTGCATCAGCCGAAACCAGCCCAACCCCAACCGATGAACCAGCAGCAGAGAGTGCACCTACAGATACTTCAGTGTCAGAAGGAGAAGTACCAGCTGACTCTCCAGCGATGAGCGACGCTCCTGACAGTGACTCAACAGATACTGCTGCCGATGAGACGGAAGACGCTGCAGAAGGAGGCGCTGAGCAAATCACCCCCGATCCTGCTGCCAGCGATGCTCCCACCGATGACTCAATGAAAACTGATGATGGTATGGAAGGCACCGCAGAAGGAGGTGCTGAGCAAACCACCCCCGATCCTGCTGCCAGCGATGCTCCCACCGACGCCACTACATCTGATTCTGCAGCTCCAGTCATGAAGGCTCCCACCGTGACTCCTCCTATAGTGACTCCTCCCACTGTCACTCCCCCTGTTTCTGGCCCTGAGGGTGGTGAAGGAGGCGCTGAGCAATCACCAGCCAGTGATGCAGGCGCAACCCCCACTGCTCCTACAGAGGAAGCGGCTCCTGAAGAAACAATGCCTGCAGAAACTGAACAACCTTCTAGCAGTACCCCTGAAGCCGCTCCAAATTCTGATGGTTTGAAACCAGAAGCTGATGCTACTCAGAGTTCGCAATCCTCAATTTCTGAGGCTGAACTCCAACAATTTGCCACTGCCATACCTCAGCTAAGTTCGCTGGAACAGAGTACCAAAGGAGAAATCTCTCAAGTCATTGTTCAGTCAGGGCTCAGTCAAGACAAATTCAACGCACTTTACAACGGGCAACAGACCAATAACCCATCTGTAGAAGCTACAGATGCAGAGAAACAGTCCTTTGAACAAGCAATGACCAAAATTCAGGCCATTGAAAAGAAAGGTCAAGCAGAGCAAGAGAAGGTTATCCGCTCTCAGGGATTAGAACCTCAAAGATTTAGCCAGATCTTAGCAGCCGTTCGCCAAGACCAAGCTTTGCGCACAAAGGTTCAACAGATGTTACAAACTAATTAGGCTAAGCGATGCATTAATTTAGTGACATTTCCCCTTTGATAAGAAAACATTACGACACATCCAGTTTGTCGTAATGTTTTCTATATGGGATATCTGCTAAAAAGCTGGATGTTCCCAGCCGGGTTAATTCCAAGAGAGAATAAATGAAATGAAGCTTCTACTAGTAGAAGATGATGAACGAATTGCAGAAGCACTGGCAGAAGATCTCACGGATCAACATTATGCAGTTGATATTGCCCATGATGGGGAAATGGGCTGGGAACTACTAGAAGCTTTTACCTATGACTTAATTTTGTTAGATGTCATGCTACCGAAGATGGATGGTCTAACCTTCTGTCGGCAAATGAGGTCCCAAGGTTTAGATATTCCTGTACTGATGTTGACAGCTCGAGACACGACCACCAATAAGGTCGATGGACTGGATGCAGGAGCCGACGATTATGTGGTCAAACCTTGCGAATTAGAGGAAATATCAGCCAGAATTCGAGCGCTCTTGCGTCGTGGACCTATGACCTCACCTCCGATCTTAGAATGGGAAGATTTGAAGCTGGATCCCAATACCTGTGAGGTTTTTTTCGGGGATAAGTTGATTGCGCTGACCCCCAAAGAATATAGCCTGTTAGAGCTTTTCTTAAGAAACAAGCGTCGGGTATTCAGTCGAGCCCAAATTCTTGAGCATCTTTGGGCTTATGAAGTCTTACCCGAAGAAGATACGGTGAAAGCCCATATTAAAGGGTTGAGGCATAAGTTGAAAGGGGCTGGAGCCCCTAGTGATTTAATTCAAACGGTCTATGGTTTTGGCTATCGTCTTAAACAGGTTCCGTAATCCTCTCTTTCAAGGATTACGTTGGCGTTTATTACTGTCTTACTTGCTGGTGATGGCAGCAATTTTGGCAGTTTTCAGCGTGCAGGTATATGTCTTTGTTAGTCGGCGACTATATGCCCAAATCGATGCTGAGCTACAGACCTTAGCCCAATCTGCAGCCCTCTCTCTTTCAGACATTAAGCAAGAAGGGAAGCCCTACCTCGACAAAGTAGATAAGGTTCCTTGGCGGGATATCTTTAACCGAGATCGACACAGTTTGGAATGGTTTACAGCAGATGGTAGATTACTGGCCCGTAAAGGTGCGATTACACTCCACTTACCACCAAAATTGAGAGAGCAGAATATTGTTGTCCGGGCGATTCGAGAAGAGAAGTCGTTTCAGGTTCGTGCTTTTACTATTTCCGTTCATAGTGATGCCGATGCGCTACGTCGCCCTGTATTAGTAGGGTATATTCGGGCGAGCCAGTCAATTGCTCCAGTAGAAAAAGCTCAACTGCGTTTACTTTGGGGTTTAGGTGTAGGAGGAATCATTGCACTAGGCTTAGTAGGAATAGGAGGGCTTTGGTTAACGGAATATTCCCTTAAACCCGTTGAGCAAAGCTTTTTGAGATTGAAGCAATTTACTGCAGATGCGTCTCATGAGTTGCGAACTCCTCTGACAGTGATCAAAACTTCTGTTGAGGTGATGATGAATCACCCGGAAAGAGTCCATCCCAAAGATGCCAAGAAACTAGCAGCTATTTCTAGTGCTACTGCACAAATGAACCGATTGGTTGAAGATCTGCTCTTTTTGGCTCGCACAGATACTTCTATCCCTACTGCTCGGCGTGAGTGGACAAGAGTAGCTTTAGACGAAGTACTCAAGGATTTAGTTGATTTTCTAGAGCCTTCTGCCCAATCCCAAGGGATTAAGTTAGTTACCCAAGGCATCGTCCCAATGACACTAGTTGGAGACGCAATGCAATTAGCCAGGTTATTTTCCAATCTGTTACGGAATGCTGTATCTTACACTTCTTCTGGCGGAACAGTGACTTTGTCTGTAGCTCGTACTAATCAGGTCACTATCATCAGCGTAGAAGATACGGGCATCGGCATTTCCAAGGAACAAATCCCATATATTTTTAATCGATTTTATCGTGTAGATAAGCATAGAGCCCGTCGACAGGGAGGTTTGGGTCTTGGGTTAGCTATTGCACAATCAATTGCTCAACTCCATAAAGGCAAAATTACCATTCAAAGCCAGGTTGGGGTAGGTAGCTGTTTTCGAGTACATTTGCCGACGGTACAAATGGAGGCCGCAGAAATTTCTAGCAAGTCTATTCATCTGGCTTCAAAGAGTACTTCGCTTGTGCCTACGAAAGTTGAATAGACGGTAGCATTGGCTCAGAACTCTCGATACTTGTTTACCTCTGATTTTGCTACCGTTTCTTCACATCAGCATAAATGGATAAAGTCGAGATTACAGAGTGTTGTTTTACAGATTTCCCTGTAAGCCTTATAAGTTTGAGATTGCAGGTGATTTTAGCAGGAGCTTATGAGATATCCTTTAGTATCTGCGCCAACCATCTTAATTATGTATTGCGCTCAAAAACAGACGATAATTCATCGTCTCTAAAGCCTATGACGAACTTGCCGCCGCCTTTAGCCATTTCCTGGAGCGCTTCTATCTGGCGTAGCCGCAGCAATATCGGATGCTCTGTAAGCACCCTAGCCTGTTCAATTTCAGTTTGTAGGTGAATCCTAGCACGCTCTTGTTCTGCTTCTGCTGAGATTCTGACCTGAATTCGCTCAGCCTCTAGCTTTTGTAGCATAGCTTGATGCTCCGCTTGCGATCGCACTTGCTTAGCCTCTGCATCTTTGCGGGCCTCAATCAGCTTGGCCTCGGCCCGCCGTTCCGTTTCTAGGACTTGATTCATGATTTCCCGCAAGTTACCGGGAAACACTAAATCTTTGACATCAGCCCGTAAGATTTCAACCCCATAGCCAGCAGCAGCCCCTGACACATCGACCCTGACTGCATCAGAAATTTCATTGCGATCGCTGAGGATGGCATCTAAATCACGACTTGCCAGAAACCGTCTGGCGGCTAACTGCACATCTTCGTAGATCCGCTCTTCGTAGGAACTGACATGGTGCATGGCGCTCTCTGCATTTTGAACCCGAAAGTAAACCAGTAAGCTAACTCGGATTGCGACTTTATCTGCAGTGAGGATTTCTTGACCTTTAATGGTTAAAGAGCGCTCACGCATATCGATGAGCTTAACCTCTCGCCGAACCGTTGGCCGCAACCACGATTGCAACCTAGCCCACAGGCCCAACTTAAAGGAATGGCGACCTGGAGTCAGGATTTTTATAAACGCCCCATCTTCATAAAGTAAGCCAATAAATGACTCAGGCACGATAGTAACGTTATCGTGTTGCACTCAACCTCTCCACGTCTTATTTTGGTGCCGGATGCCTACGCATAAGCTATGCGCAGAACGGACATGAGTGGACAAGGGCATTCAGATCTCTTGGATGAGGCCCTCGCTCCATACCGCTGCTTCAGTGCGGGTATCCGGCTTAGATATTCTACCGTGAGTTCAGCATGCAAGCTGTTGCTGAAATGGAGTATTTGTCAGCTTTAGTGCCCTAGTAAAAATGGTTTTTCAGCTAGTATCTTGATTGATTTACCACCGCTGAGCGTTCATTTTAGGGACTAAATCTAGATTTCTCACGAGTCTTCTCAGACTACACTTATCCTCAGCGGTGACAAAGAACAATCCGTCTTTCAAGGCAACTTTGGGTCTGATCGCACCGTGTGACTCGTTGTGTCCCGTTGAGTTGGGAAACACGCTATTATTCCAAAGTGATACAACTGCGTCATGATCGGCTGCTACACTACCCTAGCAATCTACCTCTAAGGACTCCGATCTAGGGCTCTTTCTCCACCCCAGCGCTCAACAATCTGATCGTCGTAATCATCGGCAGCTGCTAAAACTGCATTCACAGAGGCCTCTAGCTCGTTGGGGTCACAAGTCGAACCCACAATCGTATGCTCAAACAGGATATCCCCCGCATCGTTGACCGAAAAAGCGCCAAACCGCATTGTTGCATTTTCGCCTAGTAGAAAGGCTTGCAAGTCGGCAGCCATCTTCGCACCTGACACCACAGTCGAGCGAATATTGATCACACTATCTTCTTGCCAGGGATAAATCCGCACTTCTACCCAAGCAGAGCCCATAAATAGACCAAATCCGGGCTCATCTAATTTCTCCCAGGGAATTTGCCCAAAGAGTTCATCCATCCAACCCGCGACTTTGGCGTGACACGCTTGTTGAGCTTGCGTTTGAAATTCCATTCCAGTCCTTAATTATTCCAGCGATTTTTCTATAACAATCGTCAGACGTGCTGCAAAAACGCCGACCACTCCCAGTACGGTCAATAGGGGAGCTGTGATAATGCCAACAGCGCCGACTCCCACTCCTACGGAGAGGGGAATTTCAATTAATGAACGTCCGGCGTCGGTTTTAATGATGATTTTGCGGACATTGCCTTTTTTAACCAGCTCTTTGACTTTATCTATCACCGAGCCACTGCTGAGTTTAAATTCTTCAACCCGAGCAGGATTAGTGGGGGTGGCATCTTTCATGGGAGGTTGATCAGGGATGCGATCGCTGGGTTCACTCATGGGTTAATTCTCCGAAGAATAGCGCAGTCGAAAATAGGTTTAAACATTGCAGTCAGCGATTAGAACGATCTAATCCATCGCACCACTTTGAATCAGCGATGAGGTCAGCATAGCATTCTCTGATAGGGCTTTAACCTCTGATAACAAAGCATTACGACGTTCTTGCAAGGCCCGATCTAAATCAGGGAAATATTTTGGTATGGGCATCATGTCCTTCAATATTTCGGTCATAACTACATTATCGATGACCCGAAAAAAGTCGGTCGGATTGGGACCGTCGGTGTGACGACTGAGTACCCCAAAACCTGCCCGTTGCCGATGATATTTACGCACGATGGGATAGTCTTGTAACCATTCTTGAAAGGTCTGAGCCTTCTGCATACTGTCTAAGGTAATTTGCACCAGTTGCGTGGTGTTAGAGGTGTGAGTTCCTGTTAGCCAGGCTTTAGCCACCAACGACGATCTTTGCTCAGGCGTTGTCCAGGCTTGGATGATATGGCGGGAGGCAGCAGATAACGCTGGAGGAACCTCTATTGGCACACCTGGTTTGACTTTAGCCACCTCTAATAAAGTCCGACTCAAAGGACTGCCATAGGTATCAAGATCGGCTTGAGCCGCCTCGAAGTTACCGCGCCACCACTGCAAACTACCTCTGCCTTGATGGAGATGCGTATTCAAATCATCTAAATGCTGATGCCCTTGCAACAATTGGTTATAGGTCTGTTCTAAGTTGGCCAGCACCTTGTCATAAATTGATGTCAAGGGTGGCGACTGCCAGGCAGGGCTCGTGATCCAGATGGGATTGCGCAAGCATTCTAAGGTCATGGCTTGAACAGCCAGATCAGTTTGGCCCTGGCCTAACAAACTCAGACCCAGCCCAAAAAATACCCCTCGTTTTGCAGGTACCAATTCCGCAGACTGCACAAATTCCTGGGTCGCTTTGCGGGGATCAGGCTGTAAATACAGCCACGCCAAGTTAGTATGGCCAAACTCTTGATCAGGAGCCGCCTGATTCCCTTGTATAAAATGTTGAGTGGCCGTTTGAATCAGATCATTGCGTAGCTTGGGATCCTTGGTTTTTAATCCCATTTCTCCCAAATTCCACCCCAACTGGTAGGAATAATACGGTTCCCACGGCGTCTTGGCCTGAGCATCTCCCAGGTGCTGTCGAAACAGATCTATTTCTTGCTGCTCTAAAGCGGAAAAGCCTTGGTTAGAAAGCTGCCAGGCTGCATGGATGGGAACCACCGATATCCCAAAAGCTAAGACAATTCCCAATAGGACTCCTGCCGCTAATCTTGTCCGTTTCCCAGAGGGTGCATTGGCTTGAGCAGAGCCTGCCTCATTTGCAGTGCGTATAAAGGCGGCAAGACACCCCAGGCTGATAATAATAAAACCGCTAATACCGATATTGTCTAGCTGATAGTCCGTGAGAGAGACAAGGCTATATCCCAAGAGCCCAGCGAGTAAACTTTGGGGCAATAGATTCGATGAAACTGCTGTTGGTTGGGTGAGATGCCGCCAACCTTGCCAAACGAGCCAAGCCAACAAGAGGACAAACGGAACCATACCGACTAGACCTAACTCAGCCCAAATTTGCGGCAAGGTCCCATGGAGTTGATAGGCATGCTCCGCCTCTAATCCTGCCCAGTGAGGTCGGTAGGCTTGGTAGGCCAAAGGCACACTCCCTGCCCCCATCCCTGTTATGGGTTGTTGTAGACCCATGTTCCAACCTGCCACATGGGTAATCAGGCGATAGGCCATATCTCCACCCGAACGGCCTTGCCAGAAATTGCTGATTTGGCTACTCAAACGATTGTTGGCAAACACTAACACCAACACAATGCCAAGGCTAGCAAAGGTTCCACCGATCAACCAACGACGCTTCAACCCCTTTTGGCGAAAGAGCGCAATTCCCAAATAGCAACCAGCCACCAAAAATCCCAGCCATCCCCCTCTAGAGCTAGTGGTGTAGAGATCGATAAGGCCCAGACCAAAGCTGCCAAACCACCCCCATCGCCAACGAGGATGAGTCAGACCCAAGCCAAATAAGAGGGGCAGAGCCATCACTAAATAACCAGCCACATAGTTTTGATGACCGAAGGGAGCCCAATTTCGCAGTTCTAAAGTGGAAAAGTTATAGCTGACTTGCACCCCAGCTTGTTGAAGCGACTGGAGGCGATTCAGCTCCGGCAATAGCGTCTGACTCGTCCAAAGGAAAAGACTGGTGACAATGAATCCAACACTCACTATCCCCTGGGTCACCAGCAACCGCTGTCGGCGCAGGGGCGTTTGCGACCAGGCGTTGATGCAATAGAGGGCCGCTATCCCCCCCAGGGCTGCACCAGTATACCAACGAGCTTGATTGGGAAATGCAGCTAATACCGTAGACAGAAGCAAGCCAATAACGGCCAAAGCGGCGAGCCAATCCAGACCATGCTGTAAGCGAGGAATGGGGGAACGTTGCCAGAGCTGTCCCACTAACCAGAGCACGGGACAAAGCCAGGTCAATTGCCACACAAACACCCAGGGCCAAGCCACCATAAGGCTATGGCTGTCTGGTATAAGCGTGAATAGAATATACAACCCTAAGCAAAGAATGCCGAGTAGCGATCGCGACTGGGTAGCCGCCACTTTATCTGAGGGAGTGGGAATCAGATCATCAAATTGGGAGTTTGAGGATATAGCCATTGCAAATATGGGGTACCTTGCAGTCAGATTACCCGGATCGCTCACTTGAGCTGACAATTCAATAGGGGGGCAACAAATGGCAGCTATGGATCGACGGCAGTTTTTAACGTTGACGGGGGGAACGGCGGCGTTACTCACATTGAGGGCATCACTGCCAGAGGCTTCTAGTACAGAGTTGCCTACCGTGACGAATCGGATCAAGCTGCAGGCTTGGACGGCTGCGGGTAACCCCATGCCTAAGAAAGTCTTCAACCAAACCTTTTTCCTCACCTTAGAAAATGAACCGATCCCCAATCCTCCGCGTCAAGTGGACACCGGTGTTCTTTGGACAGAGCCCCCGTCCGTTCCCTTTGCCATTGTTCTTTATTCATCCGTCAAAGGGTTTGGCAACGTTGCCCTTTATGCTGATCACCAAGGTCGAGGCTATACTCCATCAGATTTTCCGCTGAATCTAAATTTGGCCTGTGCCCAGTCTCGGTTGCATCGGGTCCGAACTGCGATCGCAACTTGGCAACAACAGGGTTTTCAATGTCCCGCTCACGTTACAGAACAGCTTCAGAAAGCCGAAGCATATCTTCAGCAAGCCACTGAGGCTTCTACCCCTAAGGTAATAGCTGCCTTTGCAAATGATTCCTTGCGAGAAAGTTTGTGGGCGGGGGAATCTACCGTCTTTGCTCATGCCCAATACCAAATTAGTCAGCGAGGTCATCGACCTGATTTTCTGTTTGGCTGCAATTTCTTTCGCCATCCTGAGGCTGGAGCAGACTATGATCGTCGATTCAAGCAGCTGTTTAACTTTGCAACTCTACCCTTTTACTGGCGATCCTTCGAACCAGAAGCGGGTAAACCAAACTTTGCCAAAACTGATGAGATGGTGAACTGGTTAGAAGCGGCAAATATTACCCCCAAGGGACACCCACTAGTCTGGTTCCACAGCGCTGGGCTACCCGCCTGGGCCAAAGACAAACCCTATGAAGAACTCAAAGATCGGCTGCGCCAGCGCGTGCGGAAGATTACGGGACGATATCGCGATCGCATTCCCTATTACGACATTATCAACGAAGCGCATGATATTGACTGGGCTAATACCCTCAATTTCTCCGCAGAACAGCAGCGAGAGATGACTCAATTGGCAGCTCTTGCTGCCGTCGATGGCTATCCAAATGTGCAGCGAATCATTAATACTTGCTGCCAATGGGCAGAGTATATTGCCAAAGGACCTCATAATCCATCGCTACAGAGTGCCTATCAGTATCTACAAACCTGCATTAAGACCAAGATTCCATTTGAAATTATCGGCATGCAGTTGTATTACCCGAATCAGGATATGTTTGAAATCAACCGACTCCTAGAACGATTTAGCCAACTTGGGAAACTAATTCATATTACGGAACTGGGCGTTTCATCCAACACGACGCGTGCGACAAACACCCCTTTCCCAGATCCCCCTGGTCTCTGGCATGCTCCCTGGAGCGAGCATGTCCAAGCAGACTGGGTAGAACAGTTTTATACCCTGTGCTACAGCAAACCCTATATTCAAGCAGTCACCTGGTGGGATCTGGCAGATGGTGGATTCTGGCCTCATGGTGGGTTACTCAGATCGGATTTTTCTCCCAAACTAGCTTATCTCCGCCTTACAACTCTACAGAAACGTTGGTTAGCGCTAGCTTAGACTTCTACTTCAGGCAGCACTAAATCTCTTCCGCAACATTATGTGCCAAAAGGCTCTATGGAGCTAGACTTGAAAACATCATCATGCAGATGTCATTTCTTGCATTAACCAAAATCCAGCAAACTTCTCGGCATCAGGAGAGGATTGCACCGCTACAAAATGAACGTTTTGGGCAGCCTGCTTAGTCCGTTCAAATTCCTGGATTTCCGCTATCAGTCGATCATCATTCAAATAAGCAATAACCCATCGATCGCTCAGCCCTGTTTCTAGTAGCAACTGTGGTTTGGGTTCCATCTCTAGCTTTAAGCAAGACAGCTCTAATCCAGACATCCACCCTGCTAGTGGAGTAGACCGTTCCGAAAAAATCAGGAGCCCAGGAATAATCGTATCTGGGGAAAGATTCAATTGCTCCAAGGGAATCTTGTCCCCAAACGCAACATCCCACTCATCCATTTCGGCAAATGCACTGAGCTGAAGTGTTACTAAACGCCATCCTTCACCTAGTAAAGCATCAGGTAAGGGCTTGGGCAGCGTCGGTTCAAACGTAACGGGCGCAACCATCATCGGTTGATAACCAGGATGCTGAGGATAAACCGTTTGCTCACGCTCGCATAACCACTGATACACTGCGAAGGTTCTGCGGCTAGGTTGGGAGGGAATTTCCAGTGCCTCACAAGCCCGGGGAATAATGCTTTTCATCGAACGTCGGAAAAAGCGAATCCGTTCAGGAAATTCTTGATCACTATAATTCTCTTGCTGTCGCCACAGCGGTAATGCCTCTGATAACGCCTCTTGTAACCAGCGGGCATTGGCTTGTGAACCAGAACAGATCTTAGTGAACTCAAAGTTTCGTTGAGCATCGCAGACCAGCAGTTCCCAAATTTTTTTTTGTTGCTCGTCTAATATGGGGCGCGAATAAAAATCGATTTCCCAAACCTTACTCATATCAATATCAAATCCTAGATGCTTTATCAGTGCAAAGTTTTGGGGAATGTAGGTAAAACCCCCAAGATGTTTATGATCACCTATTTCAGGTTACTCTGTTCTCTACCCAGAAAGAAATGTATCGCTCTATACAGAATTGCGCTCTCTAGCACTGTTGAATCGATTAGATTAGTGGGTCGGGTGATCCCCTATCCAATTTGCTTTACTGATCCGGGCTTATCTTCTTTAGATCGTCTTATTGCTTTAGTATCCAACGTTTAGGAATGGCTGAAGTCTCTACATCTAAATCAACTACTAGAGCAATTGGTTGTCCATCGTTTATCTAGGAAACGTATTGTGGTGATGTCTAAGCCTATTAAATCGAGGTCTAGAAACCTCA
>JANQPU010000005.1 GCA_028285315.1 Acaryochloris sp. IP29b_bin.176
TTTGAATTTGTGCATAATGCCAGAAAAAGGGGGAAAGCCTTGATGAGTAGCCTATTAGGCAACTTGCTGGGCTAACTCCCTGAAACACCGATTGAGCCACGAGGAAATATGTCAATAAAGGCTCAATCCGTTGGATAGTAGAGGTTTTCACCATCTTGAGCTTGGGTATAAATTTCAAAAAGCGTCATTTAATTCTGGAATGCACAATAAGGGCAAAGACTTCAGCAATTCCCGTTAAGATGATGAAGCTGAATGGAGAATTAAATTAACGTGCTAGCAGCGGTATTATATGGCCAAACCGATCTCCGCCTAGAAACAGTTCCAGACCCAACTCCCGATCCAGGAGAAGTGGTAATTCAAGTTGATGTCGCCACAACCTGTGGCACAGACTTGAAGGTGTGGCGGCGCGGTGGACATGCCAAAATGCTGAAGCCGCCTACACTCTTTGGTCATGAAGCAGCAGGCCAAATTGTGGCTATAGGAACGGATGTTCAAGGTTGGTCCATTGGCGATCGCGTCGTTGCTAATAATTCCGCGCCCTGTGGACACTGTTTTTTCTGCCAGCGACAAGAATTTTCCCTCTGTACCGATTTAACCTTTAATAACGGCACCTTTGCTCAATATTTACGAATTCCGGCTGCCATTGTGGAGCAGAATCTGCTCCCCATTCCAGAACATTTATCGAAAGCAGTCGCCTCACTAACTGAACCCTTGGCCTGCGTTTTGCATGGTATTTCCCGCTCTGGTTTTAAGTCCGATCATCCAAATTCTCCTTCTCAAAGAGTGGTTGTGATTGGGGATGGTGCTATCGGCCTGATGTTCGTAGGAGTTTTAGCCCATCGTGGCGCAGAGGTAATTTTATTCGGTGGGTCCGATCATCGGTTGCAACTAGGACAGAAACTGGGAGCTGCCCATATTTTTAATCATCATCACACAAACCTAGCAGCGACCACGTTGGAACTGACCGAGAATTACGGGGCTGATGTTGTGATTGAAGCTACCGGGGTGCCTAGCGTCTGGGAAACCGCCATTTCCTGTGGTCGTCCAGGAGCAACCATCAACCTGTTTGGGGGATGTCCTCGGGATACGAGTATCACCATCAATACCGATTTATTGCATTACAGCGAATTAACATTGAAAGGAGTCTTTCACAATACCCCCACGTTTGTAAGAGAATCCCTAGCCTTGTTAGCCAGTCAGAAGTTACCGTTTGAGCAACTCCTGAATGATACGCAGCCCCTTGATAATCTGGGGCAAGTGTTTGCAGATATGCGCGATCGCAAAACCATCAAAGCCGTTATCCTACCCCATACCTAACGCTATACAGCGACTGTTCCAGGGGGATAGATACCCGATAACAAAGGTCGATCAATTAACCCGCAGGCCCCTAAAATCACACCACTAGAGATATCCGCCTGGGGACCAAGCTTGGCATTTTCGCCCACAAAGCAAGGTCCAGATAGTTTGGCATTGGGATCAATGGTAGCGTTGTTGGCAACCCAAACTTGAGGCTGACGTTCTTCCATCGCCTCGGATAAAGGGAACAGCATTTTTCCCTGCAAAATATCTAAATGAGCCCCGTAGAATTTAGCAGGTGTCCCAAGATCCATCCAATAGCCTTCCCAGACAAACCCAGAAATTTTCTGTTGGCTCGACAAGAGGTTTGGGAAAACCGTTCGTTCAAAACTCAAGGGTTGATCAGCAGGATACTGAGTAAAAATCTCGGGATTCAGCACATAGGTTCCTGCATTAACCGTATCAATCCCTAAAGTTGCGGCTTCCTCAGGCGTTGGTTTCTCGCGAAAAGATTGAATGGTGCCTGTTGCTGAGTGCTCGCTAGCGGTGATACCTGTCAGTTCGACTAAGCCAAACGCTGTCGGATCTTCTACCCTTGCCAAAGCGATAGTCGCTTGAGCTTGAGTCTGTTCATGAGCCTGCATCAAAGCGCGCAGATCAAGGTCAGTGAGGATATCCGCGTTAAACACAACTAACGGTTCTCCCGTATAAAATGGCTCCGCTAGCTTCATCGCGCCCGCCGTATCCAATGCCTCTTTTTCAATCACGTAGCGAATCTTTACACCAAAGGCTTGACCATCCCCAAAATAGTCTTGAATTTGAGTCGCCTGATAGCGAATATTCATCAAAATATCGGTTAATCCCACTTCTTTACACCGCTCCACCATCCAACTGAGAAAGGGGCGTTCAAACAAGGGCAGCATGGGCTTAGGGCTACGTAATGTCAGGGGCGATAGCCTTGTTCCCTTTCCACCAGCAATGATTACGGCTTGCATAGTTAATAACCTTAAGTTCTAAGAAGAAACTGGGTAAACTGTCAGTCAATATAACCAATCCCCTTGCCATTCCAACCTAATTGTGTAGAATCGTAGCGTTATTGAGCAAGGGAACCGCCAAAAGCCAAGAACCGTCGCCTTTTGTAAACCCTTCACACAAAATTACCGTGGCCGATAATACCTTTAATAGTGCCAACGTAAAAAAAGGAGCATTTCCTACGAAACGCCAATCTAAACATCGAGCAGCCAGTGGATCGCGATCTTCTCGCCAGCCCAAAATAATAACAACAAGGCAGCCTCTAAGATCTAGCCGAGTAGGGACGGTATTCAGATGGTTAACCTGGGGGGTCACCTTCACATTTGTGATGACCCTTTCAGCTGGGTTAGGCGCAACCTTAGCCTTGGTCACTCCTTTCCGTCTGCTAGGGGACAGAGATGGTCCGGTCTCATTACCAGAATTGTTTCAAGGCGGTTTGCGCTATGGCATCTCACGCCCAGTCAATATTATTGTCATGGGGGTTGATCTCAACTTAGATGAGCCTGAAGAAGGTGAAGAGTATGATCCGTTCAAAAGTCGTAGCGACACAATGCTGCTGATTCGACTCAATCCTGGCAATGATCGAGTCAGTATTTTATCGATTCCTCGTGATACCCGCGTGCCCATTCCTGATGTTGGTGTGACTAAAATTAATTCTGCGAATTGGTGGGGCGGCCCCGAATTGGTCACTGAAGTTGTCAGTAAAACCTTAAACGATGTTCAAATTGATCGCTACGTGCGCGTGAGTACAGGGGCGTTTCGGGAACTGGTTGATGTGGTCGGCGGGGTTGAAGTGTATGTCCCGTTTGCCATGAAGTACGAGGATCAAACCCAAAAACTGAAGATTGACTTGAAGCCGGGATTACAACAACTTAGTGGAGATGAAGCAGAGGGGTTTGTTCGGTTCCGCAATAATAATTTAGGGGATATTGGGCGCGCTCAGCGCCAACAGATTCTGATCAAAGCCTTGCAAAAGAAGATGGCTAATCCTAGGATGTTGACTCGTCTTCCTCAAATTTTGTCCGTTTTGAAGAAGCATATTGACTCCAATTTGAGTGTTGGGGAAATGCTGGCCTTAATGCAGTTTGGCCTGCAAGTGAATTCTGATCAACTTCAAATGGTGTTGCTACCCGGTCGTTTCAGCGGCCCAGAAGAATATGAGCTGAGTTTCTGGCTTATGGACTTAGCAGGGATGGACAGGGTGATGCAGACCTATTTTGAGGTATCTCCCCCCGTTGGTTATGAAATTGCGGCGCGAGACTCTTCTCAACTGCAAAACATCAAAATTGTGGTTCAGAATGCTACGAACAGCCCCAATGGGGATACTGCAATGGTCGAGTACCTGCAGGAGCAGGGATTCAATAACATTCATTATGCAGATGATGATTGGCCTCGAACGATTGCCAAAACACAGATCATCCCGCAATGGGGCGATCTTGAATCCGCTGAATATTTACAAACATTGCTTGCAGACAGTCAGCTCCTAGCGGATTCCACAGGTGACTTGGGGTCGGATTTAACCATTCGGGTGGGTCAAGATTGGCTGCAAAGTCGGCCATCCAGTCCCTCTGACTCCTAATCAAAAAATTAGCCTTGCCAAAGTTATCCGTTTATCGCTAGTATGAGATTCGCTATCCTCAGTAGCTCAGTGGTAGAGCGGTCGACTGTTAATCGATTGGTCGTAGGTTCGAATCCTACCTGGGGAG
>JANQPU010000015.1 GCA_028285315.1 Acaryochloris sp. IP29b_bin.176
AGATCTCTTTCATCAATCAAATCTTCGGATTAGCTGCATAGTCTTGGATGGAACTCAGAGGAGTTTTGTAACTGGAAGCATTATTTGCGACACAACCAAGATTTCTTTGTGAATTATTCAATTATGTAGCTCCTGAACAATACAAAAAAATATTATTGGGGCCTGTCTTGGCTTCTGCACTAATATGTTTACTATTGATTTTATTTAGTAGCTTAGAAATTTTTAGTCTCATTGAATTTACAAGAATATACCTCTTGCTTCTGATGCTAATAATGATATTAATATATCTTCCACTTATTGGGTTACAGAGCTTGTTGTCATATTTTATTGCCAGAAAAAGTAAAGACAAAAGAAGAGAAAAATACATAGAAAAGATTAAGGATGGAGTTTTTTATAGAAAGATAATGCCTTTAGAGAAAGAGTTATTGCCAAATTTCAATAAACACCTAATAGAATATAAAGTTAAAAAATTTATCTTTATTCCCAGAGGAAGATTTGAAGATCATAGAGGATTTCCTGGCAAGGCAAGAAAAGTTATTTATAAAAAGCACTCAATATGCAAGCAAGTTTCTAACTACTATAATCTCTTTTGCAATCATCTTAATACAGGATATCGTTCTCAGGACATCTTTGCTGACATTATTTTGGGGATTTTTTTACTCATTTGAGTATTTCATACAAAAAGATTCTATTAACTCAAGATCCTTCGTCTGCATACAGATCCTAAAGGAAGCACAGATCAGGAGAAGTAAAAACATAAAATCAAACAAGTAGAGGTAGTTTTTCCCCTGATTATCCCTACACTAAACAAACTTGTGAAAGATAGTAAATTATACGAACTTCAATTTCAGTCAATATTAGGATTACAGCCAAAGTCATAAAAGCGTCCTTAATTCTAGTCCACCTTTCACATCAATGGATTAGCTTTTCAAAATAGAAAATATCGTTGTGCCATCGGCAAAACCGTTGCAGGTTCACAGGTAAGGAATTCACCATTTGCTCTGACTTCATAGGTTTCAGAATCCACCTCAATTTTAGGTAGCATATCGTTCAACTTCATATTCGCCTTACTGAGCTTGCGCGTATTGGAGATCGCAACCACATTTTTCTGCAAGCCAATCTGGTCAGGAATCCCTGCCTCCATCGCCGCTTGAGAGACAAAAGTAAGAGACGTGGCTGCGATCGCACCGCCAAACCCGCCGAACATCGGTCGCATATGCACGGGCTGCGGCGTGGGGATACTGGCATTGGCATCGCCCATCTGAGACCAGGCAATAAAGCCCCCTTTAATCACCATTTCGGGTTTAACGCCAAACAAAGCGGGTTTCCAGAGACAGAGATCGGCCAATTTACCCACCTCCACTGAACCGACATGATCCGCAATTCCGTGGGTAATGGCTGGATTAATCGTGTACTTGGCGACATAGCGCTTAGCTCGGTGATTATCATTGCGGTCAGAATCTTCCGAGAGCGGTCCCCGCTGTACCTTCATTTTGTGGCCCGTTTGCCAGGTGCGAATAATCACCTCACCAACTCGACCCATAGCTTGGGAATCAGAAGCAATCATACTAAACGCCCCCAGATCGTGAAGAATATCCTCGGCAGCGATGGTTTCCCGGCGAATTCTAGATTCGGCAAACGCTACATCTTCGGGAATGCCCGCATCCAGATGATGGCAGACCATAAGCATATCTAGGTGCTCATCCAGAGTATTGACGGTGTAGGGGCGGGTAGGGTTAGTGGAGGACGGCAGGACATTAGCTTCCCCACAGACCTTGATAATGTCTGGGGCATGACCCCCGCCTGCGCCTTCTGTGTGATAAGTGTGAATGACTCGATTTTTGAAAGCCGCGATCGTATTTTCGACAAAGCCTGCTTCGTTCAACGTATCAGTATGAATTGCCACCTGAATATCAAACTGATCAGCGACACTCAAACAGGTATCAATGGTGGCAGGGGTGGTCCCCCAGTCCTCATGGAGTTTGAGGCCCATAGCCCCCGCTTTGACCTGTTCCACTAAGGCGGTAGGCTGGCTGGAATTTCCCTTACCTAAAAAGCCCAGGTTCATGGGAAAGGCATCGGCAGATTGCAACATCCGATAGATATTCCAGGGGCCGGGAGTGCAGGTGGTGGCATTGGTTCCCGCCGCAGGGCCTGTGCCACCCCCGAGCATGGTGGTGACACCAGATGCGATCGCAACTTCAATTTGCTGGGGACAAATAAAGTGGATATGGGAGTCGATGCCCCCCGCCGTTAGAATCATGCCTTCGCCTGCGATCGCTTCTGTGCCTGGACCGATCACGATATCAATGTTGTCTTGGATGTAAGGGTTGCCTGCCTTGCCAATTGCCGCAATCTTGCCATCTTGAATGCCAATATCGGCTTTAACAATGCCCCACCAGTCCAGGATCAAGGCGTTGGTAATCACGGTATCAACCGCACCATCTGCATTAGTAATTGGCGATTGACCCATGCCATCACGAATGACTTTCCCGCCACCAAACTTGACCTCATCGCCATAGGTGGTATGGTCTTGCTCCACTTCAATGATCAGGTCTGTATCGGCAAGACGAATGCGATCGCCTACAGTCGGTCCATAGGTTTCCGCATAGGCGCGGCGGTCCATTCGATATGCCATAGCTACCCTTTTTGAAGACTGATTCAGTCAATTCTAAATCGAAGTGTAGCGTTTGATCGCTGCCACTTTTACCAATGATGATATTACTGCGGATGACCGAGCCCTCTACTTGTAGCAAACAGGGGCTTCTTGCCTATGGAATGAGTAACAGCAGGGCAACCCGATGGGGAAGTCAAAACCAAAACTTACAAGGTGCCTTGAACTTTAGCATTAAAGCCAAAGACTTGTCGTTGACCCACCAACGGGACTAACGTCACATCTCGTTGATCTCCCGGTTCAAACCGGATTGCTGTCCCCGCAGGAATATCCAAACGCATCCCCTTGGTCTGTTCACGATCAAACTCAAGAGCGGGATTGACCTCATAAAAATGGAAATGAGATCCCACTTGTACTGGACGATCACCCGTGTTTGCCACAGATAAGGACCGTGTGGGTCGTCCTGCATTCAGTTCAATGTCACCTACTTCAGGAAGGAGTTCGCCAGGAATCATGATGGGAATGGCTCCGATTCACTTGCTAGCCACTGTACGGTACTTTTTTACTAAGGTCTAGGGTGTGCTTCAAAATTATGATCTCCATTTTGTTCGGCGTCGCTTACCTAACTGCTGCACAATCGTAGCCAGTCCAAACACACAACAGAAACTTCCCACCAACAAGATGCCAAATAGCTGCCAAGGATTAGGTTTTGAACTGGATCGGTTGCTTGGAACCATCGCTTGGCACAAGGGATAGAGGAAATTGCGTCCTCCGAGATCATCCGGGCTCAATTGTGGTTGGGGACTCGCTGCTTCTCCTAGACTGCTATTCATGATGGCCTTAGGATCAATTTGGGAGACCAATTTGAGCGTCTTGGTGGGCTGTTGACAGTCAATGGGGATGGTATTGCCAGGAATATTGTCTGTATCAAAGTTGCGCTGTGGGAACTCATTGGGGTGATCCAAGGACAGGGCATGGCCTACTTCATGGGTCAGTAATGATTCAAAATGGTTACAGCCTGAAATAGGTATTTGGGGATTAAAAAAGTAACAGCTTCGGTTGTTAAAGACAATATCGGCACTCATCATCGTTTTGCCAGACAGTGGTTGTCCCTGCATGCCAATGGGAGCTTGATTGGTATACCAAAAGCTAGTGTAGGCACCAAAGTTGGAAACGAGAGGATAGGCTTCGGGACTCAGCACAAACAAATCAATCTCTGCCCCAAACCCTCGCCACGGCTCTGAAGCTCCTTCAGGGGGGAGCTGAGCGGTCAGGCTAGGGGTCACCGGAGTAAATTTGAGGACAGCATGGTTTTCTCCCCAGTGATCGAGGGCTTTTTGGATCTCTGCTTCAATCTGAGGACAGGTGGGGGGCTGGCGATCTTGGAACAGGGGAATGATTTGGGCGCAGAAATCGGGTGCGATCGCATATTCTAGTCCTTCTCCTAACCCCCTCACATTTGACAGCACAGAACCTGGCACATTACTCCACCGGGCCGCATCTTGCAAATCATCAGCAAAATTATTGGGGGTATTGTTGGTGAGCGAATCGTCAATGACAAATCCAAAGGCAGGCCCACACAGTAAGAGCCAACAGCAAAATATGACGCTAATACAATGCTTCCACTTGCCTTCTTTGGGCATCTTTCCCTCTGTTTGAATTGCTATAGTCTGCTAGGAAATGGGATGATGGACCGTCACCAACTTAGTTCCGTCTGGGAACGTGGCCTCCACCTGCACTTCAGGAATCATCTCCGCAATCCCCTCCATGACATCTTCGCGGCTGAGGAGGGTCGTACCGTAACTCATTAATTCAGCAACCGTTTGCCCATCTCGGGCGCCTTCCAAAATGGCAGCCGTAATATAGGCCACAGCCTCAGGATAGTTGAGCTTTAGTCCTCGTTCTTTGCGACGTTCGGCTAAGAGTGCTGCCGTAAAGACCAGCAATTTATCTTTTTCCTGGGGAGTGAGTTGCATGAATTACCTCAGTCTAGAGTGGCCAAACACGGGGGGGGCAAGCAGGACGTCCTAATTGGGTTGATCGCAAGAGATTCCACACCTGTATAAACCATTGACGGGCTGCTTGACTAGAGGAACCACGATATCGACAAATGAGCCCCAATTGTAATCGAGTCACTCCTACTTCTGCGGGGGTAGGGGCAACCGCCTGCCAAAGGTCACGGGCTGCCTGCACGATGCTAGGAGTAATGGCCTGCCCGACCCAGAGGAAGCTCCCTACTACGGGTTGTCCAGCTAGCCCATGGGGACTTTGCCAAATCTCTGGCTGTCCTGGAAGCCACTGTCGATCGATCCATAGCGGCTTCCCTTGCTGCCAGATCTCCGTGTGCGATCGCCAGTCACCCCGCTTAAATTGTTCGCCTCGGGCACTGCGACCCAATCGAGTAATCTCCCAGCCCCCATAGGTAGCTCCTGGACTCAACTTAACTTGAAGTATCTGGCGAAAGCGCGCTTGGTCAAAGACGATAGTTTCAAGGGGGAGCCATTCCAAGACAGCGCCAGGCGCAAGCTGACATTGAATGGTTTGTTGTGCATCATAGCCATTGGAACGATAGATTTTCCCAGCAGCAGTCGTCGTCAGCAAGGCATGGGCTTGGGGTTGCAGCTCAACATTAATGGAGAGGCGATCTCCCCCCACCATCCCTCCAGCAGTGTGCATCACCACGCTATGGCAGACAGGACCTTCAGGATAAAAAGGGCGTTGCAGATTGAGAGGGGATTGATGATAACTCTGTTTAACCTGAGTTTGATGATCATTTTTCCCATAAATCAAATTCAGGCGACCCTGCCAGCTTGCTGCATCTGGCTGTCTGTCAAGTTGCTGCATGCACCGCGATCACCGAGAAATAAGTGTAAGGGGAACTCGATGTTTCAATAACTTATCACTTATTTCTCTGCAGACCAGACAAATTCTATCGCTGATGCTTTGGCGTCCCATTATTCCTTTCGTCCTTTAACGCAGTTATTACGTTTTCTAAAACCTATCCCTTCTAGGTTTTAACTCCTATCAATAGCTGTCATAATGCATTGGCCTACGTTGTCTTATCATTCATCTGTCCATGTCAGATCAAGATAAATACACGGTTTCGCCGTCACGAGATCCAGAAGTTATTCGTAAAAATTATAATGACGATGCCTTAAAGATGCGGGCTAAAGCTGCCAAAGCCCGCATTAAAGCTCGGCAAAAAGCAGAAAAGGAGGCGCGGCAAAGAGCTGCCATTGAAAAGATTCCTCCAGAGCACCGCATTTAGGGAGCAAGGCGTCCACTTAGAATTCCTGTGGGGACTGCGATCGCACTCCCCAATGCGACTTGATCAGGGGGGATGGGGACATTACAGTTGCACCATCTGATAGCGAGCAGAAAGGCTATTTGCCGTTCCAGGTTGAATCTCTATCACCTCATTGGCTGCATTGGCCGTCTCCACACAGACAAATTTTTGATAATCATCATCTTCCAGGTCCGCCATTTTGGCAGAATTATCCACCCAAGGATTCCAAACAATCGCTGTTTGACTCCCTGTTGAAGTGATTTTAATCTGACGGTGATAGGTTGGATCTTCAATGATCAATTCAGGAGAAACATCTAAATAAATCCGATCAACCTCTTCAGCAATGGTGATCTGACTGGATTGGTGTTTTTGAGTCCCCCCATCGACTTTATCGATATAGGCAGTATCCTCCAGACCTTTGATACAGATCGGGGCAATATCGCCCACGTGGAAATAAGTATGAAGGGCCTGAGTGATGGAGAAGGGGCGGTCACCTGTATTGCGAGTCATGAGTTCCAGGGTGAGGGTTGGGCCTACCGTAATTTCAATGGATAACTCGAAGGGGTGAGGCCATATTGCTTGGGTTTCAGGCGTATCCACCACCCCCAGTTTGACCTTGGTTTCTTGGTTAGGTGTCGTAGACGTGGACTGCACGGACCAAAGACGATTGCGCACAAACCCATGACTCGCTCGCCCCAAACCCTCAGGGTCAGGGCCAAACCAGGGCCAACAGATGGGAGTCCCCCCTTTAATGGCTTTTCCCGCTTGGTAATAGGCTTGCTCACTGAGAAACATCAAGTCCTCGGTTGCAAAGACGGGGCGATAGGACAGAACCTGGCCGGCATAGACCGAGATAACTGCCTGGGCATGGAGATTATTGATATGAATAATGGGGAAATTGCCCTTACCAGTGCTGAATTGCAGTTGATCAGTGACACCATAGTTCGAGTTGAGTTGCTCAATATTCATGGGGATAGTCTGTCAATTTTTCTAGGAATCTTGGGTATGCAGGAGGATTCAGATGCACCAGTAGGCTGGGTTGTCCACTACTCCCGGCTCTAAGACTGTACTGGACTTTGACCAAATTAACCGTAATTTAAGCTTCCACTTGTACAAGTGAACATGACTCTTTGTAAGTAATAATTGCAAGCATCTTCAGTAATAGTGGTGCTGCCCAATGATTAAGCCAGAGATTGAGTCTGCTCCTGTGCAACCCATGCCCCAGCGCTTAGCAGCATTGGCCAGGGTTTTTCTGAAGCTGGGGACTATCGGTTTTGGTGGGCCTCAGGCCCATATTGCAATGGCCAATGATGAAGCCGTCATTCGTCGCCAATGGCTGACTCCCGAACAATTTACGGAAGGGTTGGCTATCTGTGAGATGCTACCCGGACCCGCTTCAACTCAGATGGGCATTTATATTGGCTATGTGCGCGCAGGACAGCTGGGTGCTTTAGTATCTGGCTTTTGCTTTATTGCCCCCGCTTTTGTGATTGTGGTGGCCTTGGCTTGGGGATATTTTCGCTTTCAAGGACTGCCTCAGATTAAAGACATTTTTCTGGGGGTCTCTCCAGTGGTCATCGCCATTATTTTGGCGTTTTGCTGGAAGCTGGCTAAGAAGACTCTTAAGGATATTATTCGGGTTGGGATTGCGATCGCAGTTTTCACCCTCACCATAATCACCTCTATCAATGTCTTAATTCAGTTCATTATGGCTGGACTGGTGGGACTCTGGTGGTTTCGTCCTCGGGGAACGGACAGCTCGATTCAGGGATGGTGGGTACCACCATCCCCCTTATTGTTGGCAAGCCTACCCGCTGATCCCCTCACTCTCTCCAGCTTTTGGGGACTTGAGCGAATAGGTGAATTTCTCCTACCTTTAACAACCTTTTTTCTGAAGGTGGGCAGTTTTATCTTTGGTGGCGGTTTGGTCATCATTCCCTTGTTGGAATTTGAAGTTGTAGAGCAGTTGCACTGGCTAACCCAAACGGAGTTTATCAACGGCGTTGCCATTGGTCAGTTGTCACCGGGGCCAGTGGTGTTAACAGCAGCTTTTGTTGGATTTAAAGTGGCGGGGGTGCTAGGAGCATTGGTTGCAACGATTGCCATTTTTGCGCCGTCCTTTGCCTTTATTATGCTGGCAGCTCCCCTTTTGCTAAGAGTGCGTCAGAATCCCTGGATTCGGGCATTTTTACAAGGTGTAACTCCAGCGGTATTGGGTGCGATCGCGGCCGCCACCATTCCACTTCTACGAACGACCTTAACCCAACCGACGCTGTTCTATGCGGTTGCATCAGGACTCGTTGGAATTTTTGCTTTGGTGGCATTGATCCGCTATACGATGCCAACGTGGTTGTTAGTCCCCCTTGGTGCTGGATTAGGATTAGGAATCGGATTAGTTGCTGTCTAAATATGACGTGTAGATACGGTGGGCTCAACTGGCCTTGGTCGGAGTCCTGGCCGCTGACTGCTTCCAGTAACACTCTTGCCTTGAACTCGTTTCTACAGTCTCTTGCTTTTTTCAATGGTCCCGATTCCTCCTGAACTTCAGCTTACCTTGTTTGCCAACTGTCCTCTTAGGAGAAAATGACATAAAGCTGACAGTACTTAAAAGCGTGCTCCATTAAAGATCTGCATCGAGCTTGTTACAGTGTTCACTGATGAATACTGATAAATAAGGATCTTCCTTTCTATGTGTCGTTTGTTGGGTTATGTAGGTGAGCCCGTTTCGTTAGACACCTTTTTGATTGACCCCGATCATTCTCTTGTGGCTCAAAGCTATCAACCCAAAGAAATGACAGCGGGTTTAATTAATGCAGATGGTTTTGGGATGGGGTGGTATGTGCCTGCCTCAGATCAGCCTCCCTATCGTTATCGAAATAGTTTACCGATTTGGAATGATCCCAACTTTGGAGAGCTATGTCGCTATATTACGTCAGGTAATTTTCTTGCCTGTATTCGCAGTGCCACTTTGGGGCAAAGCCTCCAGTTAAGCAATTGCCAGCCCTTCCGCGAACGGCAGTTGCTGGGCATCCACAATGGCTTTATTGATAATTTTCACCAAACCCTGTACCGACCGATGCGGGACTGCCTGAGTGATGAGCGGTATCAAAATATTGAAGGGACGACGGACTCAGAGCATATTCTGGCCTTAATCTATGAGACCCTAGCCCAAAATCCAGGTCAAACGCATGTCAATGCATTGACTCAGTCCCTTGATCAGATCAAAACTTGGGCAAAGACCTACGAAATCCGCGTTAGCTTAAATATCGTTCTCAGTGATGGTCAATCCATGACCGTTTCTCGCTTTGCCTATCCCGATCCTCCCCCATCCCTCTACTGGTTAGATGTCAGCCACCCAGTTAAAGGAGTGTTAGTTGCGTCAGAGCCCCTTGATGCCGATGATCAGATGAAGTCAAATTTTGGGAGTTATTGGCAAACCATCCCTCCCAATAGCCTATTAATGATCAACCCCATGCGAGAAGTAGCCACTCATGTCCTCTAATCCAATGGAGATATCTACCGACAAGACTCAAGCAAGCCTGCAATTAGCGATCAAGGAACAACTAACCCAATCCCGAGCCCGAACCCTTCGCTTATTTGAAGGAGTTAGTGCTGACACTTTTCGATGCCAAGCCAATCCTGATTTCAGTCCTGTGGGATGGCATTTAGGACATATTGGCTTTACCGAAGGACTTTGGTTGTTAGAACAAGAAGCTGGGTTCCCCCCACTCTTTTCAGAGTATCGTCGTTTATTTGCTGCCGACGGTTTGCCAAAAACGGAGAGGCAAAACCTACCCTCATTTACAGAAATTTGCTCATACCTGAGTCAAATCCGCAATCAAGTCTGGGACTATTTGCAAGAGGCCCCCCTGGACTCTCGGGCTTGGTTATGGCATTGGTTAGTTCAGCATGAAAGTCAGCATTGTGAAACGATCATCTGGGTCCTCCAACTGCATCGCCAGAAAGTACGACCGATTCCTTTTTGGCCTAAGGTAAGCGATTGGTCGTTAGACTCTTCTGTGAAAGTCCCTCCCATCCAAGCAACGTCCTTACCGGATCAAAACATGGTTCATGTTGAAGGAGGACGGTTTTTATTAGGCAATAATGGTTTAGACGCCCTGGACAACGAAAAACAAGCCCATTGGGTTCAAGTTGATTCGTTTTGGATTGATCGATTCCCAGTCACTCAAGGTCAATATCAACAGTTTATAGAAGCGGAGGGATACCGTCAGCCCCAATACTGGTCGAAAGAGGGATGGCAATGGCTGCAAGATCATCCAGTTAACCATCCTACCCATTGGATTCCCAACGGTGGCGAGGATCATCCCGTTTGTGGGGTGAGCTGGTATGAAGCTGATGCTTATGCTCGGTTTGTGGGTAAACGCTTACCCACAGAAGCGGAATGGGAGAAGGCAGCCTGTTGGCATCCTGCGCAGAGAGATCCCCACGCCTTTCCGATCTGCAAACGAAACTATCCCTGGGGTAATCATGCCCCAGAGGCTGATCACTGTAATTATGGTGGATTAAACTGGGGGACCACTCCGGTCAATCAGTACCCACAAGGTCAAAGTGCTTATGGTTGCTTCGATTTACTGGGGAATGTTTGGGAGTGGACTCATACTTGGTTTTACCCTTTCCCTGGTTTTGAGCCTTACCCCTACAAAGGATATTCCATGACCTACTTTGACCATCAACATCGCATATTAAAGGGAGGCAGTTGGGCCACCCAGGCTCCCGTTCTGAGGGGAGCCTTCCGAAACTGGTATGAACCCAGAATTCGAATTCATTTTGCCGGGTTTCGTTGTGCTTATGGATAGTCATGCGTGATCCCTAGGGATGGTTTACAGTAGTTGGGAACCTTCGGTGACCCCCTGATGTGTTGCCTAACCTGTCGGAGACCTCTCATCTATGCTTGAGTCTGTGCATACAGAAACTCTTTCCTTGTTGGCACAATTCCCTACTGATCTTCAATCTCGTTTACAGATCACCCAATTCACTCCAGACGATTCTCCGATCTCAATTCAGCCAGGACTAGACGTGATTCAAGGGCTATCGCAAACCCCCAAAACCCTTCCGGCTAAATATTTCTATGATGATCAAGGCTCTCAACTCTTTGAACAAATTTGTGAGTTGCCGGAGTATTACCCCACGCGGACTGAGGCTACTATTCTTCAGGCTTATGCGTCAGAAATAGCCACTATTACTGGCCCCAGCGAGTTAGTTGAATTGGGCAGTGGCAGTTCTACGAAGACTCGTTTGCTCTTAGATGCCTATGTTGATATTGGCCTGACTTCCTGGTATTGCCCTATTGATGTCAGTGGCGGCATCCTGAAGCAAAGTGCCATTAGCTTACTTAAGGATTATCCCACCCTCAAGGTTCATGGCTATGTGGGGACCTATGAGGCTGCCTTAGCTGCATTATCGCCGTCTCAATTGCCGACTCGGATGATTTGCTTTTTGGGAAGTACCCTGGGTAACCTTAATTACAAAGAGTGTCAAAACTTCTTTGCTGAGCTGACCCAAGCCTTACAACCCGGTGAGTATTTACTGCTAGGTGTGGATTTACAAAAATCGATTCAGCAATTAGAAGCGGCCTATAACGATAGTCAAGGGGTTACAGCTGAGTTTAATTTGAATATGTTGCGCCATTTGAATCGGCGATTTCAAGGCGATTTTCAGGTCGAGAAGTTCCAACATCGAGCCTTTTACAATACGGACGAGCATCAGATTGAGATGCATCTCGTGAGCTTAACGGCTCAGCAGGTGAATCTGGCGGCACTGGATCTGACGGTTGAATTGGAACGAAGAGAAACCATCCGTACTGAAATCTCGCGCAAGTTTGATTTAGAGACTTTAAAACAGCAGTTACGCTTTGTTTCCCAAGATTTGGCGGAGTCCTCTAGCGTGGGGAATACTCCTCTGGAGAAACACTTAAACCCGTTGAGAACCTGGACCGATCCGAACCATTGGTTTGGGCTAGTGCTGTGCCAATGTCAGGATAATGCTGAGAACGTGGAGCGTTAATAGGTGCTCCAGAAAAAAGGCTGCTGAGCTATTCTGTAAAGACGTAGCGCAAAATAGCCAATGGGTGGTTAATGTGAGGGCATCTCCCTGATATTCGGGCAAGTCAAAAGCGCCTAAGATGATCGCAATAGATCCATTCATCTATACAGACGAAGTTCTGGTACAGAACAGAATCCATTCAGCAGGATAAAATATTAGACTCAACGGTTCACGATACAGATCGCACCAGGCTGGCGATAGGAGAAATAGAGTTCATGGGCAGAATTGTCGGCATTGACCTAGGTACTACTAATTCAGTGGTGGCAGTTATGGAAGGGGGCAAGCCAGTTGTAATTGCTAACACAGAAGGCAGTCGCACGACCCCCTCTGTGGTGGCCTTTGGCAAAGAAGGGGAACGTCTCATCGGTCAACTGGCCCGCAGACAATCTGTGCTGAATCCCCAAAATACGTTTTACGCTTTTAAGCGGTTTATGGGCCGTCGGTATAGTGAATTATCTCCCTTTTCCAAGCGGGTTCCCTATACGATTCGCCGCGATCAAGCTGACAACATCAAAATTAAATGCCCTGCCCTAGAGCGAGAGTTTACACCGGAAGAAGTTTCGGCCATGATTCTACGGAAACTGGCAGATGAGGCCAGCCGCTTTTTAGGGGAGCCGATCACTGGGGCAGTGATTACGGTGCCAGCCTACTTCAATGATGCTCAGCGGCAGGCGACTCGGGATGCGGGTCGGATTGCGGGCTTAGAGGTCAAGCGAATTATTAACGAGCCCACCGCAGCAGCGCTGGCCTATGGTTTGGACAACCAATATAACCAAACGGTGATGGTGGTTGATTTAGGGGGGGGGACCTTTGACGTCTCGATTCTGGATGTAGGGGATTCTGTCTTTGAGGTGAGGGCTACCAGTGGTGATACCCAATTAGGCGGCACTGATTTTGATCGGGTGATTGTGGATTGGTTAGCAGAACAGTTTCTCAAGCAAGAGAACATTGATCTACGCCGTGAACCTCAGTCTCTGCAGCGCCTGACAGAAGCGGCAGAAAAAGCCAAAATCGAGCTATCAGGATTACCGGAAACCCATATTAGTCTGCCCTTTATCACGGCTACGGAAGAAGGCCCCAAGCATATGGATGTGGTGTTGAGTCGGGGGCAGTTTGAAAATTTATGCGCGGATCTGGCTGAGCGATTGCAAGCGCCTGTGGAGCGAGCCTTGCGGGATAGTAACTTGCGGTCCATTGATATTGATGAAGTGGTATTAGTGGGAGGCTCGACCCGGATCCCTATGGTGCAGACCCTAATCGGCCAGATGATCAACAAGCGCCCGAATCAGAATGTCAATCCTGATGAGGTTGTGGCTGTGGGAGCTGCAATTCAGGCTGGAATCACAGCAGGGGACTTACAGGATATTTTCTTGCTGGATGTGACGCCCTTGTCTTTTGGTCTAGAAACCATTGGTGGGGTGATGAAGACCCTCATTCCTCGCAATACGACGATTCCGGTGCGGCGGTCTGATGTCTTCTCCACGGCTCAGGATAATCAGAACCAGGTCGAAGTCCATGTGCTCCAAGGAGAACGGCAGTTGGCGAATAATAATAAGTCCTTAGGACGGTTTCAGCTCCGGGGAATCCCACCAGCGCCCCGAGGGGTACCTCAAGTTCAGGTGTCTTTTGATATTGATGCTAACGGCATTTTGCAAGTGACGGCCATGGACAAATATACGGGGCGAGAACAAACCATTACGGTTCAAGGGGCAGCGAATCTGTCGGACTCAGAAGTGAACCGGATGCTCCAAGAAGCAGAGCAGTTTGCCGATAAAGATCGCCTGCGCCGAGAGCGGATTGATAAGCGAAATCGGGGCCAAGATTTGATTAGCCAGTGCGATCGCAAACTGCGAGAAATCACCCTAGATTTTGGTCCTCAGTTCGCTAGTAATTTGAGAAGACGGGTAGAAACTCTGTCCCGAGATCTGCAAGATAGCATTAACCGCGATCAGGATCGTCAGATCGATCTGGACTATGCCAACCTCCAAGATGCGTTGTACGAACTTAATCAAGAGGTGACTCGCGTTAATCAGGAATACTACGATGATGAAGAGGAGCTGTTCCCTTTGCCTTCGATGTCCTCAATTAGTGAGGCGGTGTCCAAAGGGGTGAATAGAGGAGTAGAGCTGGTCACGGGGCGACCCTCTTCGGATGCTCCGCCGCCACGACGGTCTCCGAGTCGAATGGACAGTGATTTTTGGGAAGACTGGGATGACGATGATTGGTAAACTCAACGGTATCGTTGCGATTTTAGCGAGCTAGGCTGACAACAGGTTAATGCAGAACTTCCGCAATTACTACGACATTCTCAAGGTGCCTAAAGATGCATCGACGGAAGAGATTAAGCGGTCCTATCGAAAGTTAGCCCGACAATACCACCCAGATTTGAATCCTGGTGATAAAGCAGCAGAAGAACAGTTCAAGACCATCGGTGAAGCCTACGATGTCTTGTCAGATGCCGAGAAGCGATCGCAATACGATCAGTTTGGTCAATATTGGCAACAGCAGGGATTTCAAAAGCCGAGCAGTCCCCAATCATCTAAAAAATGGGGTGGACAATCTAAGCCCTTTACTACTGACAAGGTTGATTTTAGTGAGTTTGCGGATTTTCAGGAGTTTTTGGATCAGCTTTTAGAACGACCCTACGGCAAGAAAAGTAATGCCCGTAAACAAACGAGAAACAAACCTAAAGCGTCTCCGGTGGGGCGTCGAGATGCAGAAGCACGGCTGACTTTACCACTGGAAAAGGCTTATGCAGGTGGAAGAGAGCGTATTCGACTCGAAGATGGGCGTTCCCTAGAAGTGACGATGCCCATGGGTATGGTATCGGGTCAACGGATTCGCTTAAAAGGTCAGGGGACCTCAGGGGGCGACCTCTATCTCAAAATTGAAGTTTCTCCCCATGCCTTCTACCGATTAGAGGGAGATGATATTGTTTGTGAGTTACCGATTACCTGTGCTGAAGCCATATTGGGAGGGCAAATCGAGGCCCCTACCTTAGATGGATGGGTCAAGGTGACGATTCCTAGCGGGGTTCGCTCAGGACAGCGGCTTCGATTAGGGGGGAAAGGGTACCCAGGTGTCAATGGGAAACGAGGTGATCAATTGGTCGAGATTCGCATTAATTCGCCTAAAAATATTAGTCCCCGAGAGCGTGAACTCTACGAACAAATACGCGAAATTGAAACCTATAAACCCCGAGCCAATCTACCCATTTAAAAGCAGTTTTGCTGAATTTTTCTAACCCGTTTCTTTAATTCATATCAAATTGCTATTCTCACAAAAATATCGGGAATAATAAGGCAGGCTACCATAAAGCCTCAACTATTCTCTTTATTATCCTACAACTGATTTCGGGTTTTTATATGGTTAACCTGAAATATGGGCTGTTAAACCCAATATGAATACCTGAAAAAGATTAAACAGGTAGTTGCATCGCCCCACTTTGAAAATCCT
>JANQPU010000033.1 GCA_028285315.1 Acaryochloris sp. IP29b_bin.176
AGAAAGCGTTAGCATCATTCTAGTGGAGGGAAATTTTTACCTAACATTACCCTCTTCAACTTGAATGGAACAACCTCCCTGAAACAGCTATTGAGCCTAAAACAATTGACGAAAATACATCCAGCATTGATCACAAACATCCAAGACGATACTACCCTTGGTTAGGCTGGGATATCGAAAATCTATGGGTACTCTGCATAGACTGCAATAGAACAAAGAGTGATAAGAAGTGGGATGAGTATGTCAAAGCTGTTGAAATATATCGAGGGACGACAGCAGCCAATCGTATTAGCCAACATACCCCACCGCCACCTTTAGGCCAATAAAAGCCAGCTAACACGCTTGGTGAAATCATTAGACCTCTTCCATAAAGCGAAATATTCAACGGATTCAATAGAGTTCTAGCCCTACATAAAGGTATTCGTGCAAGAAGTCTATTACACTCGGATGACTACCACTCACTTTCAGCGTGTCTTCATCAAAATTAGTGCTCGCGATTACAGATATCAACCTACAGCGATAGGGTAGTAAACAGTAAAGGAGTGCTTTCTCTCAACTATCTCTGGAGCTGGATTTTGCCTTGATGAACAGTTGCACTTATGACTAGCCCGCTTTCTAGAATCTAAAGGTATGCTAACGGTCATAGCTCCGCATATTCATATACTGGCCATTACCAAGGCAACTGTTGGCTATCTCGGAAAAATCCCCCTGTGGGACCATCATCTGGTAGCATTGCGGCCCAGACAATGCCAGCGGCTCCTTCTGGCACAGGTCTCGCACCCATCTCTGCTGTCCCAGGATAGGTCGCAGTGAAATTAGGACAGACGGCATTGACCAAAATGCCCGTCTCTTGCAGCGATCGACTCAGCTTAACCGTTAATGCATTCAGAGCAGCTTTGGAGATTCCATAGGCTGGTAATCCCCCGCCTTGCTCTTGCAAACCCCTAGGTCCTTCAAACGACCCAGTACCACTGGAAACATTAACAATCCGGCCATGCTGGCTTTTTTTTAGCAGAGCTAAACAGGCTTGGGTCATTCGCCACGCCCCAAACAGGTTCGTATTGAAGGTCTGCTCAACCTCCTTCAAATCAGCAGCTAGAGTTTGCTGCTGGAAGTCAAAATTAATCCCTGCATTGTTAATCAAAATATCTAAATGATCGAAGTCATCTTCCAGTTCTCTGACCAGTTGGGCTACACTCTCATCATCAGCAACATCGAGTGGATAAAAGATGACCTCCAATCCTTCTTGGTGAAGTTGTTGAGTTGCTTGTTCTCCCTTTTGGCGATCACGAGCGGTGAGGATAACGGTGATGCCTTGCTGGGCCAATTGACGACAGACCTCTAAACCCAGCCCTCGGTTTGCGCCTGTTACCAGTGCAATCTTCTTGCTATTCTCTTCCACCATGAGGTTCTCCTATTGAGTATGCAAGGGTTGATGATCCCTGAATCGCCTGATTTTGATAGATCTCAACCAGATATAGATGGCAGCATCTGATCAATTCTGTCTTTGTGTAAACACAGGCTCATAATGTTCGACGGTCGGAAACGGGTCATAGTAATGATGCAGTAACGCCTTCCACTGCTGATACTGGGGGGACTGGCGAAACCCCTGCACATGATCCGCCAATGTCTGCCATTGCACCAGCAGCAAATGGCGAGAAGGCTTTTCAATACAGCGTTGCAATTCATGCCCCCTATAACCCGGCATGGCCGAGATAATGTGCTGGGCCTGTTGAAAGTCTGCCTGGAACTGGGCTTCTTGCCCTGGAATCACATCAAGGATGGCAACTTCCAAAATCATAGAGCGAGATCTCCCATTCTTTAAGATCCAGGTTGTGTCCAGAAAAAGTTGGCGGCTGGAGGATTTGTGATTGTGCGTACTGCATCCGCAGGGTTGAGAAACACAGAATATTGTTGAAAGGGTTGATCGCCACATTGTTGCTGATTCATGCGTCGTTCGACTCGGTTCGGTATTCCATAGCCTTGTTCAATATGGCCTTTCCCAGCCAACACGACGATGAGTTGATCCGGTTGTTGGCAGACAGTCTGCGCAATTTTCTCTGCCATCGTTTCATCCCAGAGGACTTGAGCTGCAAAAAAACGCTCAAAATTGCTTTCAGAAGCATGGCCTGGATGATATTGCTCGTAAATAACCTTAAGCTTTTGGCGATAGGCAGCGTTGCTGACATCTATCTCTGCCAAGGGTGGGATGAAGGTATGATCTTCTGGAGTAAGGCTCTCAAGACCCTGCCGACTCACTTGTTTGGTGACTTCCGTGGGGGTATTCAGAGCAATGACTGGCAGTTGATGCTGTTTGGCAAAGCGTAAAATGGGCGCATAGAATTCCCAGTCAAATCCCCATCGCTGTTGGTATTCAGTCTCTTTCTGTAGCTGTGCCTCTGTGATCTCTCCTGCTAAATAGCGATTGATGGGGGCTTGGAAAGGACGCTGAAACATTTCCATTGCGATCGCAATCTGAGGACGCCGATTGAATAACTCTCGTACGATCGCTAACTGAGCTTTGTGATCGGCAACGCTGTTATGGGTTTCACCCAAATAAACCACTTGTACTTTCGCCAATTGGTCCAAGAGGGCTTTTTGCTCAACACTAACGGTTGTCGAAGCACTGATCAATTGCCAACCTACAGCGGGTAGCGTACAGACCAATAACAGTCCTAATCCTAAAGACCAAAGCTGAGATGGACGGGGTTGGCGCATAAGGAAATCTCTACAGTTACTAGGTACAAGATGACATAAACGTACCAACCTGTGCTGAGAACAAGATCTGGCGCTGGGAAAAGCCCGGACAAGCAAAACCCCCTCTTTGTACAAAGAGGGGGAAACTATGAACTAGTTATTTTGATAGACCTACCACTTATCAGCCTGATCTAAAACGTATGCAGCAACATTCTCAATGTCAGCCGCAGAAAGACTGGCACCAAATGCAGGCATACCCCCTTTACCATTAGTGACTTGGTTGATGATGGCATCAGCAGAGTTCATACCATTAGCTGCTAGAGCATCAGACTTCAATGTTTTGTCAGCTTGGACCACATTGTTACCACCTGCATGGCAAGCGGCACAGTTAGCATTGAAGACACCCGCACCCGCACCCGCATCAGCAGCTAAAACAGGGCTACTGATCGCAAAGGTCAGCACAGCAAGTGCAGTTAAAGCAATAGATAGAAGTTTTTTCAACGTGTTTCTCCTCTCAATTCATATTGACAGCAGGGCTGCCAAACTTATTAACGTCAGACACCCAAAATAAAAGTATATGGTGCTTAGTTATGGCAAATGCGATGAACTCGCATCATCATTTTAGGATCCTCTCTGCAACTTTAGAAGCCTCAACCCAGAGTTCATGCAATTACAAGGCTGTTCTTGCCAACATCGATATTGCTCCAATCAGTTTAATTGAGGCAGTTTTCAGGGTAAAAACCTTAAGTGAAATCTATGCCATCGGCAACATCTTCGCTGCCCCAACCTCTAGCCACTTCAGCAGCTCTGAGAATAAAGGCTTCCAATTTTGCCAGCTCTGGATCGGGCAACCAAGTATCAGGGACTTGGCGGCACCAAAAGCTAACGTCGCTGCCATCATAGACAGTTGGCTCCCGTTGAAATTCAATGAGGCTGGCGATGTTATCCCGAGGGGGCGTTGCCCCTTGCAAATTTTCTAAAGACAAGGACTCCACGGGGTTGGGCAATGTCGCCCCACCCACATGGCAGTTTTTACAATTGTCTTCAAATAATCGCTTCCCCTCAGTGAGGTCGACGGGAGAAAACAGCTGGGTCTCTCCGTTGGCATTCATTGAGATAGGAACAGGTTCGGTCACCTTGAGATATCGGACAATATAGTCATCAACATCTGCTGCTTGTGCTATCGATCCATTGAGAAACGTTCCCCAACAGACCAACAGAAAAGCCATTAAACAACGTGTGAGCCACGATTTCAGCATTTGATGCGCGCCTTAAGTGTGAACTTTATTAAGATAACGCCGTTCATACTGGTCAACAACCAATGGGCACTTAACGGTTCGCTTTACCGCCACCCCACTGATCGCCAATCACCTTAGGCTGAATCAGAATATGCCCAGCAATGTTCACTAAATCATCCTCAGACAGATTTTTCATTAAAGGAAAAACATCAGTGCTTTGGGTGCTGGGATGCACTTCTGCAATGGTTTCGAAGCCATCATAGGTGGTGGGATTTTTCATGTAATCCACAAGATTTTCAACGGTATCGCGGCGGGGATTTGCTCCTGCCAAGCTCTCTGCGGACAAGTTGATCGTCGGGTTGGTTTTAGTATCTCCGCCAACATGGCAGTTCGCACAGGCAAAATTGAATAATCGTTGGCCCTCTTTTGCTTGCTGGGTAGACAGAGTAATGGTACTCCCCTCATTCAACGCAACTGTTCGAGTTGCATCGTCTAATTCAGCAGCAGTCGCAGTACTGGTTAATACTTGAAAAGCAAAAAATACTGTAGCCACCGCCAGCAACATGTATCTTTTCAGCATAGTTCTCCTTTCAATTTCGTTTAATTATCAGGTTCTCAACACAGTTAAATCCACTCTCCAAAACTGGGTACTCTATCTAAAACTTGCCAGTTGCTGGTGACAGCGATGGAGTCCACAGAAATGAGAAGAGGAAAAGACATGAATAAAGCAGTAAAAGAGTTTTAGGCTTGATTGAATTAAAACCTGAGTCGTAACCTGTTGGCTTGAGCTTAGGTATTTTCTTTGTTAGCCAAAATTTCTAAAATCAGTGCTTTGACATCCTCCAAGGCTAAACGGGTTTGGGGTGCTTTATAAGCAACACCCAGACGATCGCATAAGGCACAAACCTCTTCAATAGAGAGATGATAGTCCTCTGCTATTTCTGAGATTGACAGGTCTGCAAACCCCATAATCATTAACGTATTGATTTTATTAAGGTTGACCCATCTAATATCATGCCATTGAGGTGTCCCTTTCCCAAATCCAGATTCCATAAATCTGCTGATCTAAGGAAAGTTGAACCCGTTTTTATCTATTCAACGGCGGCAGCAGTAACTGGAACAGCAACGGGAGAAACATCGGAAGCCATGGGCATTTGAGCATGAATTCGGATCAGTCGGGCTAAGGTTTCTTTCAGTTCGGGTCTAGGCACAATTGCATCAACAAATCCGTGGCTGAGTAGATATTCTGCGGTTTGAAAGTCATCTGGCAGCTTCTCGCGCAGCGTTTGTTCGACCACTCGACGACCCGCAAACCCAATAGTAGCTTTAGGTTCTGCCAAAATCATATCCCCAAGCATCGCAAAACTGGCGGTAACCCCTCCAGTAGTGGGATGGGTTAACACTGGGATATAGAGGAGACGATTGGCTCGGTGCTGGTCTAGGGCCGCAGAAGTTTTAGCCATCTGCATCAGGCTGAGCATCCCTTCTTGCATGCGGGCACCGCCAGAGGCACAGACAATGACAAGAGGCAGACGGTTTTGTGTGGCATGCTCAATCAAGCGGGTTAGTTTTTCACCCACAACGGATCCCATGCTGCCCCCCATAAACCGGAAGTCCATAACACCCAGTGCCAGAGAGAGGCCATCAATCTCACCAACGCCAGTTTGGACAGCGTCTTGCAGGCCAGTTTTATCTTGGTATTCCTGGATGCGATCGCAATAGGCTTTGCGATCTCGAAACTGCAGCGGGTCACATGCCACCAGATTAGTGTCCATCGATACCCAAGTCTCTGCATCAATTAATTGGGCAATCCGCTCATCACTCGTGATCCGAAGATGATGGCCACACTCAAGGCATACCATTTGATTGGCGCGTAAATCTTTGGTGTAAGTCAAGGCACCACAAGACTCACACTTTGACCACAAGCCATCGGAAATTTCTCGATCCGGCTGTGCTTTAGTCACAGGATGAGATTTTCGTCGATTTGCAAACCAATCAAATAAAGACATGGAAACGCTCGATTCCTCTAATGAAATGAATTCAGCACCTGCAAAAACTAATTGGCGCATCTTGCCCTTACCAGTTGTATTAACCAGTTTGGAGTTGAGGATGCAACGGACTGGCCAATATAGCCGAGCTAATAGCGGACTTCAACTAAATTGTTAATTAATCATAAACTTTGTCGCTGACACTTGGTGTTCCAAATACTGGGTCATTTGTAAAGATTTTGGGAATCCAGGAAAATTTGTGACTCATGTTACGACAGACATGGGCATTCTAAGACTATACGGAGCACGTCTTTTATTCCAAATCACGATCAGCTGAACAAGCACCTTCAACATTTGCTTGAGCTTGATTTCACATAACTTTTGGGGATCCCATTTGGATCTCCTAATTCTTAATGAAAGTTATTAATATCGGTTCTTTCAACGATATGAGACGTGAATGAGAGCTTCGCTATGCTGAGCCTAACTGGATTAAACGCTTGAATCACCCAACCCCTTAAAATTGTCATGATTTCTAAGTCTCATCAAAATTGGTTTCCTGTCTGGCCATATCTCAACCAGCCTTTATTCCATTCAGAAATTAAACTGGTTCTCAATCCGGGTCGTTTTTGGCAGCTTTATCGGATTGAGTATTTAAATCGGTGTTGGATGAAACAGTGTTTACCTAATCATGATCCTCAGCGCTAAATTCACTCCAACTCAGAATCTGGCGGCTCGAATGCCTGGGCTTGACTACATTTTGGCCTGGCGGGTTTCTAAGATAGGGTTGATACCGAATGACCGTGCCAGGAATCCCGAGCCTGCAGAAGATGGGGACAGGTTTGCAAGACCCTTTCTGTCAGATTGGTAAAAAGCTTAAACTGGAAGATCGGTGTCCTAGCATCACTGATGGCAAGACCTATACCTGCCACGATCTGCTCAAAAGAAGCAGTGATAAGATAAAAGATGATTGATCGATATTCCGACCGACTTACCGGGCATTAATATCCACGCGGTGGAATTGCTCGGTTTCATCTTTGTCACTCTAGCGGTTTCTCAAGTTAAGGAATCGTTCGATTCGCGACTTTATCACTGTTATCAACTGCCAATTTCCTCATGGTCAATGCTCCCCCTAAACAGCCGACTCCGCCTAGGCTTTCCAAGTTGGAAGGCATCAAAGAACGCAGTCATCACTTGCGCCATCCGTTAACTGCAGAGCTACAGACGGATGCTAGAAATTTGCCAGAAGAGGCAATTCAAATTCTCAAGTTTCATGGCTCTTACCAACAAGACAATCGCGACAATCGGGTTAAAGGGCAGGAAAAAGACTATCAGTTCATGCTGCGAACCCGCAGTCCAGGTGGATTTATCCCGGCACAGCTCTACACAACCCTGGACGCATTAAGTGAGATCTATGGCAATCAAACGCTGCGAGCAACGACCCGACAAGGATTTCAGATTCATGGGGTGCTGAAGCAGAATCTGAAAACAGTTATTGCTGCTATCATTCGCAATATGGGCTCGACGTTAGGGGCTTGCGGAGATTTGAACCGTAATGTGATGGCCCCTCCTGCTCCCTATACAAATCGACCGGCCTATACTTATGCTCAGGAGTACGCCAATCGAATCGCAGACTTGCTCACGCCCCAAACCGGGGCCTATTATGAGATTTGGTTAGACGGGGAAAAATTCTTATCCGCTGAAGAGCATCCTGATGTCAAAGCGGCTCGGCAGCGCCATACCAACGGCACCAATATAGACGATGCTGAAGAGCCAATCTACGGGGAACATTACATGCCCCGCAAGTTTAAGGTTGCCGTTACGGTACCGGGAGACAACTCCATTGATCTCTACACCCAGGATGTGGGCCTCGTCGTTATTTTAGATGACCAGGATCAGTTACAGGGATTTAATGTACTGGTGGGGGGTGGCATGGGTCGCACCCACAACAAAGAGGAAACCTTTGCTCGCATTGCCGATCCGTTAGGCTACGTCGCCAAAGAGGATGTCTACGATTTAGTCAAAGCCATCGTGGCGACCCAGCGAGATTATGGCAATCGCCAGCAGCGTCGCCATGCCCGCATGAAGTACCTAGTGAATGATTGGGGCATTGATAAGTTTCGCAGTGTGGTTGAACAGTATTTCGGTAAAGCCTTAGCGCCTAGCCGCCCCCTGCCTGAGTTCAAGTACCAAGATTACTTAGGCTGGCATGAGCAGGGCGATGGACAGCTATTTCTGGGGATTTCGATCGAGAATGGCCGGGTTTTTGATAATGGCAAGCTGCAACTGAAATCGGCCCTGCGCAAAATTGTACAGCAGTACGATCTGCCCATGCGGCTTACGGCCAATCACAATTTAATCTTCTACAACATTCAACCGGGCGATAAAGCCGCCATTCAAGACATCTTAACGAAGTCAGGGGTGCTTGAGGAAACTGAGATTGATCCGCTGGTCCGCTATGCGATGGCCTGCCCGGCCTTACCGACCTGTGGACTCGCCATCGCTGAATCAGAGCGAGCTATTCCAGGGATTTTAGATCGGGTGAGGCTGCTGCTCAATCAGCTGGATCTGAGTGATCAACATTTTGTGATTCGGATGACAGGCTGTCCCAACGGCTGTGCCCGTCCCTACATGGCAGAGCTGGGATTTGTGGGGATTAAGCCTGATGCTTATCAGCTCTGGCTCGGGGGAAGCCCCCATCAAACTCGGTTGGCAAGAACCTTCATCGAAGTGATGCCCATACAGGAGTTGGAGTCAACCCTAGAACCGCTACTGGTTTTCTTTAAGCAAAAGGGTAAACAGTCTGAAAGCTTTGGCGATTTTTGCGATCGCATTGGCTTTGATGCGCTTCGCCAATTCAGCGACACCTATGATCCAGCCACCCAAACGGGCAAAACGGGCAGCAGTAAAGCTCGGGTGCGCCATCGGGTCAATCTCCGAGAAGACGTTTATAGTCGTCTGAAGGAAACGGCAAGTGCTCAGGGAAAAACCTTGACCGAAGTTGCTTCAGATGCGATAGACGCCTATTTGCAGAATCAATCTCAGACCTAAATTACACCTAATTTTAGGTGTATGAGTGTGTTGAATATTGTAGTGATTGGAGGAGGTGCGGCCGGATTTTGGGGAGCCATTGCCTGTGCTGAAGCCTACCCGCAAACGCACATCATGATTTTGGAATCCAGTGGGCAGCTGCTCTCTAAGGTCAGGATTTCGGGGGGTGGGCGCTGCAACGTCACCCATGCTTGTTTTGACCCCATCCAACTGATCGGCAACTATCCTCGGGGTGCTAAAGCATTGCGAGGTGCGTTTAGCCGCTTTCAGCCCCAAGATACGGTGCGCTGGTTTCAGACCCATGGCGTGCCCTTAAAAACGGAAGCCGATGGCCGTATGTTTCCTAAAACCAATGATTCGGAGACGATCATTGCTTGTTTGCAACGAACTGCAAATCAACTGGGGATTCAAGTACGGACGGGCATGTCCGTCACCCGTATCAAGCATGAGGACCAGTTTACGGTACGGTGCAAATCGAGAGAGCGTTTGAACTGCGATCGCGTTCTTTTAGCCACGGGCAGTCATCCCCTTGGCTATCGACTGGCCCAGCAACTCGGCCATACTCTCGTGCCTCCGGTTCCGTCCTTATTTACCTTCAAAATCAAGGATCCTCGACTACAAGGTTTAGCCGGTATTGCCGTTGACCCAGTGCACTTACAGTTATCCATTGACAATCACAAGTTTGACCAAAGCGGGCCGCTCCTAGTGACCCATTGGGGCCTTAGTGGTCCTGCAGTCCTTAAGCTCTCGGCTTGGGGGGCTCGTGCGTTCCATCAAAGTCGATATCAGGGGGAATTGACGGTGAATTGGGTACCCGCTCTCTCCCATGAACAACTGCGCCAGAAATTAAGGGAGGCTAAGACTAGCGTTGCCAAACGTGCGATCGCAAACCACTGCCCGGTCGAGTTGCCCCAACGCCTTTGGCAAAAACTGATTGCTGCTGCCGGGATTCCCCCACAGCAGCGTTGGGCTGATTTATCGAAACAACAGTTGCGCTCGCTCCTGCAAGAACTGATTCAAGGAAAGTTTCAGGTTCTGGAGAAAGGGGTCTTCAAAGACGAGTTTGTCACCTGTGGAGGGGTCGATCTTAAGCAGATTAACTTCAAAACGATGGAAAGCCGCTGTTGTCCCGGACTGTATTTTGCAGGTGAGGTGATAGATATCGATGGCATCACGGGGGGATTTAACTTCCAAAATGCTTGGACCACTGCCTGGCTAGCCGCCCAAGCGATGGGGCAACCTGACTAGAGCATCCCTAAACAGTTTTGTGTAGAGAAAAAACCAACTCGAAAGGACAGTTCTGTGGTTTCATACATCAATGGAGACTATCTCTAACACCTTATGCAGATTTGGTCGCCCCTGGCGATCAGTCGAGACTCATCTTTCATCGACAGGAGACTTTTATTTTGGGTGTTGAATTGCGGAGCTATGTCTATCTAGATAGTCTCCAAGCTCAGAATGCCGCCTACATGGGCACGGTAGCAGTCGGTTTTTTGCCCTTACCCGGTGATACCTCCCTGTGGTTAGAGATTTCTCCTGGAATCGAAATTAATCGGATCATGGACATCGCCCTCAAAGCCGCTGTTGTTCGACCCGGTGTACAGATGGTAGAGCGCTTGTACGGAGTGCTGGAAGTACATGCAAGTAGCCAAGCTGAAACCCGAACGGCAGGCCGAGCTATGTTAGAAGCACTGGGTGTCAAACAAAGTGAGCGGTTACGACCTCAGGTCGTTTCTAGCCAAATTATTCGGAATATCGACCCGCATCATGCCCAGCTGATTAATCGCAATCGTCGGGGCAATATGTTACTCGCAGGCCAAGCGCTCTATGTGATGGAGGTCAAACCCGCTGCCTATGCTTCGCTGGCCGCCAATGAAGCGGAAAAAGCGGCTCTGATCAACATTTTACAAATCACATCTGTCGGCAGTTTTGGCCGATTATACTTGGGGGGAGCAGAACGAGATATCAAAACGGCTGCGGCTGCTGTGGTTGATACCCTTGAGCATGTTCCTGGACGCGAGCATGCGGATGGCAATCGCAATGAATAGCTGAGATGAACAAGTACGAGATCGTTAGAGCGGGAGAACATCTAGCTCTTTTATATCGTGGCCCTGAGGTTTGGAATCGGTGGCGACAAGAACATAGCCACAGCTCTCCTAATCTAGCAGGCTGCAACTTGGGGCACATGGATTTACAAACCTTTGATCTAAGCCATACCGATCTAACATCTGCCAATTTATGTGGAGCGAACTTATCCGGCGTCAATTTGAGCAATAGTCGATTATGCGGGACCAATCTTGTCGAAGCACAGCTCACTGGCATCGAAGGTGTTGCGATTAATCTCCACCATGCTCAGTTGCAAGGAGCCGACTTGAGAGATGCCAACCTGATTGGTGGAGATTTAGGAGAGGCCATCCTTTTAGAAGCTGAACTCAGTCGAGCCAACTTGATTGGCTGTGGATTGAAACATGCCGATATTCGCAGAGCTGAATTGGAATCGGCCCAACTGCACAGAGCGGATTTAAGCTATGCAGAACTAGATGCCGCTAATCTGATCCAAACCGTCTTGAGTCAAGCCAATTTAAGTCATGCAACACTCACAGGCGCTTATTTATATGGGGCAGACCTAAGCCGTGCCAATTTACGGTTGGCCCACTGTGCCCAAGCCTATATGGTTCGAGCTAACTTTACGAATATCAATGCTGAAGGGATAGACCTCTCTTGGAGTAACTTGAGTAAGGTCAACTTTACGAACGCTAATTTGCGGGAGGCTAATTTACGGGGAGCCCGACTACACCGTGCCCAGTTTAACCAAACCTGCTTAGAAGGGGCAGATTGGGAATTAGCGAATTTAGAGCAGGCCAGGGGATTTCCTAGTTTGCACTGTTAGCGACCTTTAGCGACCTTGGTCCTGCAAAAGTTTCAGCAACTGTTTCGCTTCTTCCTGCCGGAAATGGCCTTGCGATTTGCAGGGAATGGATAGCAAAATTCGATCAAAGGCATGCACCGAGTCGCAGGGCACTGAGAGCGTTACTTCTGCGGGTTGATCACAGATATCCAATATAAAGGGACCACTCTGGTATATTTGGTGCCCAGTGGTTTTAGTGGCGACCGCTTCAAAAGCATAATGATTGAGAATATAGGCTGCATCGTTGAACGATAACCAAGGGCAGGCCATTCCTCGACGACGATATCTCTTGTCCGACTTGGGTGCTGTCGGAGGGGGGGCTGCTGCTGGGGCTGACCTTGATTTCTGTGGAGCAGGTTGAGAAGGACGAGATTGTCGAGCTTTTAAGTAGGCGTAGGCTTGATTAAATTCCTTCAGCTTAGCTTCAGCTTTTTTGTAGAGGCGAGGATTATGCAAAAACCGATCGGGATGCCACACCATCACCAAATCCTGGTAGGCTTCCCGAATCTGATCAAACGAGGCCGTTTGATCAAGGGATAGGGTTTGCAGATATGCCTCGCCAGTGTGCATAGTAGACTCACTTTCACTGGAAAGTTTAGAAACATCTTAATGATGCCCAAACCCCAAAAGCAATACTTGATCCGTTACTTTCTAATACGGAGTGCAAAGAAGTGGTAAGGAACATTTCAGCGGTGCTGAAAGGACTCCTATCGCCCCTAACGGATCTCAAGCAGACAAACGTTCGGTAAAAGTGGTTGTTTGCCAGTTTGCTAGCGTGTCAACCAGAGGCCGTGCTGGCCCAAAATAATGGCCTTGAGCAAAATCGATATTAAATTGATTGAGGAGGTCAAGAATGGCCCGCGATTCTACATACTCAGCAATGGTTTGCAGACCCATAATTTTAGAGACATGATGGATGGCTTCCACCACGCCTTTAGACATATCGTCATCCACCACTCCCCGAATGAAAGAGCCATCAATTTTGACAAAATCAGCCGGAATTTTTTTCAAATGAGTGAAGGAGGACAAGCCGCTGCCAAAATCATCCAAGGCGACTTTGCAGCCCATATCTTTCAGGGCTTGGGTCAGTTGAGCAGCTGCTTCTATATTATTCAGAGCGACGGTTTCCGAGACTTCAAAGCAAAACTGCTCAGGTTTCAAGTTATGTCGCGCTAATTGCTCTGCAATAAAAGAGGCAATCTCCATATTCTTGAAAGTTGCCCCAGATAAATTGACGAAAAAGATGGCTTCCTGCAGCATTAAGGCATTGATTTCCCCCAAGTCTGCAAACAAATGCTTGATTACCCAGCGATCAATGCGGGGCATGAAATCATATTGTTCAGCCACGGGAAAAAACATGCCGGGTGAACAGACAATCCCTGGTTGATCGCATAGTCGCAGCAAAATTTCGAAGCAGGGCTCAGAGGTGGCAGCCTGCAAAGCTTGAATGGGTTGAGCATACAGTTCAAATTGGTTGTTCTCCAGGGCATCTCGCAGGCGGCTTACCCACTGCAAGGTTTGTCGAGATTGGAGATTCAGCGCACAATCTGCATAGTGAACCTGAATGCGATCGCGACCACTGTCTTTCGCCGCATACATTGCTCGATCGGCAGCTTCTATTAACAATGAAGGGGCAATTTTCTCATCGGGAACTTGACAAGCCACGCCCAAGCTCAGGGTGATGCGGTTACTGACCGAAGAGGTGGTGTGAGGTAAATTGAGACGATGGACGCCCATACGGATGGCTTCTGCGACATGGGTTGCCCCTACTAAGTCTGTATTAGGAAGCACCACCACAAACTCTTCGCCCCCATAACGGGCCACACAATCTGCCGGGCGTTTGGCAATCTTAGCAATGGTTTGCGCAATTTTTTCCAAACATAAATCACCTGCTTGATGGCCGTAGGTATCGTTGTAGGCTTTGAAATGATCAACATCGCACATAATCAAAGACAACGGTTTTTCTTCTCGAAGTAGACGGTTCCATTCAGTTAGAAAAACCTCATCAAATCGACGTCGATTGTAGACCCGTGTCAGACTATCTATGGCTGCCAAACGCTCAAGCTCATGATTCGCTAAGGCAAGCTGGTCAGACAAGGCTTTTAAGGCCAGGTTTTTATATTCCAGTTCCAATCGCTGGTGCTGGCGCTCCATTGCATACTGAATGGCGCGAGTCAGCACCGTGCTATCGAATCGTCCTTTGACCAGAAAGTCTTGTGCCCCTTGTTGCATCGCTTCTAGGGCAAGTCGCTCATCACTATTACCACTCAGGATAATCAGCGGAATATTGGGGAAGGCATCATGAATTTTGCGAAACGTATCTAGTCCTTGAGCATCAGATAATGATAAATCGAGCAAGATCAGATCAATCTTGGGTTGCTCTTTTAAGGTATCCAGCCCAGCATTCAGCGTTAGGCAGTGATTGAGCATAATGGAGTTTTGTTTTTCCTGCCCCAATAACCGCGTCACAATTTCGACATCTTGGAAATCATCTTCGATCATCAAGATTTCAGTATTATGTGCTGAATGATGTGCTGGAATAATCTGCGAACCACATGCGTTCATGTATTTGGAATCCCCCGTATTGGCCTAGAGGCTTTGCATCCTCACAAGCTCAGGGCCTTGCAAGGTCCTGAGCTTTCAATTGATTGGTCGAGCCCCCCATTCATACTCAGTCAATCTATAACTGTAGTACTCAGTCAGAAATACTCCCTTGCTTGGACATCATTAAGGCTACCCCCCGCATTTGCTCAGTTCTTGGTGGAACTTTACAACTAACTTTCTTGGACTGATGGTCATTTGATTGACCCATCGATCCCCCCATATCAACCCAGTTTCACTTTTAGAGAAAGAATCCGCGTTTCTGCGGATATAGGATTGAGCTTCTGTATCTTTCTTATACCCGTTTCATTCTTGCGATCGCTTCAGTGAACATACGGAACTCATTAATTTTTTCTAAAAAATATTATCTCAGTATTAATACGGATATTAGTCACTTCTCCAAAGAGAGAAAACTGTCCCTTATCAAATAAGAGAGAACCGCGCAAAAGCTTGGAGAAAAAGGTTTTTAACGACATCTCATGTATCGCAGAATACCGATTATATCGGATAGCATATTGCCAAAAACCCACTTCACATTTTGCATCCATTTATTAATTTGTTTCTGTAAAATCATTAGACGGAGCTGATGGCTCAATATTAAAAACTTAAGCCGTTATTTTCTACTGATGTACGAAAATCATAGGCAAAGGTCAATGCCATTGGCCTTCCTAAAGAGCCCATAAAGACTATTTTTGTGATGCTCAAACGGTTACAAACAAACTATGGTACTGGTATCGGCTGAGCCATTTGCCAGCAAAGTATGGCGCGCTATGATAGGTCGAGCTAGGCTGAGCCGGAGGTTGGCAAAAGGACGACATTCTGAGTCAAACGACCGATCCATTGCCAAGATCATTGGACAACCAACAGGCTATTTGTGAGTATCTGTGATGTTTAGTGCCACCTCGTGTACATCGAACCTCTATCCCAATGACGATGAATGAGCAGCAACATGCCCGAAAGCATCAAAAATTATCAAGGTGCCTCAAACGGCAATAAAAGAATAGGCATACTGTCGTCACAAGGTCACTTGCTCACGCCCTACTTCATCTTGAACATTATGGATACCCCAGTCTGCATCAGACTGCGTTATTGATGTCAGGCCCTCTGAGTATGGAGCATCTTATAGACTGTCATCCACCTGTGGTGTCACCCGCTGTGACGTTATTGGCAGTTGTGCGGATGATGCAGGCTGGCACAGCACCTCGATGGAATGACCCTGTAGAAGCAGCGAAGGAAAAACGACCGCAGGAGTATGTTGTCGTCCTTGAACAGGACGAAGTCAAAGGTCTGTTCACCAATCGGGATATTGTGCGATTGGTAGCAAAGCAGTGTGATTTTGCCAGCACCCCACTGGCTGAGGTACTGACTATTCCTGTGCAATGCCATCAGCTTGCTGAATTAGAGACTGATATACAGGTCATGCATTGTCTTCAAGGGTCTGGAGAACAGTATCTGACGGTTGTAGATGGTCTACAGCTGGTCGGTGTTTTAAGTCTCGAAGGATTACGAGCCTGGCAACTGGAAACATTGCACCAATTATCTTCATCTGTCTTGGCCCCTCAGTCTGGAGACTCAGCATGCTTGAGCGAGTTGAACGACCTGCGCGCTGCTGCTATACAGCAACATCAGGCTCATCAGAAATTACAGCGTTTTTATACAGCATTACAAAGTGCCATAGAAGGCATTTCACAAGTTGATCCTCAGGGATGTTTTGTAGAGGTTAACCATGCTTATGCACATTCTTGCGGATATCACCCAGAAGAACTAGTAGGGCTGCCCTGGCAAACGACTATATTTGTGAGGGATATTCCCATTTTGGAATCGGCTTACAACATCATGTTAGATACGGGGAAGATTTCCTTGGAGGCTAGAGGGGTCACCCAACAAGGGGCGATCTTTTATCAGCAACTGACGATGGTGGCGAATCGGGATGAGCAAGGTAAGTTTCTGGGCCATTACTGTTTTATGCAAGATATTAGCGATCGCAAGCTTGCTGAGGTCAAAAGGATTGAGAGTGAACAGCGATTTCAAGCCATGGCTGATTGTTCACCAGCCTTGATCTGGGTGGCGGATAACCAAAATCGACGCACATATTTCAACGCAGAATGGCTGAAATTCACAGGTAGAACTTTGAAACGAGAAATCGAGGAAGGGTGGGTGACAGGTATCCACCCTGAAGATGTTCATGATTGTCTATCGACCTTTGCCTTTGCATTTGAACAGCGTCGATCGCTGCAAACAGAATATCGTTACCTCAATCATGCGGGTGACTACCGCTGGCTCCTGGATTCTGGACGGCCTCATTTTTTAGCAAACGGAGAATTTTTGGGCTATGTAGGGTCTTGCATTGACATCACCCCCTTCAAAGAGGTAGCTGGCTCTTTAGAACAAGCTAACTGCCAGTTACAAGAGAATATTAACCAGAGTATTGATGCCCTGGTGAATGCCAATGCCCAATTGCAAGAAAGTGAGTCTCGATTTCGATCGCTAGCTGACTCTTTACCAGCTCTGATTTGGGTCTGCGATGCTGAACAACTGTGCACCTATGTCAATCAAACTTGGCAAACTTTTACGGGCCGTTCTCTAGAGCAAGAGACGAATTGGGGTTGGTTGGACACAATTCACCCTGATGACCGATCTCGGTTTCTTGACCAAATCCAGACCTGCTTTGCTGAAGAGATTCTCTTACATCTGGAATATCGACGGCGCGATCGCAACGGCACCTACCGCTGGATCCTCAATACCGGTATACCTCGATATATCGCCGATCAGTTTGCGGGGATGATAGGCTGCGGTCTGGATATTACGGTGTCGAAGCAAAACCAGGTTGCCTTAGAGCAGGCTATCTCAGAATTGAAGCGATCGAATCGGGATTTAGAAGAATTTGCCTATGTTGCCTCCCACGATCTGAGAGAGCCATTACGCAAAATTAGAAGTTTTTCTGAGTTACTGCTAGAAGATTATGCAGCCCAAATTGATGACAAGGGTCGCTGCTACTTCAATTACATCATTGATGGTGCCGAGCGGATGGATGCGTTAGTACAATCCGTGCTGCAATATTCTCGCGTTGGTCGTCAGGATCAACCACCTGAAAAGGTTGATCTAAATACTGTTGTGCAACAAATTGCAAGTGATTACAGTCTCTTGCTTGAACAAAAGAAAGGATGGATTATTTATGATCTGTTACCAACAGTGATCATCGGGAAAGTAGAAATTACACAACTACTACAAAACTTGATCGGCAATGCATTGAAGTTTCATGGTGAACAACCGCCACATATTACTGTCAAAGCCCAACGCCAAGGTCCACACTGGCAGATCTCTGTGCAGGATATGGGGATTGGTATTGCACCGGAATTTCGCGATCGCGTGTTCACCATGTTTGCCCGCCAACACCCCCGCGATCAGTATCCAGGCACGGGAATTGGCCTGTCCATTTGCCGGAAAATCGTTGAGAACTATGGTGGACAGATTGATTTTGAATCTGAGGTGGGTAAAGGCACCACGTTCTTTTTCACCCTGCCAGCGATCGACTAAGCTCTTAGCAATGTTCATTGCTGAGCCTGCAACGTGACTGCTCCTACCTCCTCCAACTTTTATCGCCTTCATCCGCGCGTTCAACAGTGGATTGCCAGCAAAAAATGGCCGTCTTTGCGGGAAATTCAGGAGTTGGCAATCCCTCCCATTCTGGCTGGAGACAAGGATGTCATTATCACAGCTGCCACTGCCCAAGGTAAAACAGAAGCCGCTTTTCTACCTATTTTTTCGCAACTGGTCGATCAGCCTGCTAAGGGAATTCAGGTGATCGGACTGGGACCGCTAAAAGCCTTGATCAATGATCAGCACCGCCGTCTATCGGCCATTGGCGATTACCTGGATGTGCCAGTGTGTCCGTGGCATGGCGATATTGGCTCGGGTCCAAAGCAGAGATTGCTCAAACAACCGGCGGGCGTGCTTCTGATTACCCCCGAATCCTTAGAAGCGCTGTTTGTCCTGCGAGGGCAAGAACTAGGCCGACTGTTTACTTCGTTGTCCTACATCGTCATTGATGAAATGCATTCCTTTATAAGTATTGAGCGGGGTCGACAACTCCAATCCCTAATGCAGCGGGTTGAGCAAGTGGTCGGTCATCCCGTACCCCGAATAGGATTGAGCGCCACCTTGGGGGATATGTCTTTAGCAGCAGAGTTCTTGCGTCCGGGACAGCCAGAGCAGGTGCAGCTCGTGCAGTCTTTTGCTAAAGGGGATGAGCTAAAACTACAACTGCGAGGCTATCGTTCGTTGCCGACCCCAGACCCCGACGAGGAGGAAGATGAAACGATGCCGCCCCCGGATGCCTTGGCAATTGCTCAGCATCTCTTCCAAACCTTGCGAGGAGACAAGAATCTAATCTTTATCAACAGTCGCCGCCAGGTGGAACGGTACGCCGATATTTTGCGCAACTTATCGGCAGAATACCGAGTCCCCAATGAGTTTCTGCCCCATCATGGCAGTCTCTCAAAGGAGCTACGGGCGGAGGCGGAAGCAGCCCTCAAGCGTGATCATCCCGTCAACGTCATTTGTACGATGACCTTAGAGATGGGGATTGATGTGGGAGCCGTCCAGTCGATTGCCCAGATTGGTCCGCCCAGCTCAGTAGCGAGTACCCGCCAGCGCCTGGGACGCTCAGGCCGACGGGCAGGCGATCCGGCCATTATGCGGGTCTATGTATCGGTGCCTTCACTGGATGCTTATACTTCCCCAGAACAGGCGTTATATCCCGATTTAGTGCAAGCGATCGCAATTCTCAATCTGCTGCTGGAAGGCTGGTATGAGCCGCCCATTACCGGACGCTTGCACCTTTCCACCCTGGTTCAACAGATCTTATCCAGCATTGCCCAACAGGGTGGTATTCGCGCCGATCAAGCTTGGCATGACCTCTGCGAGCAAGGCCCCTTCCAAGAAATGAAGCAGAGTCTGTTTATTAAGCTATTGCGCTGTTTAGGGGAACGCGATCTGATCCAGCAAAGCCAGGATGGTTTATTGTTGTTGGGCCTTAAAGGAGAACGCCTGGTCAATCACTACACGTTTTACACCGCATTTTTCACAACAGAAGAGTACCGAATTAGTACCCCAGAAAATGTGTTGGGCACCTTACCCACTTCAATGCCGATTGCAGAAGAGATGGTATTGCTATTTGCAGGTCGGCGCTGGCAAGTCCAGTCTGTAGACAGCGAAAAACAAGTGGTGATGGTGACCCCAGCGGAAGGGGAGGGACAAGCCCCCCAGTTTGGGGGCAGCAGTAGTTTTGTCCATGATCGAGTGCGGCAAACCATGCGAGAGATTTATCGTTCAACAGATGTACCCATTTACCTGGATGAAACCGCTAAAGAACTCTTAGGGGAAGCCAGAAGTCACTTTCGCGACTGTGGTTTGGATCAGGAATATATCGTTGGTGAAGATGAGCAGGTCTTGCTTTTTCCGTGGCGGGGCAGCTTAGTGATGAATACGCTACAGATGCTGCTGCTAGATAGTGGCTTGAAGGCCAGCCAAGAGGGGCTAGGGATTAAGGTCAAAGGGGTGGAACCGGATGAGCTGATGCCTTATTTACAATCTTTGGTTAATCTAGGCCCTGCTAACCCGCTGCGTCTAGCGGATGTGGTGCGGACTAAACGCAGTGAACAGTATGACTGGGTTTTGACGGACGAGTTGTTGAACCATAACTATGTGGCCCGGTTTTTTGATCCTCAAGGGACCTGGGAAACGATTTCAGAAATTTGCGGAGGTTCAAGTTTCTAAGGGGCAGCTTGCTCACAGAGATGTATTCATGAACCCCGCTTGAGAAGACGGTTCCGATAGGTATGGACCTTATCCATAAATTCATCTAAGAAGGTTTGATGGATTAACTCACCATCCTGAGAGGGCGACATGTCCCGTGAACACCTTGCTACTTGGGCAATAACCAGATAGACAAGAAAAAAGATGGGCTGCAAATGATGTATCTCCAGCTC